>NZ_AP018449.1:2835924-3160136 GCF_003966895.1 Methylomusa anaerophila | reverse complement strand
ATTTTCGCCCGCCGTTTGACTTGTCGCCGGCTTTCCTGCCCAAATATGCCAAAGAAACTTGGGCAATTATTAATCACCTTTCCCAAAAAGTATCAATAGAATGACAGAATGATTGCACTTATATCAACAGAAAGTACTTATACTTTCTGTTAAGCCAAAAAGCCGCGAATCTCGCGGCTTTTTGTAGATTTTGTGGTAAGGCGAAGTACTCAGTCGCTAGTTTTTAATAATATTCATCATCTTCATAATCTTTTTTATCTTTGTCGTCACAATCATCATACTTATCATCTTTATCATCCTTATCATCCTTAGAAGAATCATGCTTATCGCGCTTATTGGGGGCAACTATGAGGACAGCGAACGGATATTTCTTTTCAAGAAAGAACTTCTTCCAATCCAAAGAAATAATTTTTTCAACATCAATAAACCCGATTAGGTGGACAAAAGAAAAACCATCATTTACACCACTGTCAATCTTAGTTTTGATGTCCACATACTTTTCTTCGATGAAGTTACCTCCATCATATTTTTTATCAAGTTTTTTGTCAGCCATGTTTAACTCCTCCTATTTTGATATTTTAATAATGTAATAATGGATCCACTGAATACGTTATATACTATGTTAAGCAGCAGTATTAGGTGCGTAGGAGGTTTACATATGAATCTGACTAAATTAATAAAGCAGCGGACAGAAATCTCACAAATTCTGATGTTATTACATATATTACAATACATATTTTAAAAACATAGGAAGAGAGGAGCGTAAGAAATTAATGTCACGACAAAGACATTGCAAGGCTTATTTGAATAATTTAAAAAAGTTAATTAATGAGTGCAGCACGATTTATCAAGCGGATAATACTCCTCTTTATGTAGAGTTCATTACAATAAACAGCGATCAGTTGCTACTTAGTTTGCCGGACAAAAAACAGCTCTATGAAAATTTTGTTCAAAACAGCCAGCTTAAGCCCAAAGTTATGGCGAAGCAAGTTGAGCAAATAGCCATTATGCTTACCCGTGAAATTGAATCAGATAAACAAATATTGGCAGCCATCCGTCAGGGAGTAGAAAGCGTTATTAACGAAGAACTGTCTTCAATTGCTGAGAGAATGATAGCTTTGAGCCGGGCATCGGACCAGAAAAACGCACAAATATCGACGCTGACCGAACTGAAACGAGAACTGGAGGATTGGCTGGACAAAACAGTGCGAGTCCAAATACTCAAGGGGTTAAGAAACTTGTCTGAGGTGCCTGGAACCCCGAAAGGGGAAATGAGAACCTTGCTGCCTCCGTATTCCATCATAGATAATAGATAATGGTAATGGTAATGGTAATGGTATCATTTTTCTTATGGACGATTAGAGGGCGTACTTTCTGTACTGTCAAACCACTTAAGGTACTTTATCGTGTTCTCGCGCCCAGAGTTTATCAGTGCCTGCTTTGTATTGTTATCGATGCCAAAATCCATTGCTTTTACACCTAGCGTATCAATATAGATAGTACGATGCCAATCATCGCTGTGTAGATGTTGATTTTCCTGGCATTCCAGGATAGTATCAATTAATCTCCAGGTATAGGAAAAGAAATCATTGATGTTATGCCGAGGCGGTTCAGCATGATCATGAAAGCAAGCAATTTCACCGGCTGAATCCAGCCTAAATCCTAACGTTTCCTGGTTGTAGGCATAAGGGTTAATAATCTTTCCCTCATCAGATAACTTTTGGTTATATTCTCTGTAATAGTCGGGATATGTCAAGAATTGTTCAACATAACGTTCCCGGTCAAATAGCTTAACCGGGTAATTATTCAAAGCCCCGCCGTCAATGTAAACATCGCCCCTGTCGCTCCGCCGGGCGGCAAATATCAGCGGAACCGATATCGATATTCGAACGGCGTCCGCAATGCCCATTTGAGGTGTATGCTCGTAAGAAAATACTTCGGAAAAACCGGTTGAAAGGTTGGTGCCAATAAAATATATATCTTTAAATTCATGATTCTCCGACAGATTATATACTTGAGCAAAAGTTGCATTTGTCTTTCCCGTTTTGGCAGCAATTAAGTTTTCTACCCACGTGTGAAAGAAATCGCCTTTATACCACCCAAATTGGGTAAGCAGCCGGCCTACATCCCTGACAATACCCCAGGAATCGTCTAAAAACCGGCGAAAATCCAAGCCGCTAAGAATGTTGTTAATTTCATCGATACTATAATTTAAGCCAACTAACAAAGCTGTTATTGAACCAACCGAAGTGCCGCCGACCCGCTTTATTTGCTCCAAAATTCCTTTTTCATGCAAAACTTGCAAAGATCCTGCATAAGCTACTCCTTTTACACCACCGCCTTCAAACACCAAATTGCGAAAATGATAAGGCAAAGCACAAACCTCCTTTTATGTCATAAAAGTCAATTAACTATACGCTTCAGAACATACCTTTATTCCACCTAACGTATGGTGGCAACAAATGCCGGGTAGTGGATGCCCGGGTTATTGGCGCAACCAATCACGACTTGCAACAGGCGGTATGCTAAATAAGCACAATAAACCCGCAGCCCTGCGGTTTTATTGTGCTTATTTATGATCGTTTACGAATTTAGAATCCCCTATTCATAGCGTAGCGCATCTATCGGATCAAGCAATGCCGCTTTGCGGGCAGGGTATATTCCGAAGAATACGCCGATCATTATTGTGACGCTAAATGCCGCAAAGATGGCAAGGGAGGAAACAACTGTGTTCAAACCGGCTACCAGCGATATCACTCTCGCACTGGCCACTCCCGCCAGTATACCAACTAAACCGCCGGTAACGCTAATGACTATGGCTTCTATCAGAAATTGCAGCAGAATATTGCTAAAAGTTGCGCCCAGCGCTTTGCGGATGCCGATTTCCCGGGTCCGCTCAGTTACTGAAACCAGCATGATGTTCATAATCCCGATGCCGCCAACCACCAGGGAAATAGCGGCAATAGCGCCCAAAAACATTGTAAGGGTGCCGGTAGTTTCTTGCACGGTAGCCATAAGCGCCGTTAGATTGCGCACCGAAAAATCATCTTCCACATTTGCCGCCAGACGATGACGTGTTCTCAATAAAGTCGTGACGTCCGACTGAACCTTGTCAATTACCTCAGCGCTCGCCGCCTGTATGCTGATATTGTTAACATGGGTTATTCCCATAAGCCGGTCTTGGGCGGTGGACAGGGGTACCAGGACGATATCGTCCTGATCCTGCCCATTAGCCGATTGCCCTTTGCTTTCCAGCACCCCGATGACCCGAAACGGCGCCTGACCAATACGGATCGTCTGACCTAACGGGCTGACATCGCCGAATAAATTAGTAACCACGGTTTGCCCGAGTACTGCTACCCGGCTGCGGGCATTGTCGTCACTATCACTGAAAAAAGTACCGGACGCTACACTGAAATTTCGTATCGACAAATATTCCGCTGTAGTTCCTGAGACACTGGCTACCCAATTCTGGTTGCCATAGATGATTTGAAACGACTGGCTGACGGCAGGTGCTACATAATTGACACCGGAAATTTCCCCAATGGCCTCGGCATCCTTTCTGGTCAGGGTAATATTCGATCCCGCCGCCAAACGCACACCACCTGAAGGCGAGTTAGCTCCCGGCATAACAATCAGCAGATTGCTGCCCAAACTGGCAATGGAACTTTGCACTTTTTGCTGTACGCCCAAGCCAATGGAAACCATGGCAATAACGGCGCCGACACCAATAATAATCCCTAACATGGTAAGGAGAGCCCGGAGCTTATTCGCCTTTAGCCCTTCAAAAGCGATCAGGACACTTTCCCAGAACATTCCGCTACCTCCTGCCTGACCTCATCTTTAATAATATTTCCATCCCGGACCAGGATAACCCGCCGGGCATAGGCTGCAATATCCGGTTCATGGGTGACCATAATTACCGTCCGCCCCTGTTGATTCAACCTGCAAAAAATCTCCATTATCTCATTGCTGGATTTGGTGTCAAGATTTCCAGTCGGTTCATCAGCAATAATAATCTCCGGGTCATTAACCAATGCCCTGGCGATGGCTACCCGCTGCCGCTGGCCGCCGGAAAGCTCATTGGGACGATGGTCTTTACGCTCCTCAAGACCGACAATCGCCAATGTTTGTTTAGCCTTTTCCAGTCGTGTTTGTCTATCTATTTTGGCGTAAACAAGCGGCAAAGCAACATTTTGCAAGGCTGACATCCGTGGCAGCAGATTGAAGTTTTGAAATACGAAACCGATCTTTTTATTGCGGGTCAAAGCCAACTGATCATCAGTCAAAGTCGCAACTTCCTCTCCGCCTAGCCGGTACGAGCCGCCGGTCGGCCGGTCAAGGCAGCCAATAATATTCATCAGAGTTGACTTGCCTGATCCCGACGGACCAGTGATGGCGGCAAAGTCCCCGTTATTGACGGATAGTGTCACACCTGCCAGTGCATACACAGTGGTATCACCCATATGATATACTTTGGTTACATCCGTTAGCGCAATCGCCATGATATCCCTCCTAGAACAGCGATGGTCCCTGTCTCTGCCGAGTGTTAGTAGTAGTTGCCGACTTAGCCGCAGCCGCAGGTATGACAACATTGTCGCCTTCACTAAGGCCGCTCAGGATTTCCACCTTGGTATCATCTCTTAGACCAATTTGGACCGGGGTCCTCCGTAATTCGCCGTTTTCCTTCAGCTGTACATACTGTTCTCCTTTATCTTCCTTGAGGGCCGACAGCGGCACAACCAGCGCATTTTTGCTCTCACCGATATTGACAGTTACCCTGGCGGTCATGGTGGGATATAACAGGCCTGCCGGCGAATCCACATCAACATATACCGGATAATACACCACATTGGACGAAGTGGTGGCACTTTTGGAAATGTTCGTTACCGTGCCGGTAAAAGTTTTGTCTGTATAAGCGTCCACGGTGAAAGAAACCTTTTGCCCCACCTGCACTTTGCCGACATCCGTCTCATCTACCATTACCTTAATCTGCATTTGTGACATATCGGCAATCGTCATTATTACCTGGGGACTGGAGATACCCTGTGCTACCGTCTGTCCGGCGGGTGTGGGCTTGCCGACCACGACACCGTCGATAGGGGCCTTAATTACATAGTATTCCAGTTGCGATGCGTAGTTGTTATATGTGGACTGGGACACGAGGTAGTTTGTACGGTCGGTATCCAGTTGTTGGAGCGACTCGCCGCCAATAGCTGCCATTTTTTGGCTGCGCTCATAGATGGCGGCATAATTTTCCAACTGGGCTTCATATTGGGCAAGTTGTGCTCTTAAGCTGGTATCATCCAAAACTACCAAAACCTGTCCGGCCTTTACAATATCATTTTCCTTTACGTTAAGTTCTCTGATTAGACCTGTCACGCGGGAACTAATATCAACTGAGTTTACTGCTGAAATAGTTCCGGTCGCGGAGGCTGTCTCCGCAATGTCGCCGCGCCCTACGGTAACCGTAGTCTCATTAACAACAGGAGTGCTGCCTTTTTTGAAATAGATTGCTCCCCCTGTCGCCAGCAGCGCGACTACCAGCAAGAGAATCAGCCATCCTTTATATTGCCTAATTCTTTTACCAATTGCCTGCATAATTTAACCTCACTTCTTCTGTGTATCTTATTGGACCGGCACACCCATAGCTTTATCCAATTGCGCCTTGCTGGTATTATAATCGTACAAGGCTTGAATATCGTTAATCTTAGTTTGGTTCAAATGCAATACGGCGTCGAGAACATCCAGATTGGTTCCCACCCCTGCACTATAACGGGCCTCCTGGATCTTCAGGTTTTCCTGGGCCTGGTTCACTGCCACCTGATTGGTATCAATCCGCTTCTCAGCTTCCCGCATGCTTAAATAATACTGGCGCACATCCAATAATACGGTGTCGCGTTTCTGATCGGCTGCTTCCTGGGCTGTGGCCAAACTGTATTGAGACTGTTGGACCCTGGATTTATTCAGGCCCGAATCAAACAGATTAAACGAGGCGGTAATGGTCGCCTGCCAGTTACTGTTATTGGCGCCGGGAAAATCCTTGTCATACCAGCTTTGCCCCACAGCAAAGTCAACTGTCGGCTTATCGCCGCTTTTAGCGATTTTGACGTCATCTTCGGCGCTGGCTATTTTCGTTTGGTACTCAGCTATTTCCGGATGGTTGGCCAATGCGTATTTGACGCAATCTTCAAGGGTGAGAGAATTTTTCTCATACTTGAGACCTTCTTTAAGGGTTAACTCACTGTCCAGGGACAAGCCGATGGCATTGTTGAGCGTTGCTACGGCAACATTATAATTGTTCTCAGCTTTAATCAGGTCATCCTGAGCTGTGGCCAGCGAGACTTGGCTTGCCAGCACATCGGTCTTAGCCACTGTGCCAATTTCATATTTTGCTTGCACATCTTTCAGGTGGGCGGTATAGTTATCAACCGTCTCCCGGTTTATTTGCGCCTCATTTCGATATTGCAGCACATTAAAATAGTATGTAGTGACATTCTGTTTGGTTTGCTGCATTGTTGCGTCAAGACCAAGATCCGCAATTTTGAGTTCAAGCTTAGCCTGGTCAATTTGACTTTCCAATTTACCGCCGGAATAAATGGGCACGCTAAGCGACACATTATTGCTAAAATTCGTGGCGGGGTCACCGCCTGCCGAGTCAGAACGTCTGGCAGAATGATTCAGATTCAGGCTAACCCCCTTGCCCGCTTCTTCTTGTTTTATCACCCAGACTGCCTTATCTCTGGCTAATGTGGAGATTTTTATATCCTTGTTATTTTTAAGAGCCAGCGAAATGCTATCAGCAAGTGTCAATTCAATCGGCGCCGCCAGCACCGGATGACTAAATGCGAATAAAGTAAGAATAGATACTAATAGTTTGGCAATACGCCTTTTAAGCCTTTCCAAAGAGAGTGTCCCCCTTTTAAAAATAATTTTTTGCATTCAAAACATGGACTTTTTTTAATATTTTCTTTTTTTTTGCGTTGTTTCCTTCAAAAAAATTGTAATCTAAAATTATAATGAAAAGTTAACGGAATTGTTACAATTTCGTTAATAAATCAGTTTTTTATATATGCCGATAGGTCGCATTAAGAATTGACATCCAGGTAACTAGTGGTCTGTATTACAGACCACTAGGATAAGCCGGGTTTCAATTCTTTAATGCGTTCCCCTATAATACTGAAAAAAGAAGACTCATCAACAGATGAAGTCTTCCTCCCTAAAGGTGAATAATTGAATCTTCTACCCATACTATGTCATTCATTGGTTACAGATTTGGCCTGTTATCCCTGAATTTGCCTCCACAAATCCTCCGAAAACACTCCTTGAGCCACCTGCGTGACAGAGCCCGTCATAAAGACATGTCCATCATTTTGAATATCTACCCTAATAATACCACCCGGCATATGTACGTTTATCTCATTGCCGGCCAGCCCCATTTTGTAAGCTGCACTGGCTGCTGCACAGCTGCTGCTGCCGGAAGCCAGCGTATAGCCCGCCCCCCGTTCCCAAATCTCGATTTGAATGTTGTTTCGGTTTAATATCTTTAGAAACTGAACATTAATCCGGTTGGGAAAAAGCTCATGGCTTTCAATGGCTGCCCCCAGGCCAGAAGCCGTTTCCCGCCCGAGTTCATCGCAAGGCACCACACAATGGGGATTGCCGATGGATAGACACGTAATAAAGAGCCTTTGGTTATTAACCACCAACTCCTCATTCACCACTTCCCGCGCCGGTCCGGCCACAGGAATCTGCCGGCTTTGAAAGGTTACCGTTCCCATATCCACCCGAATTCGCCTGCCGTTATCGTCTAAGAGTTCCACGCGAACGTTGCCGCCTAAAGTCCCTAAATTAAATTCTTTATCGGTAACATACTCGGCATCAACAAGAAACCGGGAGAATATTCTAATTCCATTGCCGCTTTTCTCGGCCTCGCTCCCGTCCGGATTCAGTATTCTAAAATAAATGGACTTGTCCTGAAACAAAGGTCCGTACAAAATACCGTCCGAACCGACACCGAAATTACGGTGGCAAATCAGCCGGATATTCTCCTCAGACAAGTTAACTTTGGTCTTGTTGGGATCAATAACAATATAATCGTTACCTAAAGCATGATATTTATAAAAATCAAAATTCATATTAGGTTTCTCCTTATTTTAACCTATGTTTACTCCCCAAAATTGCTTTCAATAAGTTCGACAAGTGCCTCAACGGCAGCTTTTTCATCAGGGCCTTCGGCGGCAATAGCTATTTCTGTGCCTTTGGTTATCCCCAGTGCCATTAATTTCAAAATTGATTTTGCGTCGGCGATATTGTCCTCTTTTTGCACCCTAATCTCAGACTGAAATTTTGCTGCCGTCTGGACAAACGAACTGGCTGGTCTGGCATGGAGACCGGTTTTATTGCTTATTGTTACAATTTTAGTATACATTGTGTCAACCCTCCTACAAATGTCAGGAACAAAAGCCGTGAAGACGCGTTAGCGTTTTTCTTATTTTTCTCGACTGGCCAAACATTTTTTATTTTCGCGCAACGGCGCTTTTTCTCCTGCCGCGTGACGGCCAATAGAAATAACGAATGACTACCTTTTATTCTGTTCAGCCAGTTCTCGAAAATAAGCAATAGTCTTTATCAGTCCTATCTCAAGCTGAACCTGTGGTTCCCAATCCAATTTCGTTTTCGCCAATGAGATGTCCGGACGACGCTGGCGGGGATCATCCGCCGGCAGCGGTCGATATGCAATTTGGGTACATGCCCCTGTCAGCCGGATAACCTGCTCTGCCAGCTCTAAAATTGTAAATTCGTCCGGATTGCCTAAGTTAACTGGCCCATGAAAACCTTCGCTTGTTTGCATCATGCCGATAATTCCCTCGACCAAATCATCAATATAGCAAAATGAACGGGTTTGGCTGCCGTCGCCGTATACCGTAAGCTCGTTCCCTCGCAGCGCTTGAATAATGAAGTTGCTGACAACCCGGCCGTCATCCGGTCGCATGTTGGGGCCATAGGTATTAAAAATACGAACGACTTTGAGATCAAGACCATATTGACGGGAATAATCGAAACACAGGGTCTCGGCGCACCGCTTGCCTTCGTCATAGCAGCTCCTTAAACCGTTAGGATTAACATTTCCCCAATAGGTCTCGGGCTGAGGATGCAATAGCGGGTCTCCGTACACTTCAGAAGTTGAAGTATGTAATACTTTCGCCTGCAGCTTGCGGGCCAGTTCCAGGACATGAATTACCCCCAGCACACTGGTTTTAACGGTTTTGACCGGGTCTGCCTGATAGTGCACCGGACTGGCGGGACAAGCCAAATTGAAAATTTCATCAACTTCCGTCGTGAAGGGTTCCACCACGTCATGATATAGCAGTTCAAACCGGGGATGTTTCATTAATTCGGCAATATTATTCCGGGAACCGGTGTAAAAATTATCCAAGCAAATAACGTACGCACCCTCTGCAAGCAGTCGGCGGCAAAGATGGGAGCCGATAAAGCCGGCGCCGCCGGTAACAAGCACTCGTTTTTCAGCAGACACTTAAACCCCTCCCGCTGCAGTAGTATTCAAAACCAAGGCGGAGCATCCGTTGGGGATCGTACTGGTTTCTGCCGTCAAAAACTATTGGCCTGTGCATCAGGTGCTTAATTTGATCGAAATCCACTTGGCAAAACTGACACCACTCAGTAACCAGGAGGAGAGCGTCAACCCCTCTGGCTGCTTCCAGCATGTTATCGCCGACATACCCTGTCCCAATCACACATATTTTCATCGTGCCACCTCCGGAGCTGTTTCACATGCTCCATGATATGCAGCACTTGTTAAAAGCGTTAAATAATAAACAAAGGCTGCAGTTAACATGTTGTTAATCTGCAGCCTTTGTTAACGTATGCAATTAGATTCCAATAAACTCCTGGCTAATCATCATTCCGTACGGACCGCCTTTGACGATGCCGATGCCGATACGGTTGTAATTGGCGTTCAGAATGTTAGCCCGGTGTCCGGAGGAGTTCATGAGATTGGTATGAGCCTGTGTAACCGAGCTCGCTCCTGCCAAATTTTCTCCAGCAGCCCGATATGTAATCCCCTGGGACCTCATCAGGTCAAAGGGAGAGCCGTACGTAGGCGACTGATGGGAGAAGTAGTTGTTTTTAATCATATCAAGGCTCTTCATGCGGGCTACTTTTACCAGCCGCATATCCACTTGCAGTGGTGCTAAGCCGCGGCTAGTCCGTTCTCTGTTAACCAAATTGACCATTGTTTGTTCATCTGCGGAGAGCGGAGCGGATACATTACCGGTAGCCGGAGCCGGAGAAGCCGGAGTGGCGGGCTTAGTGGTTCCGGGAGTCCGTACAATTGGACCGGTCGGAGTCTTTACAGTCGGACCAGTGGGAGTCTTTACGGTTGAACCAGCCGGAGTCTTTGCAGTTGGGCAATCCGAAGCCTTTACAGTTGTGCCGATCGGGACAGAACGAGAAAAATAATAATAAGTGGCAGCATTAGCCGGAGGTACTGCGAATGTTCCTAAAAACAAAGCAGCTAAAGTGATGGCGACGAGTCTTTTGAAATTCTTCAATCGTTCTCCTCCTTATGTAACTTTGTTTTTGGATAGTAACTATCCACTTCTTATTATAAATAGTTTTGTTTTATTTCGCATCCGGCGTATTGAGGCCATAGCGGACAAAGGATGCTGTTGGCTGTCTCAATGTCTCTTCTTTCTTCATTATGTATAGTTTGTTGATAGGATACCAACATACGGCAAAAACGTGCAGTATACACTATAGTTACGTTTATCTTTATCCTTTGTGTCTATAGGCAGTTGTTTGCACATACTCCACAAACCGCTGATAGACTTCCGTGTTCTCTTTCATAAATCCCATCAAACGCTTTATTGAAGATATGGTTGATTTTGACAGGTAATGTTCCATTGCTTCGGCTTCAGCGGCAACATCGCAGTCGGCACAGATTGTCCTGAGAAAATCCTGCAGGAGTGTGTTTCTTTCCACGAGGTAACAACCCATCTGCCGGCCTTTGTCAGTCAGCCCCATCATGCCGTATTTCTGGTAGGTAATATAACCTCCCGCGCGGAGTTTTCCCAGCGCCTTGGTTACTGAAGGAAGCTTAACATTCAATTTCTGGCTGATGTCGGTAACTCGCACTATATCATTGCTGACTGAGAATCTGTAGATTTCCTCTAAATAATCTTCCAGACTGGGTGACAGCATAAGTTCACCTCCGGCTTCATTTCGCAACACAGTGAAAGTCATTCTCACCAACAGGTAACTATTATATTTTATGCGACCCGGCTGATTTTTTGCCTAATGGAAGAAAAAACCGCATCCTTTTAGTTTCTTTATTATAGTTTTACTACGGTAAACTCAGACGACAACAAGCGCTGTTCGCTCTCATCCCAGTCAAACAGCAGCACGGCCGGCGCCAGGCCTTTGTAGGTTAATTGCAATCTTCCTTCTGCCGCCACAGCGCTTGTTGCCTGGCTAAAATCCAGATGTTCACCGTTGCCGGTCTGATTGCACACCCATACCGGCAGACCGCTGGCTGCGGATGCCTGTTCCCAACTGTCCCCCGGGCCGCATTTTCCCGGCGGCCAGGCAGCCAAGGCTACGATAACCCGGGCACCTTTGGCTTGCAACACCTGGGCGTGTTCAGGGTACCAAAGATCGGCGCACACCAAAACTCCGGCTTTCATTTCCCGGCAATCAACGGGTTCCAGTTGCTTGCCCCTGGCCGCCCAGCCTTCGGCGCCTGTCCCATGCGCCCGAAGTTTACGGTGTCTGCCAAGTATTTCCCCGCCTGGGCCGATCACCAGGCAACTATTGAAATAGTTGCCGGTGGCTTCATCCTGTTCGGCGCAGCCTAAGAATACGGTAAGGCCGCGCTTTGCGGCCAGGCAACGGATGCCATCCAGACCGGGACAAGGCTGCACAGGTATGTTTAATGGCTCCCGGGCCGCCTCAGCCTTAAGTTTAAAGAAATATCCCTGTACCGCTGTTTCCGGAGTAACGACCCATTTCGCTCCCTGCTGAGCCGCCAAATCAATGGCCTGATGCAGCAGTTCCAAATTGCGGGCTTCCGGTCCCCCGCTTAAATCCAAATGTAAAAAAGCGACTCTCATCTTAAATCTCCTTAGAATTGATACTGAATGTCCGGTTGTTGCTGATTATTACTCGCCTTTTAAAATTTACTTTTATAACCTAAGCTGAAATTAAAGGGAGTATAGTAATATTCCGAAGTAGAATGGGAAATTATGTCTTTCCGGTTCAATACATTCTGAGCTGTAAGGATAATTTCCTGCTGCTTGCCGAGGGTATAATTCACACTCAAACTGGTTAGTAAATATGGCTTGACATCATATGATTTTGCAGTACTTGGCGTCATGACCCGATCAGCCAGATAATTGCCGGTGAGTGTAACCTTCCAGCGGTCATGTTGATAAGTTGCGCCGCCATTCACCTGCCAGCGCCCAAAGTTGCGATCCCAGTAAGGCTTATCCGTGCTTTTCGTTAAAGCATCGCCATAAGTGACGCCCCAGTTGAATGTCCAATCCTTAGGCCCGTCAACCTGGCAAGTCAACTCCACACCGGTATTTTTCATATCTTCATTCTTATAGGAATAGGTGCCGTCTGCCTGATTATAAGTGGAAGAAATATTGTCTTTGATTGTAAAACTAAAAACTGCCAATCGCCAGTTATGATTGCCGCTGTTTCTTTTCCAGCCCGCTTCGTAATGCAGGCCGGTCTGAGGCTTTAGATTAGGGTTGCCAAGCCGCCGGTCATCGTTGCTGCTGTACATTTGGGCAAAGGTCGGCATTACGAAAGACTGTCCGACACTGGTATAAATAGATTCGTTATCATTCAGCTTGTGAAGAAATTGAGCCTGCCCGCTAAAATTATCATAATTTCTCCCGTTAGGCGCGTTTGCCGTCCAGGTTTCCCTCCCGCTCAGGATTATTGTATCAGCCTTGCCTGCAGGCTGTTCCCACTGTCCGTATACCGAATAGTTGTCCCGCTGATAATCCAGGGTATTGCTGATATTAGGGTCATAATACTCATTTTGGTAAGTAACACCCAGCAATAATTTATTGGCATGAATCATCCAGTCTTTTTGAAGATCAAAGCCGTAAGTGCTGCTTCTGCTTGTTTCACTTGTTTTTTTAGGATACCCGGCGGCGGAGCCTGATGAAGAATAGTAGTCTGTCCCTAAGGTGTTCATCGTTTTATAGTTATAATACAGCGATCCCTTTATATGATCCTGGTCATACTGCAGCTGGACAAAATCCTTTTCATCCGTATATACCCTGCTGTATCTTGTCTTGCCAATCAGATTCGCAGCATAGCCTGTCCCGAACTTATAGTCGTAAAGCGACTCTGAGCTATTATGGCTGTATAGCAACGATACGGCTTTACTAAACTGGTAAGAAAGCGTCTGATTATTGCGCTCCAGCCCGGGAAAAAACATGTTCATCTCTTTGCCGTTTGCTATTGATTTAGAAATATTTCCCAAGTCGCCCCATTTTTCAAAATTATAATTTAATCCCAGCTTTCCTGCCTGAAGAGTAAAACTATGGTCTTGCTGCCCATAATTGCCGCCGGAAATTTTCACAGAGTTTTGCAGGTTTTTCTTGGTAATAATGTTGATGACCCCGCCGGTAGCCTCGCTGCCGTATAGTACTGAACCGCCGCCTTTGACAATTTCAATCCTTTCGATGTTCTCGACAGGTATGTCTTCCAGATTATACAACCCACGCAGATTAAGCGGTGTGCCATTGACAAGAACAAGGGTGCCTGTTGAAACACCCCGTATTATTATCTTGGTCGTCATGGTAGTCATAGAGGCCCCGCTGGGGCCAAAAGAAGAATATGTAAGTCCTGCCGCTTGTTTTAACGCTTCCGCCACATTCCGGGCCCCTGTTGACTTAAGATCTTCATATGTATAGACACTGGTCGAAGCCGGGGTATCGATATCGCTCTTCTGATATCGTTGGGCAGTTACCATTACCTGTTCAAAGTTAAACTCCTGTTCCTCTTCCGGCGCTGCGGCATTGCTGATAGTCATGCCGGCAATGGCCATTGTGCACGAAGTAAGCGCAGCGATTGGGATTATTGCCTTCTTATTAATATTTTTAATGTTTTTTATTTTTTTAATAATCTTGGTTCTAAACGCCATTTTTATCTCCCTTTCAAAGTATAATATCAAGTCTCAATAACCTTCTTGTATTCCTGGCTGAACAACTGCGGCTACGCTGCCTGGGCCACACCGAGAACACGCTTACAGTGACGCTCGTCCCCAAAGCCAGCGCCAGAATGATGGATTTTTTATACAGTTTTTATTTTTTATACTGTTCATAATATTCTTCCGATTGCCCTTTATGAATTGCACAACCAGCACCTTGAGTCCCTCGCCCAAGCGTCATTCATCATGCGTTTTCTCCTATATAACATTATTGGATACTGTTTCTGTCATGTACCAAAGGGCGTCCAAGGCTGCTACGGCAATAGGGCTGCCTCCCTTGTTACCTAAAACAGTAATATAAGGCACAGGCGAAGCTGCGTGCAGCAAAGCTTTTGATTCTGCCGCCCCGACAAAGCCGGCAGGCACGCCGATTACCAGCGCCGGCCGGATACCGGTTCGTTCCATTAGGGTTGAAAGTTCAAACAACGCGGCCGGCGCATTGCCAATGGCAACAATAACACCGTCTAATTGCCCGCCAAACTGCCTAATGGCGGCGGACATCGCCCGGGTAATGACGCTTTTGGCAAGCCGAGCGGTTTCTTCGCTGCCAATTAAACAGTACACCTTACCGCCATAGGATGAAAGCCGCTTATTAATTCCTGTACGGACCATTTCCACATCACAATAAATATCCCGTCCTGCTGCCAAAGCAGCACACCCGGCGGTGATTGCGTCAGGATGAATCCTGATGTGTTTGGCGTAATCAGGATCACCTGCCGCATGAATAATACGGGAATACACCTTAACAGCCGCCGGTGAAAGTTCCAGTCCCAGTTCATCCAAATAGGAACCTATAATTTCCATACTGCGGGTTTCAATCAAACCAGGATCCATGATATATTCCATAATGCGCCTCCTTAAAATATAGTTATGTACAGTATCATACCAAATGAAAACTCCTGGTCATAAGACCAGGAGAGTTAAATTCAGCATGAATAAATCCTTGACACAGAGCCCTTCTAAGTCAAGAGATCTTTCACGGTAATCCCCCTCCCCATCGCTCGTGGGTACAACGGTGATTATCAGTTAGGCAGTTCTCCTGGCTCCGGATCATGGCTTACCTAAACCTTCCCAAGATGGCAGATCTCAGTGGCATATCTTAAGCTTGCTCCCCGTTACAGTGGCGGGACCGCGCCGGCATTGCACCGGACTTCCCTATTAAGTCCTTTCAGACACCTAACTTTTTTCACTATGCAGTTTAAGTAAACATGTTAATAATAAGCTATTTGCAATGATGACACTGTCCTTCAGTCTTTCCAGAGACAATATTCGCAAATATTTCATGAGCTTCTTCGGAAGATTTGCCGTTTTCGATTGCTTTCTGGGCATGAATTACGGCAGAACGGTATTTTTTGTGTGCTTCATCCTGAGGAATTTTTTCAATGTCTTTAGTGTCAAAATTCATTACTTTTCGAAAAATCTCATGAATTTTTTCTGAAGATTTCCCTGCTTCTTTCGCAAATTGAACGTGTTTCATTGCACTTTCATAACGGTGCTTCGCATGTGGATCATCGGGAAGTTGAAATTCAGGATGTTCAGGATGTTTCTTTTCATTCATCATTATTCTCACCTCATTAAAATTATCTTTTTATATATTACTCCATATAGTGGTCATATAGTCAATAGCACTCCTCAGTCCCCTTGAGAACCGGCCAGTTTTGCTCTTAATATATCGACAACCAGGCCGGACCATGCCTGAATACAGTTTTCCAGTTTCGCCTCGGCGGCGATTGCCCGCGGCAAAACACCGAATTTACCGGCAGACAGCAGCAGCAACTCATTACCGGCGGCCACGGTTTCGTCGCCGGACAACAATTGCCAGTTAAACTGATCCAGTAAATGAACATACAGGGATGTATATGTCACCAACCGGGGGTCCTTGTCCAACTGTTGCAAGCAGTCTAAAAACCGTTGTTTTTCTAGATAGCCATTTTTTTGCAAATATTCCTGATACAGTGTTTCTTCCGTCAGGCCGAACCGGTTCATGCGCCTAAGCACGCTATGCTGTTTTTGGGGTGATAATCCGGTTTGCCGGAACAAGGCTTCTTTGACTGCCTGCTTTACGGTGCGGCCGATCAGTTCACCTAATTTGGAATGTTTGCCGGCATCCTCCAAATATAGTGGCGAACCCGGATTGGCAATTATTATTGTTTGGTCGGTCCCCGAACCTGTCGCCAGTCCGCTGGAATACTTGCTGCCGGCCATTAATTCCTGCAGCGCCGCCGTTTTGGCTTCGGTACAGGTAACCAGCGCTCTGGCCAATGTACCGGGCGGTATATCGGCGTCAATTACCAGCATGATGTTGATGGTACCCGGTTTATGCAGCCGGGTTTTTTGTCCCGGATTAAAATACTCAGCCGGATCACCTACCCGGCCGCCGTTTTCTTCCACCCCGCCGGTCGCTATGGCGGTTACGGTTAGTGTTTGGTAGCTTGCCGACTGAATGGCGACATTGTCCATGGATGCGCCCGTTCCCATGCCGGACACCCTGTCAGGGTCAAGTCCCAAATTCCTTGCCACTCCCTGCATATACTCCGGATAGGAATCCGCGTTCATAACGGCGTCCTTCATGTCATGATTAAATATTGCTTTTAAGTCTTCACGGTATCCTCCGTTTATTACCGAAGTGCCAAGAACCGTGCGGGGCTGTTTAAAAGCAATGACGACGCAGGTATTCTGCCGGTAAACCGGATCACCTGTTGATAAAGTATATAATTCTATTCTTTCATTGCCGGCACAAGGAACAACACTGCAATAAAAAATCAATATCAGCAATATGTACAGCTTTCTCATTTTGTTTCTCCCACCTAACTAAAATTCAATTCCTCTTTGCGCATTTATCCCCTATGGAATGTTTCAAACATACTGCCTCCTTGTTCTTATTCATATCGCAGCGCCTCAATCGGGTCCAAAAGAGCGGCTTTCCGCGCCGGATAAAGGCCAAAGAATAAGCCGATGCCGACAGAGAAGCCAAAAGCCAGAAAAATCGAAGCAAATGAAATTACAGTGTTCCAGTGGGCGACGGCGGCAATGATACGGGAACCGGCAATACCCAGGCCAATGCCCATAATGCCGCCGGTCACGCCGATGACTCCCGCCTCGATTAAGAACTGGAACAGGATGTTGCGATAAGTGGCGCCAAGAGCTTTGCGGATGCCAATCTCCCGGGTACGTTCGGTAACTGATACCAGCATAATGTTCATAATGCCAATACCGCCCACCAACAGCGAGATGGCGGCAATGTTTCCCAAGAGCAGCGTTATCGTTTTGGAAGTCTCATCCGCCGTCGCCATAATCGACGTCAGGTTGCGGACGGTAAAATCATCGGTCGTGTTGGCGGCGATACGGTGGCGCGTGCGCAACAGGCCGGTAATGTCAGCCTGCACCTGGTCGATAACATCGGCGCCGGCGGCTGTAACGCTGATACTGTTCAAATACGTAATGCCCATCACCCGTTCCTGGGCGGTGGTAATCGGAATAACCGCTAAGTCGTCCAAATCATGCCCGGAAGGCGATTGTCCCTTAGCTTCCAGCACACCGATCACCCGAAAGGGCGCTTTGTTGATGCGCACCGTCTTACCTACCGGATTAATCTCGCCAAACAAATTGTCGGCCGCTACTTTGCCGAGAACCATCACCCGCGCCCGGGTATCCACATCCTTGAAAGTAAAAAAAGTTCCCTTTTCCAGGTTAAAATTCCTCACACCAATAAATTCAGGCGTCGTCCCTTGCACCAAGGTCACCCAGTTCTTGTTGCCGTACACCACCTGGTACTGGCGGAAAACGCCTGGCGCCACCAATCCCACTCCCGGTATTTCCCGGGCAATGGCCTGGGAGTCCCTGAGCGTCAGGCTGATGTTCGAGCCGGCGGCCATGCGCACCCCGGTTGGAGATGTGGCGCCGGGTGAAACCATCAGAAGATTGCTGCCCAGTCCGGCAAGGGACTTTTGGACATTCTCCCGCACGCCCATACCGATGGACACCATGGCAATAACAGCGCCGACGCCGATAATTATACCCAACATGGTGAGAGTGGAACGAAGCTTGTTGGCTTTAAGACTTTCCAGGGCAATCAGCAGACTTTCCCATATCATCTAAGATCACCCCTGTCTTGTTTCGTCACGAACGATAATGCCGTCCCGAACGTAAACGACACGACGGGTCTGGTTGGCGATGTCCGGTTCGTGGGTGACCAAAATAATCGTTCGCCCTTGGCGGTTAAGTTCACCAAAGACGGTCATGATTTCATTACCTGATTTAGTGTCAAGGTTGCCTGTCGGTTCATCAGCCAGGATGATGCTGGGGTCGTTGACCAGCGCTCGGGCAACGGCTACCCGCTGACGCTGGCCGCCGGACAGCTCGTTGGGATGATGTCGCATACGGTTGCCAAGACCTACCAGTTCCAAAGCCTGACCGGCGCGTTCATAGCGTTCTTTCTTTTTTAGACCGGTATAAATTAGCGGCAAAGTAACATTCTGCAGCGCCGTCATGCGCGGCAACAGATTAAAGGTCTGAAAGACAAAGCCAATTTTCCGGTTACGGGTCGCGGCAAGGGCATCGTCGCCCAGAGTGGCAACTTCCTGGCCTTCCAGCTTATAAGATCCGGCAGTCGGCCGGTCCAGGCATCCCAGGATGTTCATCAGCGTCGATTTGCCCGAACCCGAAGGACCTACGATAGCCGTAAGCTCCCCGGCGCCGATGGCGATGGAGACACCGGCAAGGGCCTGAACCTGATTGCTCCCCATTTTATATACTTTGGTTACATCGGTTAGTGATATGATCATAAGATGATCCTCCTGTCATCGGCCCATGACTTTCTGTAGGGGACTGGATTGCATACTGCTTGAACCGCCGGCGCCCGGCTGTCTGTTCTGAGGCACAACAACCTGTTGGTGTTCTGTTAGGCCCCCGGTAATTTCCACCTGTTCATCAGTCATTAGCCCGGTTGTCACGTTGGTCGCCTTTATCTGGCCGTTGTTCATCACCTGCACGTAGGATTGCCCTTGATTGTCTTTCAACGCCACCAGCGGGATGGTCAGAGTATTCCGGCTTTCACCGATATTGATCGACACCCTGGCGGTCATCGTCGGTTTTAAGAGATTGCCGGCAGTGTCAGGATCAATATCAATAATGACAGGGTAATATACCACGTTCTGCTGAATATTGGCCTTCGCGGAAACATTGACAACAGTGCCGGTAAACGTCTTACCGGGGTAACCGTCAACCGTGAAGGCCGCCTTTTGATTTACCTGGACGTTGCCGATATCCGATTCGTCGATCTGGGTTTCAATCTGCATCCTCGACATATCGGCAATAGTCAGCAGCACCATGGGTGTTGAAATACCCGGAGCCACCGTCTGGCCGGCCGGCACCGGTTTGCCGATAACAACACCATCGATGGGCGCCCGGATGACGGTATCGTCAAGCTGAGATACAACATCATCATAGGTTGCCTGGGCTACGTTGTAATCCATGCGGGCCGCATCCAACTGCTGGGCGGCAACCGCACCAGCGGCGGCCAGCCGCTCGATACGCTGGCAATCGGCTTCGGCGTTCACTAGCTTAGCCCGCGCCTGGTTAACCTGGGCCCGCGTCCTGGTATCGTCAAGGGTAATCAGGACCTGACCAATCGCCACCCGGTCATTTTCATTGACCTTAACCTCCTTGATCAAGCCGGTAACCTTGGAACTGACACTGACCATGTTCACCGGGTTGATGGTGCCTGTCGCCGACACTACGGCCGCAATATCAGCCCGTTTCACCGGGACAGTGTTGACACTGGCGACCGGTTTGGTCCGGTCAAGATGCGATAATCCGGCAATAACTGCGGCCGCTATGACCAAAAACAGCATCAGTCCTTTTTTATGCTGAATTAACTTCTGCCATATGCGAATTATTCAAAACACCTCCTTTGCTGTTTTGTTATTAATTCCAACTGCACTTTTACTCGCTGTACCGGCTGTAAAGCCACACACTCCACCCGAAAAAACAGCCTGACAGCATTGCCAGTGTGCTTGCCGCCCAAAAAGAATCGGTATTCCAAACCGACGCCCGCAATAGTGTATTAAGAGTGCCAATAGGTAATATTTTGGCTATGGCGGCCAGCCAGGATGGCAAATTCTGCAGTGGAAAAAAAGATCCGCCAAAAAAAATCATCGGGGTGATGAAGAAATTATTCATCAAAGAAACATCATCGGGGTTTTTTACAACCATTCCTACGACCGTACCCATCGCGGCGAAACAGAAAGCACCCAGCAAAATCCCGAAAACCGCCGTTATGCTTAATCCCCACACTCCGAATACCACCCAGGCAACCGCAAAAACCAGGCCGCCAAACAACACACCCCGTACCGCACCGGCCAGAACGATCCCCAGAACTACCTCCCAGGTTGGCACCGGACTAATAACAACGCTTTGAAAACTATGGTAGTACAAACGTCCCACACTGACCGACGACGACGTTTGTTGAAAAGCGTTCAACAGGACTGTAACGCCGATGATGCCGTTGGTAAGGAAAGGCAAATAGCCGCCGTCCACATTTACCCTGCTCCCCAGCCCCAAGCCAAAGGCAAAAAGATAAATAAAAGGGAAAATCACCGAGGAAAAAACATACCCCATCCTGCCGATTTTTTTCCATAAGATTATCATTTCGCGGTCATATACAGCATACCAGCCCATCAGTTGCCGCCTTTCCTGGCCAATTGGATAAAGACAGTTTCCAGTGCCGCTGCCGCACTGTCCGTAACTCCCAGCCGTTCCTTTATTCCCTCCGGCGTATCAAGGAGCGCCAGGCGCCCGGTCCTTAGCATGGCCACCCTATGGCACAGTTTTTCCGCTTCTTCCATATAGTGGGTGGTCAGCACCACCGTTTTGCCTTCACCGGCAAGTCGCCGTACAATATTCCAGATCTCCTGGCGAACATCAGGGTCGAGTCCCACTGTCGGCTCATCCAGCAACAGCAGCCGGGGCTGGGGTAAAAGCGCCCTGGCAATAAGCGTCCGCCGCGCCGTTCCTCCCGACAATAGTCCCACTTTTTGGTGCCTGATTTCAGCCAGGGAAAACTCCTGCAGCGTTTTTTCCACCCGCTGTTTGAGGTTGGGAACAGCGAAAAGCCGCCCGTAAATAAACAAAACTTCTTCCACCGTCAGTTCCCGTTCCAGATTGTTGTCCTGCGGCACAAAACCTACCAGTTGTTTAACCGCAGCCGATCTGAACACCGTATCAAAGCCGAAAATCAATACTAAGCCATTGGTAGGTCGCACCAGTCCGGCGATCACTTTCATCACCGTCGTTTTGCCGGCGCCGTTGGGTCCCAGCAGGCCAAATACCTCACCTGCCGTCACTGTCAGCGATAGATCGTCCACTACCTTATGCTGTTCATATACCTTGGTTAAGCCTGCCAATCGCACCCCGCAGCAAGGTTCGGGAAAATCTTCCGTGTAGCCCATTTTCATCCTCTTTCTCTGGTAATTCTCAGGTTTCACTTGACCTCTTTTTCTAAAATTGACAATAAGCTGATCAAACTTTCAGCCTGAACACCACCGGCATGGTGGTATAACAGGTTATTGCCTGGCCGGTTTCCCGTTCCCTGGCCGGAATAAATTGCCACTGCCGTACCGCGGCCACCGCCGCTTCATCCAATAGGGCAAAGCCGCTGGAGTTATGCACGGTGATACTGCCCGGGCGGCCATTGGCCAATATTTGAATTTTCAGCACCACCGTCCCTTCCCGGCCGGCTTGCCGGTCCGGTTCCGGATAAGCCGGCTCCACCCGCGACAGAATGCTCGGCGGGATGACGCCGCCTTGGCCTGATTTTCCCGTGCTGCCCGTACCGCCGTTGCCGGAACCAGCAGCACCGCTTTCCGCTCCGTTTTCCGCACCGCCTCCCTCGCTGCCGGCAGTGCTGGCATTGCCGCCTGGTTCAGACGATTCCTCAGACCTGCCGGCGTCTGTCGCCGGTACAGCCGCCGCAGTTTCTTCCACTACGGCCGGCGCTTGGCGAACCGGCGCCGGCGTAGGTTTCGCCTCAGCCGCAATTACCGGCCGGTTGTCCTGTACGGCGGCGGGTTCCGGCGCCGGATTCCCGCCGGCCGTTGCCCTGGGATCTTCCGCTTCCGTGGCCAGTTCCAGTTCCAAATATTGTTCCGGAGGTTCCGTTGCGGTAAAGAGCCTGGCCGTCATCCAGCCGACGCCAATCAGCACTATGCTGTGGAAGAGCAGCGAAATGACCAAGGCTTTCCGCCAGCGGATCTGAGTTTCCATTTCGTTACCTCCCTTTCTTTTCCGTCGCAATGGCCACCCGCTGCACGCCTGCCAGCTTAAGTTCGTCCAGCACAGCCACAACTTTCCCGTATTCCGCCTGTTTATCCGAACGTAGGATGAACACGATGTCGTTTTGCTTGCTTAATTCCGCTTGCACCCGCTGTTTTAACAGTTCCAGCGGAATATCTTCCTGTTCCAACAGGATCCGCCCTTCCTTGGTGACCAGGACGGAAACGCTGCGCGGCCGGTCGGTCTGGGCCGATGCCGCCTGCGGCAGGTTGACCGGAATGATCTGCTGCTCTACCATGTACAAGGTGCTCATCATGAAGAATACCAACAGGAAAAAGATAATATCAATCATGGGAATTATCATCAGGCGGGGTTGCCTTTCATTGCGGAGGCTACGCAGTTTCATGATGCTTTTCCTGCCTTACCTGTCCGAGGAGCAGCACGCAGATTTTTTCGATGTCGGTTATCATGCTGTCCAGCCGGTGATTGAAGTAACTGTACACAACCATGGCGAATGTGGCCACGCAGAGGCCGGAGGCGGTAGCCACCAGCGCTTCCCCCACCCCGCCGGTAATGGCCAGCGGCTGGCCGGATTTGATATTCATTACGCTGAAGGAGCCGATCATGCCGATGACGGTTCCCAGCAGACCCAGCAGGGGCGCTATGGTGACGATGGTGTCCAAGTGGCTTAGGTTTGCCTTTAGTCCGGCTACCGCCAGTGACGCCTCTCCTTCCAGCACGCTTTCCACATGCCAGGCGCCCCGTTGAAAATACTGGATGCCCTTTGCGGCCACCATGGCCGCGACGCCCCCTGTCTGCCGGCAGATTTCCAGGGAGGATTCCCAGTCCCGGCGTTCCAGCGCCGGCGTTATCTTGGCTACCAGGTCAGGCATGTCGCCCTTCATTTGCCGGTAATACAGATAACGTTCCACCCCAATGGCCGCCACGATCAGCGAGCAGGCCAATATCAGATACATGACCGGCCCGCCTTTTTGAAATACGACAAAACATTCCCAGAAAAAATCCATTTTGTTTCCTCCATATGGTTTGTTATTTACGGATAATCAGTGCACGCTTTTTACAATGCGCATAATATTTTCATCCGACAGTTCTTGCAGACTATAGTATATAGATCCCATCTCCCGCGCCACTGCCCGGGCAACTCCCAGTCTGACAAAGTCGGCCTCCGTGTCGATAACCACACTGTGAAAGCCGTTTATGCCGATTTTTCCGGCAGTCTTAAGGGCAGCCGCTACGGCATCGTTGTTACTGTTGTCGCCGATATTGGCTCTGCCGTCCGTAACCAACACTAAAATGGGCTGCATTTCCTTTTCCTTTTTTTGCATGGCCTTGAGTACGTTAAGAGCGGTGGACAGTCCTTCCGCCAGCGGTGTTTTCCCTCCTGTGGGCAAATGCTGCAAACATTTTTGGGCTAAGTCCACACTACGGGTAACCGGCAGCAGCACTTCCGCCGTTTGCCGCCGAAAGGCGATTAAGCCAACTTGATCCCGCTTTTGGTAGGCGTCCTGCAACATGGCGAAAATAGCTCCTTTAACGGCCCGCATCCGTTCACGCGCCCCCATGGACCCGCTGGCGTCTACTACAAACAAAAAGGTATTGCCGATACGTTTTTCACGGACTTTTTGCCGTAGGTCTTCCCGCTGTACAGTGATACAGCACCTGCCTTTTCCCCTTGACCGCTGATAGGGAGCCGCAGCCCGTAAAGTGGCGTCGAAAGCCAGGTCTGTGACCGGACCGCAGGGTAAACCGGCTCGCACGTATCTTCCCTGCCGGGTGTCGGTACGGGTAAGATTGCGTTTGCCGTTGCCGCGCCGGACCTGACGATCCTGCGGCAGCGAAACCACCACATTGGTCAGCGGAAAAGTCCTGTCAATATCGGCTGTCTGCTCCTTAGCCTCAGCATCATTGACGGCTTGCTGTTCCTGCTGTCCGTCCGCCGGTTCATCCGGCTGCTGATCGTCCCCTGCCGGCGGCGGCTGATCTTCCCCTTCATTGGGCTGCTGTTCCGGCGGAGGCGGCGGCTGCCGTTCCCGGTCTTGCTGCCCGCCGGACTGCTGCCGGCTGTCCGCCGGCGGCTGTTCTTCCTGGCGCACACGATGAGGCAGGACAAAGCGGGCCGCTTCCTCCACATCGGCCGGCAGCAGATATTCGCGTCCGGCCAACGCGGCAATGGCTTTGGCTGCCTCCAAAAGATACAGTTCCGCCCGGTGCCCGGCAGAACGGGCCTGAGCGCACATTTGAGCCGCCAACTGAATCATGGCGTCGGCTACTTCCAAATTTTTTATTTTTCCCCGGGCCGCGGCAACATGGCCCATTATAGTTTTAGTTTCTTCCCGGTATTGCGCCATGAATATATCCGGCTCCCGGTCATAAGCCAGTATGCGCCGCACTATCAACGCCCTGGCGCCGGCGTCTTTTTCCCGGTTTACAGCCGCATACAGGCCGAAACGGTCCAATACCGCCGGCGGCAATGTGCCCTCTTCCGGATTCATAGTACCGATGATGGTATAGACAGCCTCATGCCGGTAGGAGATTCCTTCCCGCTCCACCACATTTACGCCTGACGCGGCGGTATCCAGGATGGCGGTGACTAAATCGCGGCGCAGCAAATTGATCTCATCAATGTATAATACATTGCCGTGGGCTTTGGCCAAAATTCCGGGGCAGAAACGCCGCTGCCCGTTTACGACAGCATACTCCATGTCCAGGCTGCCAAACACCATATCTTCGGTGGCGTTCAGCGGCAATTCCACCAGCCAGGTATCAGCAGGAATAATGTCGGCCAGACCACGCACGAGGGTCGACTTGGCCGCTCCCTTTTCCCCGGCAACCAGCACGCCGCCGGCCTTGGGATTGACCATCGCAATCAGCAAGGCCCGCTTAACCTCATCCTGACCAACTACCGCCGCAAACGGAAATAACACCCGGTGCGCCATTTTATTCCCTCCTTAACCGTCATTATTATTAAATAAATCTTACTCAAGTTATCAAATGCCACGGACTGCTTAGAAATCGTCAGGTACCGTTGCATGTGAAAAATACTTATTGCAATGAAATTTGCTAATTACAGATCGACTATCATAGTCAGACCGACTAGGCGCGACGACGATTCTGATTTCGTTTGCTTAGCATAATAGTTTGTGCGAGGACCGGAGCGGAAGCGTACTGGGGGTCCGCACAGACTACTTAGAAAAAGGCTAACTAGGCCAGAACGGCTGGAGTGAGGACCGCAAGAGCAACGACGCAGATGGCGGTTTATAAGCAGTTCCCTACTTGAGGTGAATAGTTGCATCAAAGAATGCCTCGACCTTTTCCCAGTCAAGCGCCCCTTCTTCGAAGGGACGGCGGCGCATGCGGTGGGGCAAAGCCAGCCAGGCGGCTTTTTTCACATCTTCCGGCGCCGCCTTTTCCCGGCCGGCGAAGGCTGCCAGCGTCAGCGCCGTTTTGATGACGGTGATATCCGCCCGGTGACCGTCAACATCCAGTTCAACAGCTATTTTCGCCACCAGCAGCAGCAAATCGTCGTCAATGGTAACCTGCGGCAACAACCGGCGCGCCTCGATAATGCCGCTGCCCAACTGGTGCTGTTCTTCTTCATACCCAATCGCAAAGCCGACCGCGTCCTGTTCATAGGCCAGCCGGCGTTTGACGACTTCCACCCGCTGCTCGGGCCGGTGCTCGCCGGCCACTAAAACTGACAACCCGAACCGGTCCAAAAGCTGCGGCCTGATGTCACCTTCTTCCGGATTCATGGTCCCCACCAGCACGAACCGGGCCGGATGGGAATAGGACACTCCTTCCCGTTCTACCGTATTGACGCCCATGGCGGCTGCGTCCAAAAGCACATCCACCACATGGTCGTCCAATAAGTTCACTTCATCCACATACAGAATGTTACGGTTGGCCTGGGCTAAAATGCCGGGTTCAAACTTTTTTTCCCCGTGTTTAATGGCATGTTCAATATCCAGCGTACCGACCACCCGGTCTTCCGTGGCGCTGACCGGTAGTTCGACCACCCTCATTTTCACTGAACGGGTGGTAAAAGATTGGGGCCTTTTGGCCAGACATCCTTCACACAGGCGGTTGCTATCGCCGGGATCACAGTTAAACGGGCAGTCCTGCACGGCTTCCATTGCCGGCAATAAATCGGCCAGCGCCCGCACGGCGGTTGATTTGGCCGTGCCTTTTTCTCCCTTGATCAGTACTCCGCCCAGGGCGGGATTAATTACATTTAAAATAAGTGCCAGTTTCATGTCCTCCTGACCGACAATGGCTGTAAACGGATAAACGGCTGTATGTTGTTGCAAAATTCTTTTCACTCCTTATGTTTAGCAACTGTATTTTTCCCTCACAATACGAATCACCAACCTCGTCCAGGCCTGAAGGCAGTCTTCAAGTTCCGGTCCGGCAATCACCGGCGCCGGGACACCGAACTTACCGGCAACCAGGGCCAGCAATTCGTTGCCGGCCGGCCTGATTTCCTCGCCGGACAACAATTCCCAGAGGAATTGATCCAGCAAATGAACATACAGGGACGTGTAGGTAACCAGCTGCGGGTCTGTATCCAACTGATACAAGTGCTCCAAAAACCGCGGTTTAATGACATTTCCCCCATTGTCCGCCGCATATTCCTGCCACAAGTTTTCTTCCTTTACGCCGAAGCGTTTGATGCGCTGAAGTACGCTGTGCTGCTGCGCCGGCGACAGTCCGGTCTGGCGCAGTAAGGCCTCTTTAACAGCTTGCTTGACTGCGCGGCCGATCAGTTCCCCTAATTTGGAATGCTTGCCCGCACTCTCCAGATACAAAGGCGAAGCCGGATTGGCGATAACAATGCTTTGATCGGTTCCCGACCCTGTGGCCAAACCATTGGAATAATTGCTGCCGGCCATGAGTTCCTGCAGCGCCGCTGTTTTGGCTTCGGTACAGGTGACCAGCGCCCTGGCCAGTGTACCGGGCGGCATGTCGGCGTCAATTACCAGCATGATGTTGATGGTCCCCGGTTTATAGATAACGCTTTTGTCGACGGGTTGAAAATGGGTGGCCGGATCGCCTACCCGGCCGCCGTTCACCTCCACGCCGCCGGTTACCAGGGCAGTTACTGTCAGGGTTTGATAGCTTTCAGTCTTTATGGACACATTTTCCATGGAAGCGGCTGTCCCCATACCGGACACCGTATCGGGATCAAGCCCTGCTTCCTGCGCTATCAGCCGCATATGCCCCTCATAAGTGGGCGCGCGCAATGTGCAGGCCATCCCCGCGCCGGGATTGACATCATGATTAAATACAGCCGTCAAATTTTCCTGGTAGCCGCCGTTCAGCACCGCCGTGCTGAGGACTTTACGCTCGGCGGCAAACATAAGGACAATGCTTTTATAATACCGGTAGACATCATCACCGGTTGACAAGGTACATAGTTTCATTGCATTTCTCCTTCAAATTTTCATCACCACGTTCTTCCAGTTCCCCTTCGATAGCCAGATAGAGCCGCTGCAGCTCCTGCTTGGTCTCGTTATCCGCCTGCCACAAACCACGCTGCTCGGCTTCCAGCAGTTTGTCGGCGATACGCTGCAGCGCCCAGGGATTAACTTCTTGCATCCACTGGCGCATCTCCCCATCGAGGGCGTATTTTTGCGCCAAACCGTCGTACATCCAATCTTCCATCACGTCACTGGTGGCATCCCACTCGTAGCAATGGGCCACCACGCCGGCCAAATCGGCCGCTCCTTTATAGCCGTGCTGTTTCATTCCTTCAATATATTTCGGGTTCATTACTTCCCCCCGGAACAAGCGTTTAAACTCTTCCGCCAAACTGCGCAGCGCCACATGCTGCCTGTCGGAACTGTCACCGCAGTAGGAACGGGGCGCCTCGCCTTTTAGACTGCGCACCGCGGCAATCATGCCGCCGTGGTAGGCGTTAAAATCATCGGAATTGAGCATATGCACTTCCCGGTTGTCCTCGTTTTTGACGGTAACGTCCAGACTGCCCAGACGCTTGCTGAACAACTGGGGTACAAACGCGCCGTTAACCTTGCTGCCATAGGCGTGGGCTCCCCAGCGTACATATACTTTCGCCAGATCGTCCACCGTCTCCCAATTTTTTTCTTCCAAAAGATGCCCGACGCCGGCTCCGTAAGCTCCCGGCGGACAGCCAAACACGCGATAACAGGCTTGTTCCCAGGCCTGGCAACTGTCGACGCCTTCTGCCGCCAATTGCTTCGCATCATTGAGCACATGCTTGCGCACGTAATTAACTTCCGGGCTTTCGTCCAATTGGGCAACCAAGCCGACCGCCTTGTCCATCCAGGCAGCGGCCGTGGGCATAGCATCGCGCAGCAGCCCGCTGATGCGGGCCATCACATCAATCCGCGGCCGTTTCAGTTCAGGCGCCGGAATAATTTCCAAATCCACCACCCGCAGACTGCCTTTCTGCCATACCGGCTTAACCCCCAGTAAATATAAAAATTCGGCGATACACTGGCCATGGCTGCGCATATTGGCGCCGCACCATATCACCATGCCGATATTTTCCGGATACCGGCCCTCTTCCCTGATATAGCGCTCAATGACGCCGTCGCCCAAAGTCTTGCCGATTTCCCAGGCGGCCGGGGAGGGCAGCGTACGCGGGTCAACGCCGTAAAAGTTGCGTCCTGTCGGCAGAATGTCCGCCATGCCGCTGGTGGGCGAGCCGGCCGGACCCGGTTCAATGTAGCGGCTTTCCAGCGCCCGCAGTAAATTGGTTATCTCCTGGTCGGTTTGCCCCACGCTGGGGACCAATTTTTCGCAGATATACCGTGTGACCTGCCGCAATTGTTCCCGCAGCGGTTGTTGAGCCTGGACCGCCCACGGCAGGTTCAGGATCCGCTCCGTTTCAGCGATAGAGAAATCACACTCTGCCAGGAGGGTCACCACTTGACGGCAGTGATCCCGGATATCATCCAGCAGCGCCCCGCAGGTCTTACTGCCGTCCGGCAGCAGCTGGCCGCTTTGCTCAATGAGTTCGTAATAGTCATACCCATAGACGGCGGCAATGGTTTTGGGCAACGACGGAATATCCCCGTTGTCCATACGGGTAAGGGCCAGCAAATATTCCGCCAGCATGTCATTTTGCGGCGGGCAGCCCAATACGTGCAGTCCCACCCGGATTTGCATGTTTTTTATATCGGTAACGTAGGCGTGCAGACGCTGGACATATTCGTCAAAGGGCTGTTCGGGAAGGTCTTCGCTCAAATTGGCGGCAAGTACTTTTTCCCGAATCAGGTTGGCCACGACTTCTGTATTGCCGGGTTGGTTCAATTTGAAATGGGCATACTCATCCAGCAGCTTTTCCAGCTCAGCTAATTCCTCATAGATATCGGCATGGCTCATGGGCGGCGGCAAATGCCCGATCAGGCAGGCGGCGCCGCGGCGCTTGGCCTGGATGCCTTCGCCGACTATGGTAATCAGATACGGATACACATTAGGCAAATCACCGATGGCCAAATCAGGATAGCATTGCCGCGACAGTCCCATCCCTTTGCCGGGCAGCCATTCCAACGTCCCATGAGTGCCCACGTGCACCACCGCGTCCGCCTGCCAGATATCCCGTACCCAGTGGTAATAAGCCAAATAATGATGCGTTGGTGCGCAGTCCGGCGAATGCAGTATTTTCCCGGGATCTTCGCCAAACCCCCGCGGCGGTTGCACGGTAATGAAGATATTGCCGTTCAGCATACCGGGAACCAGTAATTCACCGTCATAATAAAAAACATCACCGGGAGGCGCTCCCCATTCCCGCCGCAGCTGCTCCTGATTTTCCGCCGCCAATTCGCCGAACCATTGCCGGTATTGCACTTCGCTTACCTTCCCGGGAGCATTTTCAATTTGTTCGTCGGTTAAAAAGCGCCGGTCATTGGTAGCCTGAGCCAGCAATTCATTCATCAGCGTCTGGCTGTCGGCCGGAATGTGATCCACACGGTAACCCCTCGCCGCCATATGTTGCAGCAGCAGTCTGATGCTAGCCGGCGAATCCATGCCCTGGGCGCTGCCGATATTGGAATTGGTGGCCGGATAATTATGAAAAATAATGGCGATCTTCTTTTCACTGTTGGCTTTGCGGCGCAGCCTGGCCCATTTGCCGGCTTTACGCACCACCGCGGCCAGCCGGTCGGGAATGGGCAGATATCTTCTGGTCCCGTCCGGCAGATTTTCTTTGGCGGCTACCGGCACCCCATGAATGATGCCGTCAAATTCCGGCATGGAAATACTGCAGGATACTTCCATGGGCGTCATGCCCTCAATGCTGTCCTGCCAGTCCTGGCAAGGCTGCAAAAGGCCATACGCCTGCAGGACCGGCACATCCAGACGGTGCAGAAACTCCTGGTCAACCGGCCGGCCTACCGTCAAAGAAAATTTAAAGGTATTAAGCAACACATCAATGACCGGCATGCCGTCCACATAAAAGTAAGCTTGTACGGTATCATCCACGCCCGGCGCGTTAACTTCCGGGTTGCGCGCCCAATGGCTGAACACCGCCATCGCGTTCATGCCTTGCCGTTCGATCTCCGCCACCAGCGCTGTCTGGTATGCCAAGTCCGCCCACACCCACTCATCGCGGGGAAACAAGATGCCGATTGTCGGCCGGTCCGGACGGCAGTACCGGCGGTGGTGCTCCCTGCCGTTGGTAAACGGCGTATCGGCCTGGGGATGGAAAATACCGTTCCACAACAAAGGCTGCGGCTTTTGGTATGCCAGGTCTGCATTGCTGTAGGTGCAAGCCAGCCACAGCCAGAGATTCCGGTAATTTTCCATACCGCTGTAGAGCAGATAGGTACGCATTATCTCCCGCTCCGCCGGCGTGACGCCGTGGACGGTGTCTTCCGGATCAGGGTCGGTTGCCAGCAGGGTATGGATAATGCCTTGTTCCCGCAAGAAGGCGGTCGCCTTCTTCAAGAAATGAGTGTCGTGGCTGGTTCCCATCCAGGAAAACAACACCAGGTCACTCCCGCTAAACATTTGGGGACAATCCGGTCCCCAGTTACTGGCATCATTCAACAACAGGACCTGGCTGCCCCCCGGCAGGCGGCCTTCTTTTTCCAGGTAATCCCGGGCCTGGTCCATCATGATGTACTGACGGTCGATATTAGTCAAAAACAGTATGCGTCCCATTTTTTTCTCTCCTCTTCCAGTTGATCGGCATTATGCCGTCCGTCTATTCCCGCCACAAATTGCGCCGCCGTCATGACGGTGACTTGCGGCCGTTCTATCAGCTGGCGGTATATACGAACCGCCTTGCCGCCGGTAAAATCCCGCTGTTCGATGGGTGTATCCTCGATCACGATAAGCTTCCTGGCAGCAAAAGCGGCATCAAGATTATCCAAATTTTGCTCGCCGTAATAAAGATTGGTCAGGACCGCCCAATCGGCATTGACGATTTTTTCCCGGTTTTGCTCGCCTTGCCCTGCATCAATGGGGGAAAATGGCTGTCCCAGCACGGCATCCATCCCAAAAGCCAGCGCTACGTCCGTATCCGTGTCACCGGACTGAAAAACACCGCCGGTCAAACTATAGGATTTTTCATGCAATACCCGGATTATATTTCCGGCTGAACCGCCGCCGCCGATGATGTGGACGGTCTGCCGCCCGGCAGTGTCAGTGGCCGCCGCATAAGTGTGAATATCCAGATTGCCGGTCACTTTGTTAATGAAAACAGCCGAATGCAGACCGTAGGCCTTTTCCAGATTTTCCACCGTAATGACTTCCGCCGGCGTTCCGTCGGCAACGATCGCGCCGCCGGCCAATAAAATCAGCCGGGAACAAAATTTGGCGGCCAGCTTTATATCATGAGCAATGATGAGTACCGTCTTGCCCTGCCGGCACATCACCTGGCAATACCGGAAAATTTCTTCCTGATATAAAAGGTCGAGACTTGCCGTCGGCTCGTCGAGAAAAATGAGCGGCGTCTCCTGGGTCAGCACTTTGGCCAGCAAAATCCGCTGCCGTTCGCCGCCCGATACCTGTTGCACCGGCCGATCCGCCAACTGTTCCACGCCGGTAAAAGCCATGTACTTGTGGGCAATCCGGTAGTCCTCGCCCCGCTCATTCTGCCACCATTTCAAATAGGGATAGCGTCCGGCCAGCACCACTTCCAGCGCCGTAAACCCGAAGCCTACGTTGACTTCCTGCTGCATATAGGCGGCAACGCGCGCCATTTGCTTGTCACCCAGATTGCGTATTGGCTGTTCCAATACTTTTACCTTTCCCGCCGCCATAGGAGTGAGACCGCGCAAACCGCGCAGCAGCGTACTTTTCCCCGCGCCGTTGGGACCGATTATGCCGACAAACTCTCCCGGCCTAACCGTGAAAGTAATATCCCGCAAAATAGGTTTCACCCCGATGCTGATACTTACATTTTCGGCTGTAAGCGCCTGCTGTGCGGTCATATTCACAACAGTCCCCCTCCTTTCTGCGCCCGGCGCAACAGATAGAGAAAGTACGGCGCTCCCATTAAGGCGGTCATAATCCCCACACGAATTTCCGCCGGCGGAACCAGCATCCGCCCCAAAGTGTCGCAACCGACTAAAAACAGGCCGCCCGCCAGGGCGCAAGCCGGCAGCAGCGTGCGATGCTCCGCCCCGATCAACAGCCGCATAATATGCGGCACAATCAAACCGACAAAACCGATGGCACCGCTAACGCATACGGCCGTGGCAGTGGTCACCGCCGCCACGAACAGCAGCAACAGGCGGAAAGCAGCCGCCGGCACTCCTACCGACCGGGCTTCCTGCTCGCCCAGCACCAAAATATTGAGATGTCTGGCCAGCAGACATAATATACTGATGCCGGCAAGAACCGGCACGGCAATCAGATACACGTGATCCCAGCGGCGGTAATCCAAGCCGCCCACCATCCAGAACAAAAACTCCCGCAGCCGGTATTCGTTCATAAAGGTCAAAATGCCGTTTGTCAGCGCCGCCAGCAGCATACTCACCGCCACGCCTGCCAATAATAACACCATTACCGGTATTTTCCCCTCCCGCTGGGCCAGAGACACGGTTATTCCCACCGCCAGTAAAGCGCCGGACAGCGCAAAGAACGGCATATAAAAGATGCCGTTCGCCGTAACCCCCAAAGCTATGGCGATAACCGCCCCCAATGCCGCCCCGCTGGATACCCCGATAATTCCCGGATCAGCCAAGGGATTGCCAAACACACCTTGCAGGACCGCCCCGGATACGCCCAGCGCCGCTCCCACCAACAGCCCCACCAGGGTGCGCGGCATCCGGATGTGCCAGACAACCGCCGTCTGTTCCTGGGTCAGGCCCACCCCCTGCAATCCGGGGAAATTCAATTGCTTGCCAATGACCGCCAGCATGGACTGGGCAGGCACGTACACCTGCCCCCAAGCCAGCGACAACAATATGGCACCGGCTAATAATACACCCATAAATGTAAATAAAACAGCTTTGTTTTTATGCCAGCCTGTCATATGCTTCGCCCTTCCTGTCTAGTATTTTCCGGGGCCGTCCTATCTTTTTTTTACCATAAAGCATAAACCCCCCTTGTCTAAACAAGGGGGGTTTATGCCTAGCAATCTTGCCAAATAAAAATCCCGGCAAAAAATAGCCGGGAAGGAAAGATTACTCAAATAATCCCCTCCCTATCGCTCGTAGGTCAAACGGTGATTTCAGACAGGCAGTTATCCTGGCTCTGGATCAATGCTTACCCAAACCTTCCCAGGATTTTCATCCCAGTGGCATCCTCTTTGGGTTCGCTCCCCATTACAGTGGCGGGACCGCGCCGGTATCACACCGGTCTTCCCTATTAAGCCCCGTAGGGCACCTGTCTCAAAAAATATTAAATTGTCACGATATGGCATGATATGGATATAATTTAATTTAAATGTTAGCACGTTACAAAAAATATGTCAATCCATACTTTAACAGTTACAGCAGCGTATCATACATATTACTTTTTACTTTTCAATATTAATTTGGCATATAACAGCAGCCTTTAGGCAAAATAATGGGTAGGAGGTGTTATCTAATGTCAATAGCATTAACGCAAAAGGAAAAGTTGCTTTTGCAAGATCAACAAAGCCATGAGGGGATTTGTGTGCAAAAATATCAAGCCTATGCATCGCAAGCGCAAGACCCCCAATTGAAACAATTATTCGGTTCCTATGCCAGCCAAGAGCAGCAACACTTAAATACCCTAACGCAAATATTAAACGGCCAGGTGCCGGTCATGTCATCACAACAAGGCCAACAAACTGCCCAAAGCGGTGCGCAAAGCGCAGTCCAGCCATCGCCGCAAGGAACAACAAACAATCAAAGTGATAGTGTTCTTTGCAACGATATGCTAATGACCGAAAAATTTGTCTCCGGCGCCTACGATACGGCCATTTTTGAATTTACCGACACCAACGTGCGTCAAGCTCTCAACCATATCCAAAAAGAAGAGCAAAAACACGGTGAAGGCATCTTCCAATACATGCAAAGCAAAGGTATGTACAATCCGAAGTAACTGTTATTACGGTCCAATTGCTATGGCAGCTATCAATATTTATAAATCAAGCTAAAGAGGTCGTCTGAAAGCCTAAGGCTTTCAAACGACCTCTTATTTGCTGCATCATTCTCTTCGACAAAGCCCGAAGATCTTCTTAACTACTTGATATAGCGGCGTGCGCCGATATATTGCTGAGTATAATAGGCGTCGCTAAGTGAACTGATGCCTACCTGCCCCTGGGCCGAGCTGGCGTGAATGAAATTCCCGTCGCCCATGTAAAATCCTACATGGGATGCTCCCGGCTTATAAGTGGTGAAGAATACCAGGTCGCCAATCCGCAGGTCAGTCTTATTCACCGGCGTACCGCCGGCAAATTGCTCGGCAGCCGTACGGGGAAGTCTTATTCCGTTTTGTTTCATTACATACTGGGTAAAGCTGGAGCAGTCCAGGCCGCGGGTAACGCTGTTACCGCCGAAAACATAAGGTACGCCCATAAGCGTTTTGGCGGTTTCCACAACTTGAGCGCCCTTAGCGCTGCCGGAGGTTGTGCCGGAACCGGTGGCAACGCCTAATACTTTCGAAATATCGTCGGGAAGTTTAGATTGAACGTTGGCAAACTTGTTGACAAAGTTCCCCAGCAATAAGCCCAGCAGAATATTCATCAGCATATTGCCGCCGTCGGAAGAAGTATCAGTTTGGGCGGCTTGCGGCAAAACATCGGTTAGCGAAAACGCAGCTGCAGGTGAGATTGGGGTGATGAGCGTGACGCAAAAGGTCAGGAGAGCGATCAGGGTCACATGAAATTTATAGATTCTCATCAGCAACCTCCTTTACGTGGTTTATAAGAAAAACCCTCTGTTAAGGGTTACTTCAGTATAATACCACAATATCTTAATTATGTAAACTCGAAGAAACTGGAATCTGAACGGTTATCATGTTTTGAACCGCAATCCACTGTCAATTATTTCTATTGGGAATACGACAAAAACTATGTACATCAACAGTAGCACTTCTCACTGCTGCCCATATCATATAGCAGAGGGCTGAGAATACGGTGTTAGCTTCCGCTAACCGTTTTTTTTCGACCGCGTGTTAGCTGTAGCTAACCTTTATTTTCGGAATAAAACTTAGCCATGGCAAATAAAAGGAGGTTTATTGAATGCAAAGCCCTGAAAAACTACTATCTCTGGCAGATCTTACGGTAGGCACAACCGGCAAAATATCGTCCGTAGAGCTTGACGGCCTGCTCAGGCGGCGAATTCTGGACCTGGGTATTCTACCGGGAACTTCGGTGCAGTGCGTCCGCAAAAGTCCGGCAGGCGACCCCATAGCCTTCAGCGTGCGCGGCACTACCATAGCGCTGCGCAGTAATGACGCCAGTCTGATTAAGGTGTACCCCATTTAAATGTGGAGGCGATGAGAATGAATATGCCAGGAGAAAACCGCAGCCGGGTACTGCGCGAACATTTCGGCATAGTCCCGGAGGCAGGACAATACGTAATTGCCCTGGCCGGCAACCCCAATGTTGGCAAAAGCACTGTATTTAACGCCCTGACAGGTCTACGCCAGCACACCGGCAACTGGCCCGGCAAAACGGTAGATAACGCCCAAGGCACCTTTACTTATCGGCAGAAGCCCTTCCTGCTGGTGGACCTGCCAGGAACATATTCCATACTGGCGCACACTGTGGAAGAACAGGTCGCCCGTGACTTTATCTGCTTTGGTCAGCCGGATGCCACCCTTGTGGTTCTGGATGCCACCTGCCTGGAACGGAATCTGAACCTTGCCCTGCAGGTCATGGAAATCACCCCGAATGTCATTGTGTGTGTCAATCTCATAGACGAAGCCAGAAAGAAAAATATCAGCATTGATTTCCCGGCGTTGGAAAAAGAGCTGGGTACGCCTGTCGTGGCTGCCGCCGCCCGTAACGGGGAAGGCTTGGATACTCTCCGGGAGACCCTGTATCAAGTCAGCACCGGCGCCCGTAAAGGCAATCCCCGGCAACTTGTTTATTCGCCGCCTGTAGAAGCGGCAGTGGAAAAGCTTCTCCCGAATATTCAGCGCCTCGTCGACCACAAGCTAAACCCCCGCTGGGTTGCTCTCCGGCTATTAGACGGGGATAAGGCATTTGTTGAAAGCATCCGCCTGCATCTGGATCTTCAGACCAAATCTGAAATGCTCCAGGAGGCAGCAGTAATATGAGCGGAATTCTGAAGCCGATGACGACGCTGGCGGATGTCTGTGCTGAGGCGGATAAAATTCGCCTCAGTTCCGGCAATACGCTGGGTGATAGTATTGTATCCGACATTTACGCCAACGCGGAACAGATAGCGCATAAAGTAATCAGCCGTAAAGCACAAGCAAAATCCTCCTGGGATGCTAAACTTGATGATATCCTTACCTCCCGTTTGTTGGGTTACCCGATCATGCTGGCGCTATTAGGGATGATCTTTTGGATCACCATTGAAGGCGCCAACGTGCCCTCCGGGATGATTGCCGATGCCCTGTTCGCCGTCCAGGATCAGCTTACTGCATGGTTTGAGCTCGCAGGCGCCCCGGCATGGCTGCACGGGGTACTTGTTTTAGGTCTGTATAGAGGCTTAGCCTGGGTGGTATCGGTTATGCTGCCGCCAATGGCCATCTTTTTTCCCTTGTTTACCCTGCTGGAAGACCTGGGTTATTTGCCGCGAGTCGCTTTTAACATGGATAATTTCTTCAAAAAATGCAAGGCATGCGGCAAACAGGCTTTAACCATGTGCATGGGCTTTGGCTGCAATGCCGCCGGTATCGTATCCTGCCGGATTATTGACTCGCCGCGGGAACGGCTCATCGCCATGCTGACCAACAATTTCGTTCCCTGCAACGGGCGTTTTCCCACCCTCATCGCTATTGCCGCCATCTTTGTCGGCGGCGCATTCGCGGCCGGATATGAGCCGTTAGTTGCCGCGCTGGCGATAACCGCAGTTGTTCTGTTAGGCATTGCCACAACATTCGCTGTATCCTGGACACTATCCCATACCATCCTTAAGGGTGAACCCTCATCCCTGATCCTAGAATTGCCGCCTTACCGCCCGCCGCAGATTGGCGCCATCATTTACCGTTCCATAATCGACCGCACGCTCTTCGTATTAAAGCGGGCTGTAATCATGGCCGCTCCGGCAGGGGCTATCACCTGGATACTCGGCAATGTCTACATAGGAGACATGAGCATAATCGGCCACCTTGCCGGCTGGCTGCAGCCTCTCGGCTATTCTATCGGCCTTGACGGGTTCATTCTCCTGGCCTTCATCCTTGGCCTCCCCGCAAATGAGATCGTGGTTCCAATCCTGCTCATGAGTTATTTGTCCACAGGCCAAATGGTTGAATTCGATAGTCTGGAAGAACTTCGCCAAATATTACTCAACCACGGCTGGACCTGGCTGACTGCCGTCAGCGCAATGCTCTTCTGCCTGCTGCACTGGCCGTGCACCACCACATTGCTTTCAGTATACAAAGAGTCCGGCAGCTACAAATGGACCTTCCTGTCCTTCCTCATCCCAACAGCAATTGCTTTCGCCGTATGTTTCATTGTAGCCCAATCGGCTCGTTTCTTAGGTTTAGCCTAATAGTAGTCATGACCACCCGTAAAACGGGTGGCTTGATTACGCCCTATAACGACATAGTACTAGCCGAGTCTCAAGACTCGCTGAAAAAGTCCGCCAGCTGCATAACCTTTTTATTCAGCCCCTAAAGGGGCTTTTCTCATGACTTTTTTACTGGTTCACCCGCAAATGGGTTCAATCTATTTTTTACAATTTTTCATAATTTTGTATATAATACTATAAAAATAGTTCTGGTGCTAAACCCCCCGGCAACGCCGGATTAGACTTATAGCCGGAGTTTATGATATTTTGTTAAAACCACATAAATTCGAAGAAATAAAAGGAATTTCGGTTTCCGGTCTCGAAAAAAGTATGCTGGATTACTTTTGGAAAAAAAAAGCGCAAAATGGGTACTTTATTACCGTTATAACTCATATTTACTGAGCAGGAGGATACAGTTGATGGAAATCGTTGTATGTGTCAAGCAAGTGCCTGACACCACCGAAGTAAAAATTGACCCAGCGACCAATACTCTTATCCGGCAAGGTGTACCCAGCATTGTCAATCCCTTTGACAAAAATGCGCTGGAAGCTGCCTTACAACTTAAGGAAAAACATGGCGGCAAGGTTACCGTTATCTCCATGGGACCGCCCCAAGCCGCTGAAGCCCTGAAAGAATGTATTGCCATGGGCGCCGATGAGGCCGTCTTAATAAGCGACCGCGCTTTCGGCGGCGCCGATACTTTGGCTACAAGCCATACCCTGGCCGCCGGAATTAAAAAACTAGGCAACGTGGATGTTATCCTTTGCGGCAAGCAGGCAATTGACGGCGATACTGCCCAGGTTGGCCCGGAAATTGCCGAACACTTAGGAATCGCGCAAGTTACCTATGTTTCCAAAATTGAGGCTGGGGGCAATAAGTTGAAAGTCGAGCGGGAGCAAGAGGAAGGATATGAAATAATTGAGGCAGCTACTCCTGTTATGTTAACTGTTGTCAAATCCATCAATGAACCCCGTTACCCCAGCGTCAAAGGGACAATGAAGGCCAACCGCAAGGCAATTCCCGTCTGGACGGCAAACGATGTAGAGGTTAGTCCGGACAAGATCGGACTCAAAGGATCACCTACGCAAGTGCGACGTATCTTCTCCCCCAAACAGCGTACCCAGGGTGAAATTATCCAGACTGATTCGGCGCGGGAATCAGCGGCCCTGTTAATCCAAAAACTGGCTGATGCCAAGATTATCTAGGGGGTAATAATATGGCTGTCAAGGAAATTAAAGATCAGTGTACCGCCTGCGGCGCTTGTATCAGTAGTTGCCCGTTCGGCGCAATCATAATGGCGGATAATAAAATAGTAATTACTGAGGCGTGCACCGCCTGCGGCGCCTGTATCGATGTATGTCCTGCCGGCGCAATTATCCGCGAAGCGGAAGAAAAATCGGCAGCTATGGACAAGAGCCTGTATAAAGGCGTTTGGGTGTATATTGAGCAAGTAGCCGGACATATCCGCAATGTCTCCCATGAACTCCTGGGCGAAGGCCGCAGACTGGCTGACACTATGGGCCAGGAACTGGCCGGTATTCTCATCGGCGAAAATGTGGAAAGCCTGGCAAAAGAAATATTTGCCAGCGGCGCGGATAAGGTTTATCTGGTTGAGGGGCCTGAATTTAATCACTATTCCACCGACGCTTACACCATTACCCTTACCCATCTGATTGAGACCTATCGTCCATCGGTTATCCTCATGGGAGCTACCAATGACGGCCGCGATCTGGGTCCGCGGGTGGCCTGCCGGGTGGGCACCGGGCTTACCGCCGATTGCACCAATCTGGGCATTGACGAAGAAACCGGTTTAGTCGCCTGGACTCGTCCGGCCTTTGGCGGCAATATTATGGCTACCATTCTGTGTCCTGACCATCGCCCGCAAATGGGCACAGTCCGCCCGAAAGTATTCAAGCGTCCGGAACAGGACTTCTCTAAGAGCGGTGAAATCATCCGGGTTCAAAGCAAAGTTCGCCCGGAAGATATCCGGACCAAACTTCTCGGCGTGATTCAATCCTGTACAGCCGCCTGCAACCTGGAAGAAGCCGAAATTATTGTTTCCGGAGGGCGTGGCATGTGTAAGCCTGAAAACTTCACCCTCATTGAAGAGTTGGCCAATGTCCTGGGCGCAGCTGTCGGCGCGTCCCGCGCGGCTGTCGACGCCGGCTGGAAACCGGCCTTGCATCAGGTGGGGCAAACCGGTAAAACCGTTGGCCCTAAAATTTACTTTGCTTGCGGTATTTCCGGCGCCATCCAGCATCTGGCCGGTATGTCCTCCTCCGACATTGTTATTGCCATCAATAAAGACGCCGACGCGCCAATTTTCAAAGTGGCCGATTACGGCATTGTAGGGGACGTGATGGAAGTCATTCCGGCCCTTATAACCGAATTCAAAAAGATTAAAGGGATTGCTTGACTATGGTAAAAATGGTAAGAAACATCAAGTTCGCTGATATAAAAATCGGCGATAAAGCCAGCATGTCTAAAACCATAACAGCCCATGACGTCTACACTTATGCAAATCTGACCGGCGACCTCAACCCCTTGCATACTGACGCTGACTATGCCAAAACCACTGTATTCAAAGAACCTATCGCTCACGGCATGCTGTCGGCAGGTTTTATCTCCGCTGTCCTGGGGACTGTCCTTCCCGGCGCCAATACCATCTATCTTGGCCAGGAACTGTCTTTCAAGGCCCCGGTCAAAATTGGTGATACCGTTACCGCTACCGTAGAAGTCATGGAAAAAATCGAAGGGAAAAGCCGCTTGATTTTAAAAACTACTGTAACCAATCAAGCAGGGACCGTAGTAATCGACGGCAAAGCCACTGTAAGAAAAAAAGATTAACTAAAAGATCGTCATAACCACTGAAACTTCTGAATCGCCGGACATTGATTCGGCGATTTTGTATTTTCCGGAAAAATTTATGTATTTTCTCACGCGACTGGGAAATGTGTGTCAAGATAATTTCGCAGTAAAATATAAAATATATTTGACAATCAAACAATTCTATAATAGAATATTTATAAATTCAAATTATAAGGAGTGATACATGCCTGTGGTTGATGAATTTACCCATGAATTGTTTATTTTTTTCAATGGATTTGCTTCCTGGGAAAATTCGGTAATACGGGCCGGCAATTTAACGGTGGCCGAAGCTCACGCCGTTGAAATACTCGGCACATATGGTCCAATAAACATGAAAAATCTCGCGCAAAAATTAGGCGTTACCACAGGGACTACCACCGTTACCGTTGACCGCCTGGAAAAAGAAGGGTACGCCCAACGGGAGTCGGTGAAGGAAGACCGCCGGGTTTACTTGATAACTCTGACTGACAAAGGCAAAAAGGCTTTTGCCGAACATCATAAATACCATAACACTCTGACCGAACAAGTGTTGTCTATTCTCTCGGCAGAAGAGAGCGCGCAAATGTTAGCAATATTAAAAAAGGTTAATGCCGAGATTTTTTAAAGAAAGGACGCGGTATTGTGGAAGAATTAGTAATGCCCAAATCGCCGGCCAAGAAAAAAAGCAGTTTTTTCTCAAGTCTGCCGGCAGAATTTTGGACTTATGGGCTTACCGGTATTTCCGGTTTATTTTTGATATTGAGCTGGTTCGGCCTGTTTAAAGAGCAAGCGGGTTTTGACCTGGCCTGGATAAGCATTATTATCAGCGGCACACCTATTTTAAAAGGTGCGGTCATTGGGTTGTTCGTCAATAGAGATATTAAAGCCGGCGTACTTATCAGCATAGCATTAATTGCCGCGGTGTTTGTCGGGGAATATTTTGCCGCCGGTGAAGTAGCCTTTATTATGATGCTTGGCGAGTTATTGGAAGAGAGAACGGTATCCAAGGCTAAAGCCGGTATTAAAGATCTGATTAGTGTTGTTCCCCCCACGGCAAGGGTTCGCCGTGACGGTCAGGAAATTAATATTCCTGCCGAAAAAGTTCAGGTCGGCGATATGGTTTTGGTGAAGCCCGGCGAATATATTCCGGTAGACGGAATAGTTGCTTCCGGCCAATCTGCGGTAAACCAGGCTGCAGTTACAGGAGAGTCTATGCCCGTGGATAAGCTGCCTGGTGATGAAGTCTATATAGGTTCGTTAAATCAGTTAGGATCCTTAGGGATAAAGGCTACTAAAGTAGGCGAAGACACCACTCTGGCTAAGGTGATCAAACTGGTGGAAGAAGCTGAAAAAAGCAAAGCCCCTATAATCCGTACGGCTGACCGCTGGGCGGCATGGATGGTGCCGGCAGCCCTGCTCACAGCCATACTGGTCTATGTTTTTACCGCTGATATTATCCGGGCGGTGACCATCCTGATTGTTTTTTGCCCTTGCGCCCTCTGTTTGGCCACTCCTACCGCCATGATGGCCGGCATCGGCCAGGCAGCGAAAACCGGTATCCTGGTCAAAAGCGGGCAAGCTATGGAGGTCAGCGGCAAAATTACTGCCGTAATTTTTGATAAAACCGGCACTTTAACCAAAGGAAAACCAATGGTTACTGAGATAAAAGCATTTAATGCCTTAAGTGAACAAAAATTACTGCAATTAGCAGCTATTGCGGAAAAATTTTCTGAGCATCCTTTGTCCCAAGCTATCATCAAAAAGGCCTATGAGGAAAATTTAACTGTCCCGGACCCTGATTCATTTAAAGTACGATTGGGTCATGGGCTAGAGGCAAATTATAGTGGTTCATTAATACTCATCGGTAATCGTAAACTGATGAAACAAGAATCCATACCATTGGCGCATGAGATCGAAATTTTTATCACGCAAGCTGAAGAAAAAGGACAAACCGCCCTGCTATTGGCGGTAGGCGGCAGCCTGGCCGGAGTTATAACAGTGGCTGATCCGGTTAGGGAAGAATCAGCTGAGGCGGTGAAACGACTGCAAGAAGACGGTATCCGGGAAATTTGGCTGCTGACCGGGGATAATCCCCGCACCGCGGCAGCCATCGCGGCAGCAACTAATATTACCCGCTATGTTGCTGAACAGTTGCCGGAACAAAAAGGCAAAGTAGTCAATAGATTGAAAGAACAGGGTTACCAGGTAGCGATGGTCGGCGATGGCATCAATGACGCGCCGGCCCTGGCATTAGCCGATATAGGAATTGCCATGGGTGCTACCGGAACGGATGTAGCTGTTCAAACGGCCGATATCGCCCTTATGTCTAACGACATTGGCAAAATATCGCAATTGATAAATTTAAGCCGGCAAACTTTGCGAACAATTAATTTCAATATTTTATTGTCCATGCTGATTAATTTCGTTGCAATAGTTCTAGCTTCCCTTGGTATTATGGGGCCAATTCTCGGAGCATTAGTCCATAACGCCGGTTCAGTGCTGGTAATAGCCAATTCCGCTCGTCTAATGAAGTGGCAAAGTGCATAATGACTGTTTTTATAGAAAAGTTGTACCTTTACGTAAAAAAGCTCCTGGCGGGAGCTTTTCTTTTTATTGACAGCTAATTGGATTAATGGTATGATATGAATAGGTCATTAATTGATAATAATTATCATTATCAGGAGGGATGAGCCTATGAAAAAAGTATCGGTTATTTACTGGAGCGGGACAGGAAATACACAAAAAATGGCTGAAGCAATTGCCGAAGGCGCAAGCTTGGATGGGGTTGCCGTAAGCTTAATTTCCGTCGACAAAGCTTCGCACGAGGATGTACTTAACTCAAATGCCTTGGCTCTTGGTTGCCCGTCCATGGGAGATGAGGCCTTGGAAGAAGAAGAAATGGAACCTTTCATTCATTCCCTGGAGGGAGAAAACCTGGCCGGAAAACCATTGGCCTTATTCGGCTCTTATGATTGGGGCGACGGTCAGTGGATGCGGGATTGGACGGAACGAATGAAAAATCAGGGCGCCGCCCTGGTGGACAACGGGCTGATTATCCAAAGTACTCCGGACGATGCCGGAGAGGCTAAGTGCAAGGAACTGGGGGCAAAACTTGCGTCCGCTGCCCGCTAGCGAATAAAGATGGTTATCATATATCGACTGCATATATCTTCCTGAAAAGTTATTAATAAAAATTAGAGGTGGTAAATTTGAACGTTAATTGCATTCATGCAAAACATACCGGAACAATTACAGAAGTTCCCCGGTTGCCCGCTTTATCCAATACAAATTCGACTCATAGCAGCCAACCCACACCCACACATAATAATCACCCTAAGACGACGATAGAAAACAAGATGTACATACCGAAAAACTGGCCTGCCAGCTGGAGCCGCTAAACTGCGTACCACACCAGGAATCGTCATCCGGTAAGGATGGCGGTTTTGTTTTTTTATCATGGAATATTTCATTGTATTATTGACAAATAAATAAATTTGCAGGAAAATGTTAATCAAACGAAATTTGTTGTTAAATGATTTTTTTCTGTGTTTATATTATGCAATGTGCTTATTAGGAGGGTGTTGGATGAGCAAATGGCGCTGCAATGTCTGCGGATATGTGTATGAGGGAGAGAAACCTCCGGCGGAATGTCCCATCTGCGGAGTCGGTCCGGAAGAGTTTTCATCTGTTGGCGAAACTACTGTCGCAACAGCCCGGCCGATTCCTGCCAAACGTTGGAAGTGTACTGTGTGCGATTACGTTCATGTGGGCGAAACCCCGCCTGATGTCTGCCCGTTATGCGGCGCTGGATCTGACGCGTTCGTCCTCTTAAGTGATGACGCTCAATCCCTTACTGCCGAGGCAATCGCCGCTGCCGGACTGGGCACCGCCAGATCGGCCCTTAATAAAGTCAGCTATGGACTATATATTATTACTTCCGTTAATGCCGGCCAATTGAACGGCCAATGCTGTAACACCGCTTTCCAGCTAACCGACCAGCCGACGCGGCTGGCCGTCTGTCTTAACAAAGAAAATCTAACCCATGAATATATAATGGCCAGCGCGGTATTCGCCATATCCATGCTGAGTACTAATCAGTTGGATATGGTCCGGCATTTTGGCTATCAGTCCGGACGCAATGTAAATAAGTTTAAGGATATAGAGTATATAGCCGGAAAAAATGGCTGTCCCATATTGAAAAACGGGGTAGCGTATGTGGAAGGAACAATTCTTCCCGAAAAAAGTGTTGATGTCGGAACCCATACTTTGTTTATAGGCGATGTAACCGCCGGCCGGATGATTGTAGATGAAGATCCTCTCACCTATCACCTATATCGGGAAAACAGGGCAAAATAAATAATAGGAACGTCAAAACTGCAAAAACAGCTTATCCAATGATAAAAGCATGGATATCATTGGATAAGCTGTTCTCATTTGTCCTTTCATTATTTTAATTGATCATATTGTTCATTCAAAAAAATAACAACCTCTTAACACAATTGTAATATTTTCATTTTCCAACGTTTGCTATAATTTATGTTAGATAATAGATAATTATCAATCAATTCAATTGATTCGTGAACAGGAGGAGTTGCCGTCCATGAAACGCAAAACATGTATTGTTATTTTCGGAATCATGGCGATAGCTAATACTGCTTTCGCCGGCCCCTTAACCGATTTTTCCCAGGGGAAAATGGCTCTCGACGTGACATTCCAGTCTCCTAAGATATCAGAAACCTACCATGATGCCGGAGGCAGCATTCCCGATGCTGATGGCAAAAGCACCGTAGGCTTTGATTTAACTGCCGGTCTTGGGAACAAGATTGCCCTACAGTACAAACAATCCGCACCTAAATCCAAAGACACCAATTTCAATAATTTATTAACCTTTAACACCAAATTGGATGTAAAAGAGTATAACCTTCTTTATCAATTAAACGAAAACGCTGTCGCTTTTACCGGTTTTTCCCAAGTAAAAGCAACACAAGAAATATCTTCAAGCGGTGATGGCTTCATAGAAGGCGGTAGCACCAGCACGGACTGGAAAAGCTACTGGCAACTTGGCTTGACTGGCATACTCCCTGTTATGGACAAAACCAACCTTTATGCAACTGTCGCCTTTGGCAACAACATGAACGCCTGTAAATTGGGAGTCAGTTATGCTTTGGCCCAAAACGTCGATTTAGACGCCTTCTACACTAACAGTCAGTATAAAAACTTATCCTGGAAAGATGGCAATGGTCAATCGGATTTCACCGCCAAAGGCTTTGGCTATGGCGTGACATTTAAATTCTAACCCTCTTGGCCAGGTTCACAAAATGACAAATAAGGAGGCACTTATATGAAGGATAAAACCGGTTCCATACATATTCTGAGCCGCAGAAGTTTTTTGCAGCTGGCTCTGGGGACCGCGGCGGCAATGGCATTCGACCCAGCAACAGCTTTCGCTGCTCTTCCTGTCGGCAAGTATTTAGACAATGTCAAATTTGTCGTTCTCTCCGATACCCATTATTATGATCCCAGCCTTGGCACAACAGGCCCGGCCTTTGAAGCCTATCTCGCGCAAGATAGAAAGATGCTGGCCGAAAGCAAGACAACCCTTGAAAGCGTCATCAACGCCATAAAGAAAAGTGACGCCCAGTTTGTCATCGTGTGCGGCGACTTGACAAAAGACGGGGAATACCTTTGTCACCAGAAGTTTGCCGACTACATGCGCGAACTTGCCCAAGCGGGAAAACCGGTGTATGTCATTAATGGAAACCACGACATCGATTGCCCTAATGCCTATAGCTACAGCGGCAGCACCAAAACGAGGGTACCAAATACCTCCGGCAGCGAATTTAAGCGTATTTATAACGAATGTGGTTACAATAAGGCTATTGCCGTAGACCCCAACTCACTGAGTTATGTTGTCGAACCGGCTAAGGGCCTTCGCCTGGTCGCTATGGACTCTTGTGTGTATGGGGCAACCAGGGGCAGCTTCACAACAGACCGATTAAATTGGATAAAAAACCAAATTAAAGCGTCCGTTGCTGAAGGCAAAACAGTAATCGGCATGATGCATCATGGTATCGTACCCCACTTCTCCGCCCAACCACAGTTTTGGGGAGAATATGTTGTAGAAAATTATGATCAAGTGGCAAAAGAATTAAGCAGTCTCGGAATGAAGATAGTGTTTACGGGACACTTCCACGCTCAGGATATAGCGGAGAAACAAATTACTGGCGCCAACGGCGATTTCCTCATCGATGTGGAAACGGGATCACTAGTTACCTACCCTATTCCTTACCGTTACGTGGAGTTTTCTCCCGATAGAAAGAAACTGAGAACGATTTCTCAGAGAGTAACAACCACTGCTTACAATACAGGCAATGTTGACTTCCAGACCTACGCCAAAAATTTTACCGCCAATAATATGAAAGATTTGCTGATTCAATATTTGGCAATCCTATTAAGGGGATCTTACCCTACTTACACTGACGCTCAGTTAACTGCAATGGCAACAGGTTATGCAGCAACCAAAATAACTCCTTCTCTGACTGTATCCGACATATTTATAGCCGCTATGATCGCCCATTACCAAGGTGACGAAAATCCCGACTCTCAAACCAGGTCTATTTACCAATCACTGGCTTCTTCTAGCGATGCAACCGTCAGAATGATGGGCCAGTACCTGGTTTCCATCGGTACAGAAAGCTTGCTGGCCGATAATAATAATGTGATCGATCTGGTAACGGGTAAATCGCTGCAGACATTCTAGCATTTCCTAAATACTGCAAGGTTGTTCGCGGCGTTTGCGACGCTGACAGTTGCCGGTAGTTCATGGGACAAGAAATTATATTCATTGTTTATAATATAAAAAGGGGCTGTCTCAAAAGGTTTTTAAACCTATAAGAGGCAGCCCCTTTGTTCACCGCTCCCAGGATGGTGGCCCACACGGCATGCAGGGTCAGGGGCATCAGCCCTTATTTAAAGTCGTTAATCATTAATCATTAATCATATCAATAGGCCGCTTCCCAAAATTGCGATAGCCTAAGTGCGGCCGTTCATAGTTGTAAGCAGCCAGCCAAACATCAAAATCCGCCTGCAACCCTTCAACAGTGTTATAGAACTTGTTTTGAAAGGCTATGAGGAAAAACTCCTTCAGAACCGTACGCTTAAACCGTTCAATAAAGCCATTGGTTTTCGGATTCCGTCCCTGCGGGCGCCGGTGTTTCACGCCGTTAAGCGCCAGGAAATTCTCATAATGCGTTTCTTTACCGTAAAACTCCCGTCCGTTGTCTGTGACAACAGCACCTACCGGAATTTTTTTCTCCCGGAAGAACGGCAGCACCTGGTTACGAAGCACAGCCACGGCGCATTTGGGCGCTCTGCCGGCATAAAGCAGCCCAAAGGCAAAGGAATTATACATATCGACCACGGCATGCAGATAAATCTGGCCTAGATCTGAGAGGGTGCCCACATAAAAAGAGTCTTGCGCCAACAATTCGCCGGGGCGGTTCACTGCCGTATAGCGCTCCTTAAAACAAGGATTATATTGTTCAATTTTCCTGACCGCTTCAGAATTAAGCGGCAACCCTTCCATTAGATACTTTTTTTCCAGTCTTAACCAACGTTGGGGCCGGGAACCCAGATTATGACAAAGCAAGATTTTTTGGATGGTGGTTGAACTGACATGAATGCCCTGTGATTTCACACAAGCTTCCAGTTTCAAACAACCCCAGTCGGGATGATCCAAACTGGCCGCGATCACTTTCGCCTCAACTGCGGGCGGTGTCCTCTGCGGGTGTGTCCTGTGAATCGGCGGCAGATTTTTCAAGCCTTCTATTCCCTGGGTTTGAAACCGCTTTTTCCATTCATAGAAACTGGTCCGGTTCATACCGGAACATCTGCAGGCTTCCGAAACATTCCCCAGAACTTCGGCCAGTTGCAGTACAGACACTCTTCGCTGAATGGCCTTCGTTACCGGGTCTTTCAGGTCCGTCTCCCGTTCTTTCATCTTCATCCTCCTATCCCCGGGTTGCTGCGGGTTTAATTGCTCTAAGGCTTGCCGCGGAACGTTCAATTCTTGATAAGCGGCGCAGATATCAGCTTGGCAAGATTGGTTGCATTTGGTTCTTCTTCAATGCAACTTAAGTGATTTCCCCTAATTTCTGTAACTTCAAATTCATCAAGACAGACTTCCCGCCAAAAATCAAGTGTCATTTCAGCGGTATCGGGTAAAATACTAAATGGCTCAAGTGCCAGCAAGAAACGGATATTCCCCATATAGGGCGGGGGTGTAAACCGGGCAGCCTTAAAGCTTTGGCGATAGACTTTATACAGGCCCTCGGCCATCTCAACCGGCATTTGCTCGCCGGTGATTTTTGCAACTGCATCGCTATAAGCTTTGAATCGTTCCCTCATACTGAGAGATGCCAGTCTTCGAAATAACTTGCCCACTTTATCCAGGCCCTCATCGCCCCCGATTGTGCACGAAGATCCTTTTGGCACACTTTTGTTGTTGCTTTCGAAGATATGTAATAACCCCCGTACCAAATCAGCGCTATCTACGCCGCCAAAACCTGCCTGTTCAAGGGTAATATGCAGATTGGGAATAAACAATAATTCAATGACCAGATCATCGTCAACATCAAAAAGCACCGGGTGACTGTCAATCAAAACCAGATCGGACACATGTAGGCCCTGCTCAACCAGACGCCTTGCAACTTCAACAGCAATAAATCCGCCCAGGCTATAGCCGATGAGCTGCATTTGCGTGTGGCCACTCGCCCACAGGCACCGGGCATAATCATCTGCAATTTGCTCAATAAGACCGGATGGTTCAAACTCGCAATACGTCTCAGGGTCCGCTACCGTAATGCCAATGACAGGTCCTATATTGTGCAATTTAAAATGCTCCAAGAGTAAATGAAAGCTGTTCATTGTACCCAGGCCGGCATGGAAAACAACCCGAAGCGGTCCTGTCCCACCCCCTCCGTAAGCAGTGACCACGGCATTACCCGACGTGCTTCGCAGTTCCGGCAAAAGCGCATCCGGCGTGCGTCCTGCCGCCTGACTGTAAAAGCGTATAAATTCCGCCAAGGCAGCGACAGTTGGATAGTTGAGCATTTGCCGGAGTAATGCATCATAAGGAATTTCTCTTGGTGAAGGATCCGCAGCACATTTTTCGCGCAGCTTCCCAGCCACTTGCGCCATAATGAGTGAATCCGCGCCATGGTCGTAAAAGCTTTGTAATCTTCCAATGCCGGGAATACCCAATGCTTCAGCCCATAGCTTGGCAAGCTGCGCTTCCAGCAGGTCTGAGCTTTTCTCATCCATTTCTATGGCGGAATTCTCTATGATCGGTTTAGGCCGCCATTTTGCCAACTCGTGCCGGTCCAGCTTGCCATTGCCGGTCAGCGGCAGGGCATCGGCAATTTGCAGCTGAGAAGGAAGCATATGAGAGGGCAGGCGTAGGGCGAGAAAATCCGTCAACTCCGGCACACTTACCGGCAACCAGTCCTCTTTAAAACGCTTTGCAAACAGATGCACGCCGAGAGAGGATAGTTTGTGGTTCGCTGCCGGTAAAGACAAAACCGGTTCATCCCCATATTCTTTTAACAGCCGCATCCATCCGTCCCGGTCAAGATAGGAAATGTCTACGCGCAAACCGTCACCCGGTTCAGTCATCATAAACGCCTGCGAAGCCAATATCCAGGCGTGTTCCTTTGTTGGTTCAGTAAATACCAGCCAACCGCCGGGACAAATTAGCTCTTTTAACCTGTTCATGCTTGCCGGAATGTCGCGGGCGTTCTCCAATACCCCGGCAGCCAGCACAATATCAAAGCTATTCGGCGCCAACCCCTGGGTCCGGTAATCCTCATCCACATCAAAAATACCGAAACGTATCCCCGGGAATTGTCCCAAAGATGATTTTGCCCCGGGGATAAAAAATGCTGTGACATCTGTAAATAAATAATCCACATTAAAGCCTTCCAGGGATTTTAACACTCTTTCCGTGGTTGCCCCCGTACCGGCTCCAATCTCCAAAATCCGCAAAGGTTTGCCTGAATGATTCCCGGCAATGCGTTTTAGGAGGGTACAAATACAATGATTGAGATAGTTGGCCATGACATGATCAAAGTACAAGGCGCGAACATGGTCGAACCTCCCCTCGGGAAAAAGCAGTGAAACCGGATCCTGTTGTCCGTTGAGCAATTGCGGCAACTTTTCCGCATTGCTTCGCACATAGGCTATGAATCCCGTTGAACTAATCTTTGCAACCCACGACGCCTCGGCCGCCTGCCAATACTCGTTTACTTCCTTCCCGTCCGGTTTCCGGGGGCAGCTAAAATGTTGAGGAGGATGTTCCAACAGCAACCCGGCTTCAGTCAACATTGCCAGCCAGCGCCTGACCAACCAGTGAAATGCAGGCACTATCTCATCTTTTTTCAGGATTTCTTCCATTGAATGGGAATGCTTTTCCGAGTGCTTTTCATCATTATCGTCGGCAAACAGCCCCGCCTTGAGTAGCGCCTGCAGCATGGAATGGAGAACGGCTTTTTCCAGGTTTGCTGCTGCCAAATCAACTTCTTCCCTGCTGAGTCCAGCAGCTTCAACATCGGCCTGTTCGTCAATACCGTTTACCAGTCTGTCAAACTCCGTTTTTTGTTCGTCTGGATTCCGCTCTTTCCTGTGGGCTGTTTCCACGACAGCAAACAACGCTTTATCATCACCGGAACCATCTACCACCACCCCGGCGGCAGCAACAGCGGGATGTTTGAGCAGCGTCGCTTCAATTTCCCCCAGTTCGATCCGATGCCCCTTGATTTTGACTTGATTATCTTCACGCCCAAGAAACTCAATTTCGCCGCCGGGCGTGTAACGGCCCAGGTCACCGGTGCGATAAAGCCGCTGCCCATCCACAGGGTGCAGGAAAAATCTCTCCTGCGTGATTTTGTTATCACCCCAATAGCCCTCAGCCAAGCCACAGCCGGTAATATACAACTCCCCGGCAACCCACACCGGACAAGCCCGCAGCTGTGCGTCCAGCACCCGGAATTCCTGGTTTGCAAGCGGCCGGCCGTAAGGAATGCTGCGCCAGTCAGCCTTAAGACCTTTATAGATGTGATAGATAGACCAAATTGATGCTTCTGTAGCTCCGCCCAGACTAATTACCTGCACGGCAGGTAAGCGCCTGACAAGCATATCCGGCAGCGTCAGGGGAATCCAGTCTCCGGAAAGCAAAGCCAAGCGCAATTGGGGTAAGGTTATTTTTTGCTCGGAGTTTAAATAGGCGACCAGCATTTGCATCAATGCCGGTACGGAATTCCATACTGTTACTTCCTGTTGGGCCATCAGCTCAGCCCAGTGCGACGGGTCGGTCAGCCTGCCGGCATTTGGATAGACTAAAGCGCCACCCACGGATAAGGGACCAAAGATGTCATAGACGGACAGATCAAAGCTTAGTTGGGCCAGCCCCAGTACTCTGTCACCCCGGTTGATGTTAAAGCGGCGATTAATATCCGCAATGGTGTTGGCAGCTGCCCGGTGGCTAATGACAACTCCCTTCGGCTGCCCTGTGGAACCCGAGGTGTAAATGATGTATGCAGGCAAGTCCGGGTTACCCCCGGCTATGGTGATATTTCCCCGATATGGCTTTAATTTGTCTGCTTCAATTATTTTTAATTTGTCCGGCCACTGCATTGGCGTTATTGAACATGTTAAGACAAAACGGACACTTGCCTGCTCCAGCATAGCCAATCGCCGCAATTCCGGCTGCTTCGTGTCAATGGGAACGTAAACGGCTCCAACTAACAAAGTCCCCAATACTGCGGCAACTTGATGAACGCATTTATCCATAACTATCGCAACCCGGTCCTGGGTTACACAACCTAACTCTTTTAATTTTTCAGCCACGGCTGCGGCCCGTTGAGCCAACTCCCTGTATGTGACATGTCCTTCACTGTCAAAAACAGCAGGGAGATCCGGGGTTGCCGTTGCTTGTGCCAGTACCTGCCGGTGCAATTGCTGGTCCGGTAAAGGAGCTTTAACAGCGTTGATTTGCTGTCGTTCTGTTAGCTGCCAGGCAGGCAAGGCTACAGCTTCATTTGTATCCCAGATTTGATCCGTCCTGGCCAGAGAACGCAGTAATTCATCAAAGGCATCAAACATATCGTCAACCATCCGGTCAGGAAAGACGCCTTCCCGCACATCCCAGTTGACCTGTAGGCCGGCTAAGCCGTCCATAGCCTGGCAGTCGATGACGACCTGGGGTGTCTGGCTGATTCCATGTCCGTTGACTTTGCCTTTTCGCTGATTGCCGGCAGTTGGTTCAACAAGACCAATCGCACTGGTAAACACTACCGGCATCAAAGCAGCTTCCCGCCCACGCCGGCGTGCTATTTCCCGCAAGACTTCCACCCCGGAAAACAGGCGATGGTCCAAATCTTCAAACAACTGTTTTTGTAAGGTCCTGGCCTGTTCACTGAACGAATACTCCTCGCACCAGTCTACAGCCAGCAAATTGACAGATGTAAAATCGCCGACAATATCATTGACCTGGGCATGCAAAGGCAACCGGTTCAGTAAAGTCAGATTCAGACAAAACTTTTCGTTCCGGCTCCATCTCTTGATAACAGCGGCATAAGCAGTCATCACTACGGCGGTTGGGGTTAAACCCAGTTTTTGAGCGCGTTGTTTAAGGCCCTCCCAGGTATGATTGTCCAGTTGCAGGAAACGACGGCGGAAGCGAGCCGTTCCGGAATTATCCTGTTGTCCGGCCAGAGGCAGGTCTGGCGCTGAAGGTAAGGTATCAACCCGCCGCAGCCAATAATCTTTATCCCGGGAATAAGTGGCCGTCTCCCGCAAGCGGCTTTCAGCCAGCAGATAATCGCGGAAACTTAAATCAAGGTCAGGCAATTGCCGCCCCGGCTCTTCGTACAGTGCCTCAAATTCTGACAAAAGCAACCAAATACTCGCCCAATCGGCAATAAGAAAATCCATGGAAAAATGTAAGACAGCCCGCTTATGGGCTTTGGTTACACCAATATCGAATAACGGCCAATGATCCGTATTATAAAGGCGATGCCCCATTTCCTCCCGAATTTCCGCAAGCTTGGCTTCTGCTTTCTGTTCTTCCCAGCCGCTTGTGTCGGTGTAAGCCACCTTCAGTTGCGGTACGCTCTGCCTGACACGCTGGCATCCTTTTTGATCAATAGTTGTCCTAAGCATATCGTGGCGCAATATGAGCCGGTTCCAGACCGCCTCGGTCCGTTTGGGGTCGAGCTCCGGATAGTTTAGTTCCAGATAAATGTGGCAGGATAAGCCGCCATAGCCAAATAAGTTATGACGCCCCAACAAATAAGCGGACTGTATATCGGTGAGCGGGAAAGGTTCAAAGCGGGACTCTGGATCGGGTGTGACTGTCACCGGTTTGGATTCAGCCTGCAATAAATCCAAGATATCCGTTTTGTTATCCTTTAGGGCCTGTAAATCATTGTCCTTAAGCCTTCCTTTCGGCGCTTTGTAACACAGTTGCCCATTCTGTTCCCATAAAAAAACTCCTTCGCGGCGAAAACGCGCCAACAACTGATTAGGATTGGTTTTCGTGTTTTGTGACATAATTTACACTCCCTTCCGCACTACAAATAGTTTTTGTCCAAGAGGAGCGAGCGGATGTCCCTCATCAGGCAGTGCTGCAACTTCTTGTCCACCTGCCTGATGAAATACAGCCAGCCACTGTTTCACAGACATAAAGGTTGTTTTAGTATTTTTCCTGTCATCTTCAGGACGGGTCATCATAAAAGCTTGTGAAATTATCATTTCCAGGAATTCCCGCGTCGGCTCCGTTATTAACATCCACCCTCCGGGGACGAGACTCTGCATGAGACCTTGTACCGTCTTATCCGTGTCCCGGGCATTGTTAAGCATACCCGCCGCAATCACGATATCTGTACTTGCGGGTTTCACACCCTGCTCTATAAGGTTTTTGTCTATATCAACAATTTGAAAACGCATCCAGGGACAATCTTTGAAACGCTCACGCGCTTGTGCCAGAAAAAAATTAGAGATATCCGTAAACAAATAATCCGGCTTTAGCCGCTCGGAAACAGCAGTTTTTAATCTGTGAACCACCGCATCGGTAGTTGCCCCTGTTCCTGCACCTATCTCTAAGATACGCAGGGAATCTTCCGGTGAAGCATTTGATGAAGCCTGCTTGCCGGCGGCAATACGAATAACTGCTTCTGCTGCCGACTTATTCAGGTACCGCGCCATGACCGTGTCACGATAGAGAGAATTGGCGACGTCCATGCGGCCCTCAGGAAATAATATCAATGCCGCCTGCTGTTTGTCGCTGATTAACTGCGGGAGTTGTTCAGCATTGGCTATGAGATAGTCGATAATCCGCTGAGAACCCAGTTTACCGTTCCATGCTTCTTTTACCAACTCCCAACATTGGTGTACCCTCGCCAGCGTAATCAGATCAGTACAGAGAAAATCTCTCCCGTGTTTAGTAAGATAGCCGCGTTCGGCAAGTATCTGCAGCCAGCGCAAAATTAAGGGTTGATGACGGGGCGCCACCTTCGGGGCGGAGAGAATTTCAGCCTCGCTATATTCCCGTCCCGTCACTGTCAGTGTCCCCTGTGCCTGCAGCGCAAATAACATGGAAGACAAAGCCGCTTCATCCAGCCGTTCCACACACGCCTTCACTTGCCCGGCATCAATACCTTGAACCTCATCTTCGGCATACTCTGTGCAGGCAAAAACAGCGCTTCCCGTCTTTGGCCGAGATACTTGGCCGGAATACTCTTCCGAATCTTCGGCAATTTTTGCCGCCGCTTCTTTTAAAATATTTACCGCTAATGGTTGATGACCGCGGCTTGTCCGCAAAACCGGATATCCCAGTGCATTGGTCAATTCCTGCCACTGGCGGGAGCACAAAAGCTCTTGCTGCGCTCTCGTATCCATCACGGCATTTCCCTGAATCATTCCTCTCATCGCCGTTAGGTCGCGTCCAATGGCCCGCGGCCATTGCTCCATAAGAATTTCTTTATAGCTGATGGGGACCGCTGTTCCCAGTATATAGGCGCTGTTTTCAAGTAAGTGGACGGGTGTTGCCGTTGAAAGTCCGCCCGGAATGTCATCCTGAACGGGAACGTGCAAGCGAGGCTGCCAGATTACAGGGCCATGGGTATCTGTAAGGGATAAGCTGCCTCCCTCAACACCAATAGTTAAGCGGTGCAACAAATGAAGGTGGTTGTCTGCATCGGCCGGGTCGACTTCATTGTGGGCCCGCAATGTAATGGGAATTCTTCCTATCGTTCCGGTCAACACTTGAAACGGCCCCTCATCTTTAATCACATTGCTGATTCTCCAGGGACGAATAGCCGGTAATGCTTCCAACAGAATATGCATCATGGGAAAAGAAACCTGAGTGGCGCAGGCCGCATCAATGTAAAGGGCAGCTTGTTGTTCCAGCATAACCCGGGCGCAGGCGATAAAACGGCGCACAGCAGGCAAATGAACGTATAAATCCCCGGTCAGGAAATGTACTCCATTTTGCCGTGCCGTTCGCAGACAAACGGCCAAATCCTTGTGATGGACCGGCTGCTCTTGCATTACGTGAATTCCGCGGGCCAGCAGCTTTAGCGACAACTGGGTGCCGTCGCCGCCCATGACGCCGGATCGCAGTACTACGCAGGCAAAGTCGATGTTATCGGGAAGCTGGTCGACCTCTGTGTATAGATTAATTCCGTAGCGCTGGGCGCATTTTTTTGAACGTTCACTGCCTTTTGCCAATAAGCCCGCCACCTCAAACTGTTGCGGCAGCAATTTTAAGGCTTCAAGATAAAACTGTCCAAACCTGGAACCGCACACCACAGTCCGCAATCCCCTGTTCTCCTTCATATTTCACCCTCTTCCGCCCCGTGAAAAATGTATGCTCAAACCAACATTCCGCTCCGATAACAGCTCTAGCAATTGGGCAGCGTTTACGCCTTCTGTCAAAAAGAAACAGCCGGCTCTTTCCCTATTCCCTTCCGCAACCAGCCTGGCAGCATTTGCCGCAACGATGCCGGATAAAGTGTTCCAGTCGTTTTTATACAGGAGGTTGGAAACTAATTCTAAATATTTACCGTTTTTGTTCCCTGTGGCAATCAGATGAAGCATGGTGAAATCACCGGCTTCTTTTTTCTTTTCAGCGTATTGTTCCACCAGAATTTTTGCCGACGCTTTTTTCTGCTCTTCGGTTTTATATTGCGCCAAAGCTTTAATCATGACAAATTTGTTCAATACGGACTTGTTGGGGTAGGTGTTATAAAAATAGGCCGATTTGATTTTATATCGCGCTGCTATTTGTTTGAATTCCGGGTTTAAAACCGGATACGCGTCAACTTTGCCGGCAGGGGAAGGCAGTTCGTAGCTGCTATGGAATGCACCTTCTATTTTTTGAGCCGCACCATTTTTGCAATAGGTCATTCCCAGGCCGGTATCTTCTTCAATACTGCATACAATGTCGTAAGCCGCATTCAGCGAAAATCCGCCTTGCCCGGCAAAAAATACTGCCAGCAAATCGATTTCATCAAAATATGTTTCAGCGACGTAAGCGGGGACCACCTCAGATAAACCGGGATATACCCCGGCAGAGACAATAAACAGCAGTTTTTTCTCCGCTATTTCCTGATTTCTCTTCCGCAATTGTTTGTATAGATGGATGTCGCCCGCAACATCAACGTAATGAACACCCTGGTCAATCGCTGCCGCTGCAACCCTGTCTAAAATTTGTTTGGCAGGTCCCGCACAATTTATGACTAAATCGCATTTACTGCAAAAGTAATAAAGCTGGTCCCTGTTGTAAATATCTGCATGCAGGCAGTCGCCCCTTGATTCCATCGCCGGGAAAATGCTGCGGAGTTTTTCCGGCTCCCGGCCGCCAAGCATAATATTGTGGTCGGTAAAAGCGAGAAGCGTTTTAACCGCTTCTCTGCCCACATATCCGGTGGCTCCCATGATCCCAATGGTTTTCTTAGCCAAATTCATATCGCTATATCATTCCCTCCTCATAATGCTCTGCCAATTCTGCTGCTGCCGGCACACCTGCCTCGATTATCCGTGCAAGCAGATCAACGCTGGGTGCTTCGAAAAGATTCTGCAAAGTCAGATCCGCCTGGTATCGCTCCTTCAGAAGACTGATGCATTGAATCGCCCGCAAAGAATCTCCTCCCAATTCAAAGAAACCGTCGTGGATTCCCACATTTTTACAACCAAGCACCTCTTTCCAGACATTTGCTACTTTTACTTGCGCCTCAGTGAAAGGGGCAACGTACGCCTTTTTGGGCAAGCTCTCTTTTTCTCTGCCGAGCTCGGCAAGTGCTTTCCGGTCTACTTTCCCATTGGCTGAAAGAGGCAGTTCAGCCAGCAACACATAGGTTGCGGGCACCATGTACTCAGGCAGCTTTCGCCCCATTGCCGCGGCCAAATTAGCAGGTTTGAATACCCTGACCGCTTCAGGCGCCTGGGCTACCAGCAAGTGCTGGCCGAATGCATCTGCGGCCTGCCCGCCTTCCGGAAAAACCATAACCCTGGAAAATCCCGTCTTGTCTAAAATATCGCCCCATTTTTCCGCGGTAATTAAGAGAAGATAATCCGTTTTCCTCTCATCTTCAAGATGGCTGAATCCATCCTCGAAAAACCCTACGGTGGTCAGCATCAAGCGCCTGTTGCGGGTTGCTTCGGTGAAGAAAAGAAACCCTCCGGGTACCAGCATTTCTTGCAAGTACGCCAATGTCGTTTCAATGTTTCGGGTACGGTGCAGAGTATTGTCCGCAACAATCACATGGAAAGAATGCGGCTCATATCCCTGCCGGAGCGGCGTTTTGTTCATATCAAACAGACCGTATTCCAAAGGAGCCCCTGCCCCCAGTTTTTGCCTTGCTCTGTCTGTAAAGAAAGAGGACTCATCGGTATAAAGGTACTTGCCCCGGCCGGCAGGCAAGAGAGACACAAGGGTCCCCGTCAGGCTTCCCGCCCTCGTTCCGATTTCCAGCACCCGCACCTCTTTATCCGCCGGATAAGAATTCACAATAGCGCCGAACACCTCGCGGGCAAGGTCGGTGTAATACTCCCGGGCAAGATTAAACCGGCTCAATGCTTCGGGTGTCAAAAAGGAATCTTCCCGCAGAAAAAGTTCGATTGGATCAATATCACCTTGAAGCAGACCCGTATAGGAAGAACCATCGCGTTGGAAAAATGCGTCAAGCGCCAATGCCTCTTTCGCTGCGCTTGGCGGCAATTTTAGCTTACCCGCCTGAAGAATATCCGGCTGTTCTTCCTGGAAAGAACGGCTGTTCCGATAAATACCGGCTTCGTTTCTTTTCAGTACCCCTTCCTCTACAAGTACATTCAGCCAATGGAAAATCAAGGTCTGGTAGCGGGGATGTATCTTAAACCGGCGCATCAGCCCATCAAGGGAATAGCCTTCGCTTTCGTCCGAAAAAATGCCCATATTATCCAACGTATTGTAAATGAATGCATAACTCAAACGATCTGCATAATCCATAAAAGCTGAAATCGCCTCAATATCAAGGGAATGCGGGATTTGCGGCGCTTGTAGCTGACCTGCGCTCCGGACTGCCTGCCAACGTGATGCGCAGACGGCAGGCTTTGCATACTCGGTTTCAAACAGACCGGCTCCCTTTTCACGGTCAAGAACCACGTAGCCCACTAGGCGCTTTTCCTCGTGCGATTGACCGGCAACGGCAACCGCGGCATCTTTTATCCCGTCCTGACGCTTCAGTAGAGCCTCGATCTCGCCCAGTTCAATCCGGTGGCCGCTGATTTTTACCTGGAAGTCTTCCCGTCCCAGGAACTCTATATTGCCATCCGGCCAATATCGTCCTAAATCACCTGTGCAATAGAGACGTTCCCCTGTGCGGGGATGATGGGTAAACTTATCTCTGGTCTTTTCCTCATCATGCCAGTAGCCTTTGGCAAGACCAATTCCGCCAATGTAAAGCTGACCCGGCACCCAGACGGGACAATCCGCCATAAGTTCGTTAAGTACATAATAGCGCTGATTGGTCAGCGGACGACCATAAGGAATACTCTTCCAGTCGGGATCAATTTCCCGGATCGGATACAGGTTGGACCAGATGGATGCCTCGGTGGCCCCGCCCAAACCGATCACCCGGGCACCGGGAAAATAAGCCTTAACCTTGTCCGGCAGATCCAAAGGTATCCAGTCACCGCTGAGCAATACCAAACGAAGGGATTGCGGCATTGTTTGACCGCTGCCGGCAGCATATTCCAAAAGCATTTGCAGCAATGCCGGAACCGTATTCCACACCGTGACTTGCTCTTGCTTCATCAATTCAAGCCAATGGAAAGGCTCTTTGGTTTTGTCGGCTTCGGGCATGATTATGGTTGCACCGGCTGCAAGAATGCCGAAAATGTCATATACCGAAAGATCAAAATTCAAGTTGGCAAGAGCCAGTACCCGGTCTTCCGGCCCCACGGAAAAACGCCGGTTCACGTCTAAAATGGTGTTGACGGCCCCCCGGTGGTCGATCATGACTCCTTTGGGGCAACCCGTCGACCCCGAGGTGTAAATAACGTAGGCCAAATCTTCCGGCTTCCCCGCAAACCCCGGCGAAGTGAGTTCCTTGTCCCCCGGCTTCATCTGATCAATCAGCAACAGCTCAACACCTTCAGGCCAGTTCAGTCTCCCTGCCAACCAGGACTGGGTGAGAACCATACGGATATCCCCATCACGCAGAAGCTGACGGCGTCTTTCATCAGGATTGGCCGGATCTATGGGCAGATAGGCAGCCCCGGACTTAAGAACCCCCAGTACCGCCACAACCTGTTCCCAACCTTTTTCCATTACCACTGCCACCAGTGTATTGGGCCGGGCGCCCTTTTCCCGCAAGAGATTTCCCACAGCATTGGAACGGCAGGACAGTTCCTCATAGGTCAAGGTACGACCGTAAGAAATGGCTGCCGGATAATTCGCCTGACAGGCAACCTGCTTTTCAAATAAGCTGGTTAGCGTTTCCAAAGATACAGGCCCATCCGTCCGGTTAGCCTCCATTCTTTTTTCCAGCCGGGGAACAGAAACAAGGCTGGGCGCTGTTTCCCGCCACGCTGTTTCTTCGCCGGCCAGACGCTGCAAGAGATTGCAATAGGCTGCAAACATGTCGGCAAGAAGGCCCTCCGGGAAAAGCCCCGCTACCGCGTCCCAAATCAGGAGCAATTCCCCCTCTTGTTCCACCACTTGATGATCCAACCAGACTTGCGGCGTTTGTGTAATGTTGTAGACGAGTTTTCCCGGCCACTTTTTGCCGGAATCCTCACCGCCCCACTGGTCGACACCCAGTGCGCTCGTAAAGACAACCGGCATCGCCGTCCCCTGATGCTCCCCGCGTTTTTTCGCTAATTCACGCTGTACTTGTATACCGCCAACATAGGAGTGATCCAAATCCCGCCAGAGTTGTTGCTGCAGGTTACGCCCCCGTTCAAGGAATGTCCTGCCGGATGAATTGTCCACAGCCAGCAAGGTCAACGATGTGAAATCGCCGATGATGTCATTTACTTGCGGGTGCAAGGGCAGCCGGTTAAATTGGGTCAGGTTGATGGTGAACCTTGGGCACTTGCTCCAAACACCGAGTACTTCGGCATACGCGGCCAGCAGTATTCCGGAAGGCGTCAGTCCCGCCTCGGCCGAGCGCTTCCTGAGTTCTTGCCAGGTTTCACGATTTAGCCTGGCATCTAAACGGCTGAACCGTTGCCGGGAAACAGAATCTGGATTTTGCGCCAGAGGCAGTTCCGGCGCCGGCGGTAAGGCGGGAAGACGGTTAAACCAATATTCCCGGGCACGTTGATATACTTCTGATTCTTTGAGCCGTTCCAAAGCCAAAACATAATCGCGGAATGACAAGTCAAAAGAAGGCAGGGAACCGTCAAGATCATGATAGAGCCGGGTCCATTCACTAAGAAGGTGAAACATGCTCCAGCCGTCAAGAAACAAATTATCAAAGCCAATATGAAGCCGGACACGGTTTTCGCCAAAACGGGATGCCCGCACATCAAACAAGGGCCACTTGTCAGCAGCGAGAACCTGGTGAGACATTTCTTCCCGTATATTTTTCAACCCAACCTCGGCAGCTTCCGCCCCTTTTCCCCGTAAATCTAGGATTTTGATGCGGTAGGGAGGAACCTGTTCCAGAATTTTCTGATGCTGACCGTCGGGCAAAACCACAGCCCGCAGCATGCCGTGATGGTCAATCAGGCGTTGCCAGGCTCTATTGAGCCGTTCAATATCCAAATCAACCCCTTCGATCTCAAAGTAGCAATGGGTGGCTACGTTTCCCAATGAATAGACGCCGCTCCGGCCAACCCAGTATGCTTGCTGAATATCGGTCAAAGGAAAGGGAAGGTGCCACTGATCCGGAACCGGAATGATTTGCGGCAAGGGGGCAACGGAATCGGAATTTTCTATCTTTTGTTCCGTAAGCGCCTGCACACATTTAGCCAGTTCAGCAATGGTCGGCCTTTCAAATATGGTCCCCAAAGATAGTTCGACATCAAGCTTATTGCGCACCATGGCGCTCAGCCTGGTCGCAAGTAACGAATCACCCCCCAGTTGAAAAAAGTTGTCTGTAATATCGATCTGCTCAATCGCAAGAATTTGGCTCCAGATAGCCGCAAGGGATCGTTCAACCGGCGTCCGGGGAGTTGTAAAAACCTTTTCCGGATTCGCCTTTTTAAGGTTATCCGGCGTCGGCAGTGCCTGCCGGTTCACCTTGCCGTTAGCGGTAAGCGGCAGTTCGTTCAGGGGTAGCAAAATAGAAGGAACCATGTAATCGGGCAGCTTTTGACGCAAAAATCCGAACAGTTTTTCCGGGTTGAAGCGTTGGATATTCTGCGGCGCCTGAGCTACTATGACATGCTGTCCGAAAATATTTGCCGGCTCGCCCTGCCCGGGGAAGATCGCAACTTCAGCAAAATTTCTTGACTGCAAAATGTTCTGCCATTTTTCCACGGAAAGAAGCGGCGAGTGTTCCTCCTGTCTTTCATCTTCAAAACGCGTAAAGCCTTCCTCAAGGAAACCCGTGCTGATTTGTTGCAAACGGCTGTTACGGGTCATCTCCAGCAACAACAGCAAGCCGCCGGGGGCCAGGAGAGACCGCATATGCGTCAGGGTGGTTTCGATATTCCGGGCCCGGTGCAAGGAATTTGCCGCAATAATTACATCATAGCTATGGGCCTCATATCCCTGAATTTGCGGATCTTGATCCATATCCAACACCTGGTATTGAACGAAGGAATAATTCTTGAATTTGTTTTTAGCAGTATTGGTAAAGAAGGCGGAATGGTCAGTGCAAGTATAAATTGCCTCGTCCGGCGTTAGTAAAGACAACAAAGATTTGGTCAGATTGCCGCAGCGGGCACCTATTTCCAGCACCCGTACCGGTCCAGCTCCGGATGGATTTTGAACGACGGTTTCCATGATTTTTCCGGCAATACTGTTTGTGTAATCCGTCCCGGGAAGGGTCTGCATAAGATCGTCGGGAGACAGGCAAAGCTCCTCGGAAAAGAAAAGTTCCAGGGGGTCAATATGACCTTGCAACAGGCCGGCGTTATATTGGCCGATCTGATGCAAATAGCGCCAAAGACCACGGGTATGTTTTTCCCATGCCGGATATGCCCTGTTTTCTTTTATAGTTTCGGATAGTTCTGCCGGTAAAGTCCGGGTGTTGCTAAAGGCGCCCGTTTCGTCCATTTTTAATAATCCTTTGTCCGCCAGTATTCTCAGCCACTGTTGCACCAACGCGCGGTAACGGGGTTGAATTCCGCAATGATACATCAAACTTTCAAGCGTGTATTTCTCATCCGGCGTAAGAAAAGCGCCTACTTCTCCCAGGGCACGGCAAATATAATGAATACTCAAATACTCCGTATACTCCCAAAAAACAGGGAAATCTTCGGGTTTGATCTCCGGGGGCAAAGCCTGCCGCGTCTGCGCGCGTCCCGCATTTACCAAAGCGTTCCAAAGCGCTTTGGGTTTTTCCGCTTCAGCGCTTTCCCTTTCAAAAAGTGACGATCCGTTTTCCCGGCCAGGAACCACATAGCCTGCAAGATGCTTATTTCCCTGAAGATCACCTACTGCTATGACCGCGGCATCACGTACATCCGGATGCTGCTTCAATGCCGTTTCAATCTCGCCCAACTCAATCCGGTGACCCCGGATTTTGACCTGGAAATCCTCACGCCCTAAAAATTCAATATTTCCGTCCGGCCAATATCGCCCCCGGTCGCCGGTTCGATACCAACGGCAACCCTGCCAGCTTACAAAACGTTCCGCAGTAAGTTCGGGATCTCCCCGATATCCTTGCGCCACGCCGGCCCCGCCAATCCATAATTCTCCGGCTACCCAGTCGGGGCAATCCCTCCCCTTGCCATCCACCACCCGGTACGCCTGGTTGGTCAATGGACGACCATAGGGAATGGAGGTCCAATGCCCAGGCAGCGGTAAGCTGACATCAAAAAAATTGGACCAGATGGAAGCCTCTGTGGCTCCCCCCATTGCAACCAGATGGCAATGCTCCGCCGCCCTTTTCAGCCGTGACGGCAAATCCAAGCCAATCCAGTCGCCGGAAAGCATTGCCAGACGCAGCGGCAAGTTGTTTTGCCGCTGGCTTGCCGCCGCTACCAGCAACATATCAAGTAAAACGGGCACTGAATTCCATACGGTGACCTGATACTTGTCCAGCAGGTTCAACCAGTGGGCGGCATCACGGCGCGCATCCTCCGCAATCAACACCAGTGAGCCTCCCACGCTCAGCAACCCGAATATGTCATAGACGGAAAGATCGAAATCCAGGGACGAAACAGCTAAAATCCGGTCGGCTGCGCCGACCTTATAGCGCCGGTTGATATCAAAAATTGTATTCCACGCCCCGTAATGGCTAATTTCAACCCCTTTAGGTTCTCCTGTGGAACCGGAAGTAAATATTATGTAGGCCAAACGCGCCGGCGATATTGCAACGGGAGCAGCCAGGGGAGGGTTGTCCGCTGCTGCGGCGATATTAAGTACGACGGTAGCGGCAGGCCACTCAATGGTTTGCGCTTGTTCATGATCGGTAAGTACATAACGAATTGCTGCTTTTTTATGAATACGGTCGCGACGGGCATACGGCTGCCCGATGCTGACCGGCACATAGCAAGCCCCCATTGCCAATATGCCAAGGACCGCGGCAATTTGTCCTATTCCCCGCGGCAGGGTGACGGCGACAGGATCGCCTTCCTTTATGCCTTTTTCCTTGAGGAATGCCGCCACCCGCAAGGCGTACCGGGATAGTTCGCCGTAGGAAAAATACGTATGGGAACGACTATCGACCAGTGCGGTTTCTTGCGGACTCCTGGCGGCCAAATCAAAAAATAAGGTATGCAGGCACTGGCTTGATTGCGGCCTGGACCATTCAACATCCCTGTCCCGTCTTTGCTGTTCCAAACCGGGAAAAATATCCGGCGAAGCTTGCCAGTCATTGTTATCCGCCACCAACCAGTTAATAAGCCGGGTATATGCGGCAAACATTTGATCAATCAAACCTTCGGGAAACAATTGATCAACGGCATCCCACGCCAATAAAAGGCCGCCATCCATTTCATATGTCTGAAAATCAAGCCATACCTGAGGCGTCTGTGAGATCATAAAGGAAAGTTTGCCCAGGGTTTCGCGGCATTCAGCATTGATGAGCGGGGTGCCTAAATTGCACGCGAAAACGACAGGCGCAAAATCCCGTTCCCCCTGGCGGACACGGGCCATATCGCGTTGCAGTTGTATGCCGGAATAAGCCGCATTGGCCACATCCGTATGAAACTGGGCCTGAATGCTTCGTACCCGGTCCAAAAACGATTGCCGGGAACTGCAGTCAACAGTGAGCAAAAGCAAGTTTGTAAAATCAGCAACAACATTTTCAATATTTTCAATATCTTTAATGCCGGCTTCCCCGGTTTGACGGTCAAACAACGGCATATTAATGAGGAATCGCGAATTTGTGCTCCAGCGGTCAAGGATTTCCGCATAAGCGGTTAAAAGCACCATGGCCGGCGTGACTTGACAAGCCGCGGCTCGTTTTTGCAAAAGAGTCCAAGCCGCTTCTTTTACGAAATAAGTTCTTCTCTTAAAAACAGGAGTCTTGATTGTTTCCGGCTTTTCCCTTAACGGTAATCCAGGGGCCGCGGGCAGAGTCGCCAAACGCTGCCTCCAATATTCGGCGGCTCTTTTTTGGTCTGAAACCCGGCGTTGCCCTTCTTGTTTTAAATAGCCGGCAAAACTCCAGTTGACCGGTGCCGCGGGCCGGCAGCCACGGGCATAGGCGGCAGCCAAATCCCGTAAAATAATCTGCAGGCTTTGCACGTCCGCTACCAGCAGATCAATATCAAAATGAATACGCGTATGCCCCCCTGGCCGTAAACTAAGTTCAAGGCCGGCAACCTCTCCCTGTTCCACGGCTAAACGGCGATGGGACAGGCGGTCGCGTATACGCTTTAGTTCCAATGTGAGTTCGTCCTCCGGATAAAGACGCAAGTCATGTACCAATAGCGCTTTGGTAAAAGGCTCATTCAGTACTTCTTGCTGCCCATCAGCCAGGAATCTTGCCCGGAGCATGGAATGATGCATCAGTAATTGTTCCCAGGCTGATTCCAGACGCTCCGACTTAACATCCCTGCCGTCTATCTCCAGGTAAGCGTGACATCCTACTCCGCCGAGGGGCTGATCGTCCCGTCGTCCAATCCAGTATGCATATTGGACATCCGTAAGCGGAAAGGGTCCATTCACAGCCTCATGCCCTTCATTCACTTTTTCGTACGCATGAGCTGCCGAAAGCGCCGTGTCATCTTTTTTCAGTAAAGACCACCAGTCGCTCAGACGGGGTGCGGCAATCAATTCGGCAAACGTAACTGCCGCTCCTCGCCGCCGCCACTTGTTTACCATCCTCATAATCCGTAATGAATCCAAGCCTAATTCGATCAAGTTATGATCATCATCAAACTTTACAGGCGCGGGCAGCATGGCCGTAATCTCCATCCTTACCTCTTCATAGCTCAATGGAGATATATTAAACGAAGATTTTTTGCTGTCTGGCTGATTTTTCATCCCCTAACTCCTCTCCCTTAATATTGGCCTTGTCTTTGCCTCCGTTATCCTGCTTTACGACTGGAGACACACCAACTGTCTGGAATAACTGCTTAGCTTTTCCCGGGTCTCTTCCAACTCCCTGGATGGTATGGACATGCCAACTATGCCTGCGCCGGTATGAAGCCACGCGTTCTTATTTTTCTGAAAAATAGTCCGCAAAACAAGGGCGGCATCCATTACGCCGTCGCTGTCAAAAGTCATTACGCAGCCGCTGTAGAGATTTCTGGGGTGAGACTCGAATCTTCCTATGGCCTCAATAGACTCTTTTTTGGGTATCCCTGAAGCCGTAACGGCAGGGAAAAGGGCATTAAACGCATGCCATGAGTTATAGCCGGGTTTAAGTTTTCCTTTTAATCTGGAAGCAATATGCTGAACAGTCCCTCTGTTGGCAACTGACATGAAATCACTCACGGCAATGGTTTCGGAATCACAAATGCTTTTCATTTCTTCCAACGCCAGTTTTACGGAAACCGCATGCTCCGCAATCTCTTTGGGATCATTTAAGAGCTCATCTCTAAGCTTGTTCCCCTCTTCCTCACTGCCGCCGCTTGCGCGGGTTCCCGCAAGGGGCTGGGTGCTTACCCAGCCTTGGCTGTCAACTTCGACAACCGTTTCCGGACTGAACCCGGCCGCATTCAAACTGCCGAGGTTAAGAAGAAAGGATCGCGCGGGAGAATTGACCTTTCTGCCCGCAATATAACTGGCAACCATATCCAGTTCCTGATTAAGGGGGATTTTTCTGGCCAAAATTATTTTTTGATATTTACGCTCCCGGATTTCCCCCACAGCATCCGCCACTATTTTCATGTATTCTTCAGCGTTATGGGTATTTACCCACGGTACTTCCAATTTTCGCCTGTTTACTCGTTTAGCAAGGCAATTTTCAATACTTTTGTTATGTCCCGCATCCAATATCTTCCTCACCAGTTGGCCAAACTCTTTAAAGCGGTCCTCTCCCAAGGCTCTTAAAAGGATTGAGCCTTGTATAAACCGCACTTCAACTTCAGGAATAAACAGTTTCAGAAGGCAGTTGTCTTCAGACAGAAGCGGCAGTTTGTGATTATAGCGGGACAGTCCGAAATTGGCAGTTCCATAAGCACGCCAGTTTTTTAGCCGAACCGCTAAGAAGACTCTGGCAATGGTTTCACTTAACATGCCATTTTCCAACTGCAGCGTTTTATTTTCTGTTTTTAGTGTTGTATATTCAGAATCGACGGATAACAAGGCATGAATTCCCATCCCCAAAGACAATTCTTCCTTATTTTCGTAAAGGAGATAGTCTGCAAAGATGCCGGACTCGACAATCTGTGCTGCCGTATAATGGGCATCTCCTGCAAAATCAATTGTTTCTTCGCTGTAGGATGTTAGGTCATGTTCTGCTTTACGGTCAAGTTCCGCCGCCATCGCTTTAAGTTTTGTCTTATCGACTTTGCCAACGCTGGTAAACGGCCAGAAATCTATGAGTTCGATTTGATCCGGCATTTTATAGCGCGCAACCCCTATGTCATTAAAAAATTTATGAATGTCCGTAAGGCTGATTTCTTCCTTGTCGGTTATCAAATACGCGCAGCTTCTCTCGCCAAGATTTTCATCGGGAAGGCCAATCAAGGCGGCGTCTTTTATATCCGGGTGCAAGCATAGATAAGACTCTACTTCAGCCGGCATGATCTTTTCGCCGGCCCGGTTGATTTGCTCTTTTATGCGCCCCCCGATTTGTAAATTCCCATCCGGAGTGATTCTTGCCTTATCCCCGGAACGATAAAAACCATCGGGGGTAAAATCCTTGCGGTTCTGTTCGGGCGCCCGGTAGTAACCGCTTATTGTATAGGGACCTCTCACAAGAAGTTCGCCATATTCTCCTGCCGCCACATCGTTTCCGTCTGGACCAATAATTCTTATTTCATCACTATCCGAAATTGGATGCCCCTGGCAGCTGTGGATGATATGATCAGGATCGTCAAGGGAAGTGGAGCAAATGAGGCCTTCCGCCATACCGAAAACCTGCTGAAGCCGGCACTGTATTTCCGGCATTATGCGTTTCGCAAGATTTTCATCCAACATAGCCCCGCCTACCTGGAGGACTTCAAGGCTTGAGATATCGCTTGAGGTATCCCACTCCAGCACCTCCAGCCATAAATTTGCCATCGCAGGAACAAGCGCGGTTATTGTCACCCTCTCTTTCTCAATAAGCGGCAAGGCTTCATCGCAGCTGGTGGTTTTGCACAAAACCACCTTGCCGCCGACTGACAGTGTCCCAAGGATTCCGGGGCAGCAAAGGGGAAAGTTATGGGCAATCGGTAAAACGGCAAGATAGACGCTTTGCGGGTTCAGTTTGCAGCGTATGGCGGAAGCTTTTGCATTATACGCGTAATCGGCATGGGTTCTTGGAATCAGCTTAGGTGTGCCGGTCGTCCCGCCGGATAAGAGCAAAAGGGCAATATCTCCGTATGAAGGTGATTCCAGGTCTACCGGCGGCCTGCTGATATCGGCAAGATTGATGCCGCCTTCGCTTTTACCATCGGTGATAATAAATTTGACGCAGGGATGCTGTTTCACTAATTGATCTGCCATTTTTTTGTAGTCAAAGCCAAGAAATGTTGTCGGTATAATATAAGCAACCGGTTTTGCAAGTCCAAAAACCCCGTCAAGTTCACTCTCCCTGTGGGCAGGCAGGGAAAGAACCGGCAGAGCTCCCATACGAAACAGGGCAAAGCATGTGACGACGAAAGATATACGGTTCGGGAGCTGCACCACCACATTGTCGCCTTTCTTTATTCCCATATCAAAAAAGCCGGCAGCAAGTTCATCAACCTTGCGGTCAAGCTCCCAATAGGTGAGTCTGGTATCATCGGCAACAAGCGCGACTCTGTTTTGATATTTTTCAGCCCATAATCTTAATTGTTGTCCAAGCGTTAATGGTTCCCAATAACCAAGTTGTTCGTATTTTTTTACAGCATTGTCAAACCATTCCTCGTTTGCGTTCATTCTGTCCCCTCCCCCGATAATCATAGGTGTTTTTCCGATTTTCCAATTTTCCTTGAATTTCTTTTGGAGGCTTTTACAGTCCGGCATAGGCGATAAAAATGTCTGTTATCGTCCCGTTTTCGAATTAGTTGGTTACGCGCCTGTCAAATTTAAGTGTTGAAATAGAATTTGCGAGACAGACCGCAAAAGAATATCCTTTCGCGTCTGCAGAAAAAAGTGATTCCCTTCAATCATTTCAAGAGTAAACTCACCGCAGGTATGGCCCGCCCAGGCCTCAATCTCTTTTTGGTTCGCCTCCATATCCTCTTTCCCGCCGAATGCCGAAATCGGACAGGCAAGCGGCACATCCTCCGAATAGACATATGTTTCGTCAACAGTAAAGTCCGCCCGTAAAATCGGGATGAATAATTCCATAAGCTCTCTGTTTTGCAAAATTGCCTCGGGTGTGCCCGACAATCGGCGCAGTTCCTTTACAAACTCATCATCCGGCAGATGATGAATGGGCTTGGGTTCCGCTATTTGCGGCGCACGGCTTCCTGAAACCAGCAGGCGGCAGGGCCGAATATTCCATTTTTTCCGCAGATTCCGCGCCAGTTCAAAAGCAATTCTCGCTCCTAAACTGTGACCGAAAAAGATAAACGGGCGTTGCAAATACGGAACAATCGCGGCGGAAATTGCCTCCACCAGTTGGCTCATTTTATAGAACGGCGGTTCCGCCAGCCGGTTTTCCCTGCCGGGAAGCTGTATTGGATATACTCCCACATCAGCGGGAAAAGCCTTGGCCCATTCCTTGTAAATCAAGGCGCCTCCGCCTGCATAAGGCAAACAGAAAAGGCGAAGCTTCTCATTGACCATAGGAGAAGTAAGCAGCCACGGAGTGGCTATTTTTTGCGGTTCCATTATCGACTCCTCAGTTCAAACATGTCTTTTTTTATATCTTTCATTTCTTTCATTATCTTTTATTGTCCCTCACCACCGCTGCTGGGGGCGGCAACAGCGGCGTTATAGGCTAAATACGCTGGTCTATGCCAAAAACGAACTGCCTTGCCGGCATGGGATAGGCTCCCGTAATATCGGAAGTTTTGTAGGAACCACGCAATTCATAAGCTTCGTTCGCCAGGTTATATACTTTGAGATAAGCGCGGGTATCCGGATTTATCTTATAGTTTACGCCCAGATCAACCACCCAGTAATCTTCTGAGGAAAACGCCTTCAGATTGCGCCCGGTTGCCCCTCTGAGACTAAGATCGGCATTCCATTTGTCCTGCCCGTATTGGAGGCTTAACCGGTAACCATTCGGCTGACTGTTGTTAATATCATCCTGATAACTGCCGGCGCCATGTTCTTTTTCTTCCACTTTAACATAAGAATAACCGGCCGCTATTTGCCACTGGGGGGATAATTGCCGCTTCAGACTGAGGTCCAGCCCGCTTCTTTTCTGCTCAGCCACGTTTGCATACTGATAAACAGGAAAAGCGGTTGTACCCAGATTCTGATAGGTTATCGCATCTTCAACACGGCTGGTAAACACGCTGGCCTGAAGTTCCGTTTCTTTCGCCAGTCTGGCGTTCATCCCCAGCGTGATCACATCGCCGGTTTCCGGCCGGAGATTCAGATTGGGAACAACGATGCCGTTCCCATATACTTCATCAATAAACGGCACTTTGAAAACCTGTCCCCAGGATGCAAAAACATTAGTGGTATTGTTGATTTCCCGGTTTACCGTGATGCGGGTAGTGGATTTATTGCCGAACAGGCTGTAACTGTCATACCGCACCCCTGCCGTCACAGACCAGTTTTGGGGCAGCCGCCAGTGATTTTCCAGAAAACCGGCCCGGTTGGTTATTTTTTTGTCGCTGATCCCCTGTTCGGAATTATCGTACGTGGTCTGGCGCCAGGAAGCCCCGCCCAGCAATGTATAATTGTCACTGAACTTCCAGGTTTGCTGCCATTCCGCTCCGTCGGTCTGATTGGTAAACCGGCCCCAGTTTACATCGATGCCATATAAATTGGTCATATTTTCATAATTATAAGTAAGATAGTTGCGGTACAATTTGATAAAATTATCGGTTTTTTCCCCTTGCTCCCAGCGGTAAGTCAGGGAAACGTCGTTCTCCACATAGGCTTTCACCCCATTGGGGAAATAATAATAAGGCTGCACCGTCTGATCCGGTATGACATTAAATCCTTTCCGGCCGTCGATATGATCGACGGTCAAGGTAACGGAACGATTATTGCCCAGATCTTTATCCAGGCGTATATTCAATGAATCCTGGTCAACGGCAGTATTCACAGCCCGCTCAACTTCCCCGCTGCGGGAATTTTTATAGCGATAGTCGTCTTGGTGTTTTCGCTCGAAATTGATGCGGTAGCTGAAATCACCGACTTTATTTTCCGTATTCAGGTTGTACCGGCGCAAGCCCCAGCTGCCGGTTTCCAGGGTGTAATGAGTATCCGGCTTGGAACCTTTACGGGTGATAATATTAATCACGCCACCGACTGCGTCGCTGCCATATAGTGCGGAAGCAGGCCCTTTGACAATCTCGATCCGTTCAATACTATCCACACTGGGTAAATAATAAAGATCCGCGCCGAATCGGCCCATACGCTGACCGCCTTCCTGGTTGAGCTTGCGGCCGTCGATCAAAATAAGCACACGGTCGTCGCCATTGATGGAGGGAATACTGGCGGTAGCGTCTTCCGACATCATTACATTGGTCTTTTTAAAAATATCCGGTACATTGGCCGCCCCGCTTCTGGCAATTTCTTCGCGGGTAATGACAGTCACGCTGGCTGCTGTTTCCGTCTTTTTTACCGGCATCCGGTTGGCAGTCACCACGTACTCATCCAGGCTGAATTCCTGTTCGTCGGCAAACACCGTTGATCCGGCCAGTAACAAAGCCCCGCTCACCAGTGCGCTGACCAAACGTTGTTTTTGCTTTTTCTTCACAATATCACCTCATCATTATGATAAAACCGCCAAATAGTCTTTTGCTTTCGGCAGCTTTCACCGGTTAACCGGTTATACAATACCGGCTTTTTCAAAATTCGAGAGCAGCAGCCGCTTTCCCCATAAGCTGCCCAAATAGGCCGTAATCACCGTAAGCAGGCAGATCACGGCAAGCATTGCCGGATTCATTAAATCCAGGCATTTTTGAAGTACAGCCAGTTGCTCTGTTCCATTTGCCGCCTGTTGCGCTGCATAGGCGTTCTTCATAAAGGTAAGGGGAAAACCTTCCCCCACAGCAAATCCCAGCATGTAGCAGGCAAAACCGGTTGCCGCCGCGACAAACTTCCCCCTGCCTATATAACCAAATACAATCTCTCCCAGAACTCCCCCCAAAAAAATGCTCATTCCAAACACACCGGCCGGCGCCATGTTTAAAAAGACCAAACCCATTAGGGCGCCGCTGATGACAAAAACCCCGCGCATCGGCGCTTTTGCGATCATCAGCATAAAAATAATTCCTCCCGGAATGGCTAAAATAACCGGCATAAAGATTAAAATCAAAGGAATTAGTCCGATGGTAAATCCCATCAGCATAAAGATGCCAACGATCAAGGCATTAAAAATGCCAATGGTGATCAAATGCCGGACAGTCTGGTTGTTATTCCTTGTTGCCGCCATGATTGCACTCCCCCTTTATTCTTGGTTATTGCAGGTCATTCTGGTCAGTCTGCCGTCTGCCGCCAAATATAAAATTTTGTCAAAGGTATTCGCGGCAAATTCATAATCATGTGAAATAACAAAAATACACCGCCCTTCTTGCGCCAGTTTTCTGATAATCCGGCTAACTTTTGCCATATTTTCTCCATCCAGCCCGCTGGTAGGTTCATCCAGAAACAAAAGTTTCGTGTTTCGCATGCAGGCCAGCGCAATCGCGAGACGCTGTTTTTGCCCGCCGGAAAGAGACGCGGGATGGGTGTCTTTATAGTTTTCAAGCTGGAAAAAACGAAGATATTTCTCTGCTTGCGCCGCTATATCGGGAAACGCTTTACATCCCAGCAACATCTCCTCCCATACGCTGGGGGCAAAAAGCTGGTAATCCACATCCTGCATAACATAGAATGAATTTTGGATTCGCGTCTCCCTCCCGGCCTTTTTTCCCTCAATAAGTATCTCTCCCCCCTTTGGTTTTTCCAGCCCCATCAGCACTCGCAGCAGAGTGCTCTTCCCAATGCCGTTTTTTCCCATGATACCGGTAATTTCACCCCGATAAGCGCTTAACGAAATGTTATCCAGAATGGGTTTTCCTCTTTTATAGCCAAAGGATAAATTCACTGCTTGCAGAAAAGGGGTCGGGTTTTCCTGACGGCAGAACGCATTGGCTGCCGGTTGCAGGGCTGTCTTATCAGAATAACGCAGTCCCCTGTCCCGGAACCACCCGCTAGATTTTGCAAAAAAATCCCGGCCGCTAAATTCCTCCTTCCACTTCCCGTCTTCCATGAAAACCACACGGTCGGCCAAATCTTTTAAATAGGAAAGCTTATGTTCAGAAACAATGACGGTACGCCCTTTGGCTTTGAGTGTTTTCAGTATATCGCAAAGTTGATCCGTTCCTATTTCGTCTAAATTGGCGGATGGTTCATCTAAAACATAAATTTCCGGTTCCAATGTATAGGCAGATGCCACGGCTACTTTTTGTTTTTCGCCGCTGGAAAGCGCCAAGATGGATCTCGCCAGCAGTCCATTAAGGCTTAAATCTTGAACGGTTTTCTTTATTTGCGTCTGCATCGCATGCCTTTCAACCCCATAGTTTTCGCTGGGAAATGCAAGTTCGCTCCTAACATGCAAGGTAAAAAACTGGGATCGCGGGTCCTGAAAAACCGAACCTACCTTGCGTGATATTTCGCGAATTGAAGCCGTTTTTATGTCCAGACCGCCAACGGATACTTCCCCCTTTAACTCAACGTCAAAGAAATTCGGTATTAGACTGTTGACTAAGCGGGTAACCGTTGTTTTGCCGCAGCCGCTTTTTCCGGTTAAGACCACAAATTCGCCTTGCTGTACATTCAGGCTGAAACCGGTAAGACTTTCCTGGTTACTGTTCCGGTAAGTCACATGCACATTACGGAACTGAATCACCGTTTTTTTCGACCCGGTGTTATCCAGCCCATTCCCCGCACCGGTAGCCGCCTTTTATTTTTCAAAGTCGCCTTCTCCTTTCTACCTAACCAAACGGTCAAAGAATTTATGATAGTGTAAAAAAATGAATGCCGCGGCAACTGCCAGGCCTGCAACACAGCAGACGGCGTCCTGCTTATCAAACCGGACCCCGGTGCAGGATGTCCTTCGGCGTTCTGCGTCCAGCCCTTTGCACAGAGCCGCTGCCGCCAGCTCATCCGCCAGTTTGCCGCTGCGAATAAGCAAAGGAATCATAAATTTTTCGACCGTCGTTACCGGGTGTAAAAGCATCCCGGCAAAGGATGGATTCAGTCCTCTCATTTTCAAGCTGTCTTTGACATACATTATTTCGCACCTCACTGTGGGGATATAACGGTAGACCACAGCTAACGGAATAATCAGCGTCTTAGGAACACGCATCTGCTCCAATGCTATAATCAATTCATTCATAGGCGTCTTTTCCAACAGAATTATGTAGGCCATATAAATAGGAATGAGCCTGCACAGCAGTAAAATAATCATCGCCACCAGCATGCTGACCGGTTGGATTGGGATAAACCAAAGAAATTCATTGACGGCCAGTAATGCCGTATACAATGCCAAAAAGTAAATAGTCGTTACTGTCATCCTTTGAAAAGCCATGATCACGGCTAGTATGGCAAATAAAATAAAAAGTTCAACGCGGCTCCCGCCCAGGAAGGTCAATAAGGATACGACAACAACCAGCAGCATCCACACTCTGGGATCAGGCTTGGATGCCTTAAAGTCAATAGCACCATCCACTGATTTCACCTCCCATTGACAAATCTGCATATATTGATAATGATTATCTCTCTCACTTAAAATCATACTAAAATATCCAGGCCGTCTCTACCTCTAAACGGATTTAATAAACAGTAACCGGATTTTTTATCCATTTAGCTTGTATTTATCTTCTTAATAAAAAAACGACTGTATCCAAAAATGATACAATCGCGAAATTACACTCTTATTTATTCCTTTTGCAATAGATATTCACTCGGACTAATGCCAAATTTTTTGCGAAATGCCAGTGCGAAGTAACTGGCATTCGAATAGCCGATATAAGAAGCTGCTTCCCCCACATTTATATTCTTTTCCTCAAACAGTTGCTTTGCCAGTTCCAACTTTTTGTTTACAACATAAGCATGCACGGTTTGACCGAATAACTGCTTAAAACCATTTTTCAATTTAAATTCATTCAGGCAAATCAGTTTTGACAAACCGGCAAGGGTTGGCGGCGAGACAACGTTTTGATCTAAAATTTGCTTGGCTTCATAAATACTTTTTACATCCTGCCGGGAAAGGTTTGGACAACGGCTTGGCATCCTTTCTTTTTGATAGATGATCTCATTTAGATAAACTGCCATAAATTCAAGCAGCTTCCCTTCCATATAAATCTTTCCTACCGAGTCATGATATGGACAATGGATCAGTTGATGCAGAACGGTTTTCATAGCCGGTGACAGTTTATGTGTGGAAAAAGCTGTGTTTGGTGCTTGAAAACTACGCATTGCATCTGATAAACAATCACCGCTGAAATCCCTGAGCTTATCAGGATAGATTTCCACAGTGACAATCCTATGCCGAAGATTGGGCGGGAACATTACACGCCTTAGATTGGTTGCACTGAATGCGGCAAAATTAGAGGTATCTACAACAAGTTCTTTTTCCTCCAGAACAAATTCCCCTGCCAGGCAAAAATATAGCACGATACGCGGTATGCTAAAATTGGCGCCGCCGCACACAGTATCGCAAAACGTAAGTTCCGAGTCTTTGATTTGGGCAAAAGGGCAGGCCAACAGTTGCTTCACATGCCCGCTGCCAAATTGTTGGGGTAGGGGAGAACAGTTAATATTATGCGGGGGCGAATACATCAAATACGGCCTGTTGTTATAAAACAACCAGTGTTCTTCTATTTCTTTGTTACCTTGTCTCTCCGTCTTCCATCCATGCATAGCACTCTTCCTTAATTGTGAATTGTGCGAAATTAACCTCTGAGCAAAACCATGAGACAGACCTAATCCTGCCTTGAGTCAAGAAAGTGAATACGTATGGCAAGACAAGTTATCAAACCAATATCGCTATCGGACGAAAATATATCTTATTGAGACGCAATTACGGCGTATCATGCATTGACTACACAGAAATCGGCATCGTCTCATCCATTTGTTCCAATAATACTTCCCTTAACTCAGCATATTTTTGCCGCTGTTCCGGAATAATCCGGCGTTTCTGATCCCGCGATAGAAAAATTTTGAATATCCCTTGTCCTTCACTGTTGAAAAACTGGATCGACATGGACTCAAGGCCCCGATAAGGCCGATTAACAAAAAAAATGCTTTTGATGGCGCTCGCCTTGATATGTCCCCCGATGGGCGATTGACCATGTTTAAAATTATAGTACCCAAAGCCATGACTGCCAGGCGGTATATGTCCCTTCACTTCAAGAATCGCCGCCTCGTTGGCAACAAGCAGGGTGACAACTCCCCAGTCTGCTACGGCCGTCATTATTTCGTCAAAACAGGCAGCCGACACTTCTTGGGCATCTTCGAAGGACATAGCTCTGATTACATCCATCTCTGACACCCCCAATTCAGCCGCAATACTACTCGGCACTTTACCAGGATATTTCCTCAAAACCTCAGCGATTTTAATGCGCATTTCCCTAAACTCCTTCCTATTGTCTCATCTTTGTGCAACAATGACCTGATGTCCGGATCTAACAGACAGGTAACCGGCATCAATTTAAATGAAAGGAAACCGGCATGGTGGTATAGCATACTACAGCCTGACCGCTGTCACGGTCTTTGGCCGGGACAAACCGCCACTCCCGTACGGCGGCTATAGCCGCGTCATCCAGCATTTCATATCCTGACGAACGGGCTACCGCGACACTGCCCGGCCGGCCGTTTTCCAGAATTTGCACCTTAACCACTACCGTCCCTTCGATACCGGCCTGGCGGGCTGATTTTGGGTAAACCGGCTCTACTTTGGCTAAAATACTAGGCGGACTCACCCCGCCGCCGTTGCCGCCACCGCCCGTATTGCCGGCAGTACTGCTACCGCTGCCGGCAGGTACTGCCGGCGCGTTATGTATTTCATTATCGCCGGTCACTGCCGGAGTTTCGGCTGCCGCTGGGGACGTATCAGCTACCGACGCTGCCTGGGGCGCAGGAGTTGCAGGTCGGGCCTGCCGGATTGCAGACGCAGGCGGGACAGGCTGCGCTACACTGGCCGGCAGCGTTTGAGGATCAGCTGCCACCGTATTCTGCCTGGGCTCTTCAATCTGAGGTTCATTTGCTATATCCAATTCAATATATTGTTCTATAACTGCCGGTATGGTAACCAACCGGGCAGCCATATAGCCGGAACCCGCCAAAAGGAAAATATGAAAAATAACCGAGATCATTACGGCCCGGCGCCAGCGGAATCCATGTTTCATATGCCTACCTCGCCTTCAATTCGGTAGCCACTGCCACCCGGCGCGCCCCTGCCAGCTTCAGTTCATCCAGTACCGCAATAACCTTGCCATACTCAGCCTGTTTATCGGCCCGCAATACAAACACATTATCCGCTTGTTTAACCAACTCCGCAGTGATGCGTTTTTGCAGCAACGGCAGCGGAATTTCTTCCTGGTCGAACATAACCCGTCCATCATGCAGGACGGTGACGTTGATGCTGCGCGGCTTATCTTGCTGGACGGCTGATGCCTGCGGCAAATTTACGGGGATGGTATGTTGCTCCACCATATATAACGTACTCATCATGAAGAAAACCAGCAGAAAAAATATAATATCAATCATGGGAATAATCATCAATTGCGGCTGGCCGTCTATCCGCAGACTACGCAATTTCATGAGTTTCCCTCCGCAGCGGCTTTTTTGCGGTTAAACAGTTGATTATTTTCATGCCCGTTTGTTCCACGTCTGTTACCAACTGGTCTAGACGGTGGGTAAAATAGGTGTGAGCCATAAAAGCCAGAACGGCTACGCTTAAACCGGCAGCCGTCGCCACCAGTGCTTCACCGACCCCGCCGGTGATGGCCATGGGCTGACCGGACTTCACATTAAGGACGCTGAAGGAACTGATCATACCGATGACCGTCCCCAGCAATCCCAGCAACGGTGACAAAGTGACGACAGCACTAAGATAATTCAAATATTCGCGCAAACGGGCCGCCGCCAGCGTGGCTGCACCTTCCAACGCACTTTCCATATTACCGCCCCGCTGATAGGTTTGTATTCCTTGTGCCGCCACCTGACCGACAATTCCTGGCGTTTGCTCGCACAATTGCGCCGCCTCGCTTAGACGCTGCCGTTCCAGCAATGGCTCCAGTTTAGCAAGAAAATCCTGCGTATCGGCAGACTGACTCCGGAAATACAGAAACCGCTCCACCGTAATGGCTACTACCGCCAGGGAGCACACCGCCAGGAGGTACATGACCGGCCCGCCTTTATGAAATAAACTTAAACCTTGGGACAAAAACTCCATTATTGCTATGGCCTCCTTTTATAATAATTGATAATAAATATCATTTTCAATTATAACTACACGCGGAGGAACAAGCAACTAATTTTATTCATTTTTTAATTTATTAATCTTCCTGTCTTACAGCAGAGACAGTGCCTTCCGTCTCCAGATGATAATAAAATAGCGAGAGGGAAAACCCTCTCGCTGCTGTTTTAGCAAGTTATTATAACCGGCGCATCAGCCGCATGCCGTTCAGTGTTACCAGGATGGCGGCGCCCGTATCGGCCAGGACCGCCAGCCAAAGGTTTACCATCCCCAAGAATGTGGCTGCTACAAATACCCCTTTGATAAGGATTGAAAAGCTGATATTTTGCTTGATGATTGCTACCGTCTTGCGGCTAAGCTTGATTACATAGGATAACTTGCCCAGATCGTCGGCCATCAGCGCAATATCTGCCGTCTCAAGCGCGGTGTCGGAGCCGGCTACCCCCATGGCAACGCCTACATTGGCTGCCGCGAGAGCCGGCGCATCGTTAACGCCGTCGCCGACCATTACGACATTGCCATATTTACGGGCGATGCTTTTCACAGTCGAAACTTTATCTGCAGGCAAAAGCTCACTATAAAAGGCGTCAAGATCAAGTTTCTCGGCGATAGCCCCGGCGACACGCTTGTTATCTCCCGTCAGCATGGCAATATGTTGCATGCCTGCTTCCCGCAGCGACTGAACGGCGCCTTTACTGGTATCGCGCAATGTGTCGGCTATGGCGATCATGCCGTAAACCGTATCTTTCGTACCCAGCAGCATAACAGTCTTGCCTTGGCTTTCAAGTTCCGCCAGTTTAGGCTCAAACCGGGTGAGACTATGGCCCAGCTCGGCAAATAACCGGCGATTGCCGATGTATACCGTCTGTTCTTCAATGTCGGCCTGAACGCCGCGTCCTATCAGCGCCTTGAAGTTTGTCACCTGCTTGAGGTTAAGGTTTTTTGCCTTGTTCACAATAGCCAGGGCCAGCGGATGCTCCGACCATCTTTCGATAGCCGCCGCAAGCGTTAATAAGTCTGTTTCGCTCATGCCGTTAGCTGTCACAATATCAGTAACGGCGGGATGGCCTATGGTTAAGGTTCCGGTCTTGTCAAAGGCAATCGCCTGGGTGCCGCCCATTTGTTCAAGATAAGCCCCGCCTTTTATCAATACCCCGCGCCTGGACGCATTACCGATGGCGGCAACGATGGAAACCGGCGTGGAAATGACCAGGGCACAGGGGCAGGATATAACAAGCAACACCAGTCCCTTATAGAACCAAGGCGCAAAGGGCTGAGCGAAGGCAAGCCACGGTAGGACCATGATGCCGGCGGCAGCCAGCAAGACGGCCGGTGTATAATATTTGGCAAACACATCAACAAACTGCTGGGACGGGGCCTTTTGGGCCTGGGCTTCTTCCACCAAGTGCATGATTTTGGCAAGTGTCGAATCGGCGGCAATCTTAGTTACCTCGATTTCCAGCACCCCGTGCCCGTTTACCGTACCGGAGTAGACGCTATCGCCAGCCTGTTTATCAACGGGAAAGGACTCACCGGTAATTGTCGCCTGGTTGACTGCCGAGGCGCCGCGGCGTACAATACCGTCCATGGCGATGCGCTCACCCGGTTTAACAATAATCGTGTCACCTATGACAATATTTTCTACCGGCAGGGTTTGCTCCTGACCGTCGCGCCGCACCAGCGCTGTGGGAGGAGCCAGTTCCATCAAGGCCCGGATTGATTGACGGGTTTTATCCATAGTATAGGCCTGAAGCATATTGCCGAAGGAGAAAAGGAAGGCAACAACAGCGGCTTCACTCCATTCCCCGATGACTGCCGCACCGGCGATGGCTACCGTCATGAGAAAGTTCATATCCAGTGTCCGCGAGCGTAGTCCGTAAAGGCCGATTTTGGCCACATTATAACCGCCGGTGATTGCTGCCAAGGCAAACAAAGACGTCGGTACCTGTTCCTGCATACCGGTCCATTGCAGAATCATGGCAACTGCTATCAGTACGCCCGACCCTGCAGTCGCAAGGGTTCGGGGAGTTTTCCACCACGTTGCCTTAGCCGGTGGCGTGTAAGCCGCTTTATCGCCCGGTTCAGCTTTATAAGCGGCTTGCTCACCTGCCTGAGTTGCCTTGACAAGTGTCGCCTGATAGCCAAAGCCGCCAATCGCCTTCACCAATTCTCCGGGCTGTATTAACGATCCGTCATAAATTACCTTCATTTTGGCGGCGGTGAAATTCACTTTGACATCAATGACGCCCTTGATGCCGCTGATGCCCTTTTCCAGCTTGGCAGCGCAGTCGCCGCAATCCAATCCGTCCAGGTCAAAGGTGCTGCTGACACGCTGCGTCCTGTCAGCGGCTACTGCCGTCTCCGCAGCTCCAGCCATAACTTCCCCCGAACAACCGCAACTGCACCCATTGCTTGACACGTTTGGCGGCTGAACCACCGCTGCCGTCGCAGCGCAACAACAGCTATCCGGACAAGCCGCTTGTATTCCATCTTTGTCCATCTTTTCCTCCTCTATCGATGCTCTATGTGTTCGATGCCCTGGGAAAGCAGCAGGGAGACATGATCGTCATCCAGTGAGTACCAGACCATCTTGCCCTCCCTGCGGTATTTCACCAGCCGCAAACTGCGCAGCAGCCGGAGATGGTGCGATACCGCCGACTGCCCCATTTGAACCACTGCAGCGATATCACATACGCAAAGTTCCCGCCGCGACAAGGCGTGAAGAATTTTCACCCTAGTGTGATCGCCCAGAATCCTGAAAACTTCAGCCAGTTGCTGAGCCTGTTCGTCTGAAAGCATCTCCGCCTTAGCCAGGCAAATGTTCTGTGGATGCTCACAAAGCTGTTCGCATACATCGCATTCTTCTTCTCTCATATAATCACCTCAAACATATGAACAATTGTTCATATGTTATATTATATGCTGGTCTCATAAGTTTAGTCAATCACTTTTTGACGGACGGTTTGATATTTCTTTATAATCCTGTTTTGTCACCTGTCCGTACCAACAGTCATAATATAAATTAAGAAATATTATGTGAAAAAAAACAGAAAGGAGGCAACTAGAGGTAACTATGGGAAAGCAATGCAATTGCAATTATTGGGACTGTGACTATAATTGCCCCTGCTGCAATTTCGTCCATACCTGCGGCTATTTTGAATGCGACGAAGCTGCAGTGGCCATCGCCCGTGTAAAAGGGGGACCGTTGGCGCCGGATATCAATGGCACCGTCATCTTTACCTCCATAGCCGGCGGTACGGAAGTTTTTGTAAAAGTAAATGGACTTCCTCCCTTTGAGCCGGCTCAATGCAACCAGCCCCAAATCGGACCCCATGGTTTTCATATTCACCAAAAAGGCTGCTGCCAAGTGGGTGATCCGGCCAACCCGTTCCTGGCAGCGGGAGAACATTGGAATCCCACTAAACAGCCTCACGGCAACCACGCCGGCGACTTCCCGGTTCTCTTTTCTAACAACGGCTATGCCTGCATGGCATTTTTTACCAACAAATTCAGGGTGGAAGACGTAATCGGAAAATCTGTGATTATTCATCAAGGTCCCGACGACTATCAGACCCAGCCGGCAGGCGGAGCAGGGAAACGGCTGGCCTGCGGTGTAATTCGGCACATGTTTTAAACAGACCCATCTTATGGGGGCAGCTTTCATTACCGTCAGCGAGGTCCATGACGCAATGAGCGGCAAACTCGGTAAAAAGTTTATACATTAGCCTGTCTCAGGCTAATACCCGGGGCAATGGGCGCAGATTTGTTTTGCTTATTTGGATAAATATACTATATAATGGATACTGATAAGTTGTTTTTTTTGGAGAATTCAGATTTCTGTTTATGAGAGGAGCGCATATTCACACATTGGACACGAGTGACATAGGTAGACGCTTTTTTTCCTGGCTGGCTACCCCGGTTATTCATTTTTTTAGTGGCTCACTAGGTGCAGCCACACGAATCATACGGTCACGTCCTTTTGATGAAACCCCGGTAACGGAAAAAGAAATTAAAAGTTTAATTCACCAGGGTACGGAAGCCGGTACGTTTGAAAAGGCCGAACAGGATATGCTGCAGCGGGTATTTCGCCTCAGCGAGATCAAAGCCAATGCGCTGATGACACCCCGCACCAAAATGGTTTGGCTTGATTTGGAGGACACAGCGGCAGAGAATCTTAAAATCATTACCGAAAGCAAACATTCCCGCTTCCCTGTAGCCAAGGGCAGTCTTGATAACTTTGTTGGCGTTGTATACACAAAGGATCTTTTTGCTCAGAGTCTGGAACACAGAACCATTGATCTGGAAAAATGCGTGCAGACGCCGCTTTTCATACCCAAATACGCCGGCGCCTTAAAAATATTGGAGATGTTTAAAAGCGCCGGCGCTCACGACGGCATCGTCCTGGACGAGTATGGCGGGGTACTGGGATTCATCACAATATATGATATCGTTACAGAAATTATCGGCGATCTACCCTTTAAAGACGAGCAAGCCAATCCGCAGATGGTAAAGCGGGAAGATGGCTCCTGGCTGTTGGACGGACTTATCGCCATTGATGAATTGAAGAGCATCTTCTGTCTGGATGAGTTGCCTGATGAAGAAGAATATAATACATTAGGCGGTTTTATTACCTGCTATTTGGGGCAAATTCCCGCCACGGGAGAATACTTCGAATGGAACGGTTATAAATTCGAAATTGTTGATATGGACCATATTCGGGTGGATAAAGTACTGATTACACCCTTGCCGGCAAATGAATTAAACACTGAACAATAAAAAAATTTAAAGCACTATCCTTTACGCAGGAGAGTGCTCTTTTGCATTCCTAGTCAAGAAACCCCGCCTGCGGAAATTATATCCGGCAGGCGGGGCAATGGCACAGTCTTATACCCTTTTCCTTTTCCTAATAGCCAGCACAACGGGAACACTTATCAGCACCGCAATAATCGCCTCCGGTAAACCGTTAACTAATGCAATCCCGTAGATTACTTTGGCAGCTGCATCAAATCCAATCCCCCGGGCGGCGGCGAATTCAGCGGCATATAAAAGATAAATCATTGTCAGAACGCCAAATGTGTTGGTTAATGATCCTATGGCTGCGCCCAGACCGATGCGAAAACCTTCATGCTTTCCCCAAGCATACTTATAAGTATAATAAGCAGTGATACCGATAAGCATGCGCGGCAGTACAGACACTAGCGGATTAATAAAGGCGAAAGATAAAATATTGGGGGCAGTGAGGCTCTGTACAATGCTAAACAGGCCAAAGATTAAGCCAATCATGACCCCTACAGCCGGACCTTCCAGAATAGCGCCGATTATTACCGGGATATGCATTATGGTGGCCTTAGCAGTGGGCAATGGAATGAATCCGTAACCGGACAGCCCTAAAATGATAGAAACTGCCGACAGCATGCCGATGATAGCGATTTGCCTGCTGCCAAACTTGCTGCCGGTTCTTAATGCCGCCGTTTTTTCCATGGTCGTCCCCTCCGTTCTTATTCCCGCATGGGATATAAGCCGATTATTTAGAGTAAGACCGGAAATTCCGCCAGTTCAGTTTCTGCCGAATACCGACTTTAGTAGCAGTCCAGTTTACTCCGCTCCTATGGTATCACATTTTCTGCCAAAAAGAAATGGAGTTGAAAAACTTTAAATTAATAAAAAATCAACTAAGACTTTGATTTTTTTTCAACTTGCGGTTCCTGAGGCTTTAATTCTGTTTTCAATATTTCCCATATTTGCGGCATTTCAAAGTCTTTCCGCCAGGAAGCCGCCCCGGCAAGCCCGTACTTGCTTACAAGACCGGCTTTTAAACTGACGGACCTTTCTTCTTCCAGCCAAATACGGTACAACTTGTCGTCTTTACTGTACTCGGTATAATAGAGGCCCTTATCATCCAGCCATGTCATAGGTGCGTTCATCTCTTTCACCCGTTTTTCGGCCTGCTCCATTGACAAAGTCCTGGCTTTTACCTTAATTCTGCTGTATTCCGTGGTTTCTTCCCACTCCCGGGTGTAAAACGGGATGCCGAGCAGCAATTTTTCTTTGGGAACATAGTTTAATGTGGCGGCGACGCCTTTTTCCACCCAGTCCAAGGAAGCTACCGGCCCGCTTACCGGGCTTGTCCGCCAGTGCTCATCGTACGTCATTACCATAACATAATCCACAATACTCCCCAGTTTTTCCCGGTCATAACAGCGGGACCAGTCGGATGTATTAGAAGGAACAGTTACATCTAAAGAAACGGTTACATTTTGTTTCTTTAATGCCTTGGTCAGATCCTGAACAAAAGCCGATAAGCTATCTTTGTCATCATCGTAAATATTCTCAAAGTCAATATTGATTCCGTCCAAATTATACAAACTAGAGTAGAAAATCATCTGCTTAATAATATTCTCTTTCGCCTTATCGTTTGCCAGAATTTCCTTGGTCAATTCCTTGTCGAAGCTGTTGGTAATAAGCGCCCAAACTTGATAATTCTTGGCATGAGCTTCCTCCACGTACTTTAGATCAGCTTTGTTGGCAACCAATCCGTCTTCATCCACAATGGCAAACCAGGTAGGGGACAGGACATCCAGCCCTTCAATGTGTTTCTCCTCGGCAAGGTTGCGGGAATTATCGGAAATATAATCCCAGACTAAGTTTATTTTACCGGGAATGGCTTTAGATACTCTTGGTTTGTTAAGCTGAACATCCAGCGAAGTTGTTTGGAGGCCAACCGTCAACGCGGGTAAATTGTTAACCGAATAATAGTGATAACTGATGTCAAATAACGGTTCCAGACTATGTAGATTAATATAGGGTTTACCGCCAATTGTTCTTACCGGAAAATTAAGCCGGATTCCCGAGCGTACTAAGTTGGTCAATTCTTCGTTTTCCAGCCGAAAATCAGGCCGGGAAAAATCAATAAGTATTCTGCCGGCTGCAGTATCGAGGTTTACTTTATCCCGGCCAAATTTGCCGATTGCTTCGGCGGCGACCCATACCTTGTGATTGTCTACGTAGGCCACTGTATTTGTCTCTATCTGCCGGCCGTCTACATAAATAGCTAACGAACTTTTCTGCAGCGCTGCCTCCGCTTTAACTGTAACCAAAAGCAGGATAATAGCCATGGCAAGAAATAGATATTTAGGCATACTCAAAACATGTCCCCTCTCCCTCAAGACTTCTTCACGCTATTGATTCGCGGCCATATAAATTATTCCTGTCAACTTCTTGTAAAGTTAGGATAAAATCCGTTACATTCTTCCTGCCCCATTATACGCCAAATTTTTCAATATAATTCCGATCTCCCGAATCACCGAGTCGGGGGATACAGACCGCATGCAGGCCACATCCTGCCGGGGACATTTACGTTTATTGCACGGAGAGCATTCCGTGCTTGCCCGGAGAACAACGTGAGGGCCTGTAAACGGACCATACACCGCCGGGTCGGTAGCGCCGAAAATGCTGACTGTCGGCACATTTAACGCAACTGCCATATGTAACGGTCCGGTATCGCCTGTCAGCAGTATGGTTGACCGTGACAGGAGGGCCGCCATCTGAAGCAAGTTGGTCCTGCCGACAGCATCAATTAAAGGTACTTCTACCTGGCGTATAATTTCATCAGCCAGCTTCCGGTCGCTTGGTCCGCCGCATAATAGCACCTGAGCCTGCTCACCAAGCCTGTTGATAACAGACACAAAGTGTTCTGCAGGCCAGTTTTTCGCCGGCCAGGTAGTTGACGGATTAATAGTTATTAGGCATTTGTTCTTTTTTACGCCGTTAAATTGGAGAAATTCTTCAGCAAAACTAACCGCTTCAGCGGATAAAAACAAATTCATTTGGGCGTCAGTTGTATGAATACCTAAAGGTTTTAAAACACTTAAGTAGCGAAGTATGAAATGCCGGGAGTCCGCCGTACCAGTTGCTGTTTCACTCATAAACAGGTAATTCATTTCCCTGGCGCCGCTCATGCCGATACGCCGCCGGACACCGCTGGCTGCTGCGATCATACCTGTCAGGAACAAACCATGAATATCAAGAACCGCGTCAAAATTCTTGCCCCGCAAATCAACCTGAAGTTGTCGCCATAATCGCCAGGCTTCGCCAAAATCTCCGGAACGCAGAGCCTTCTCCCATCGTTCTCTGGGCCAGACATATACATCATCAATGAAAGGATTGTAAAACAGCAATTCCGCCGGCACTTCTCCCACCAGCCAGGTAATATGGCATGCCGGTAATGCTGTTTTCAGCGCCCTGGCAACGGGAGTGGAATGCAATACATCGCCGATTGAGCTTAAGCGAATAATTAGAAATCTCATATGTTTTTCCATAATTAATTTGCCTCATATCTGATAATTATTTAGTTAATTTAGTTGTCAGTTGTCAGTTGTTAGTTGTTAGTTGTTTAAACTGTATTTATTTTCCCCCTGGCCAGTTTGACCATTCGTCTTCCAAGTCAACAGGCCCGCCAAATATCGTCAAATATAATTTTTGTGTGGAAATTAGTAATTCGGTACATTAACGGTCTTTCCCTGCCGGTTAATAGTCCCGAATCTCGTGAATGCCCAATATTGACAACTCTCCCGTCTACTGCTATATTTACATTAATATATCGGGAGGCTAAAGGAAATGTCAGTCGTTGACACATTGCAAGAACGGGGTTTTATCCAGCAATTAACCCATGAAGAAGAAATCAAGGAGCTTCTGGCAAAAGAGAAAATTACATTTTACGTCGGTTTTGACCCAACCGCTGACAGTTTGCATGTCGGACACTTTTTGGCCATGATGTCCATGGCTCACATGCAGCGCGCGGGGCATCGCCCTATCTGTCTCATCGGCGGCGGCACCGCCATGGTCGGTGATCCCAGCGGCAAGAGCGATATGCGCAAAATGCTGACAGAGGACGATATCCGTCATAACGGCGAACGCTTCAAAAAACAGTTGCAGCGCTTTATTGATTTCTCCGATGGTAAAGCCATAATGGCTAACAATGCTGAGTGGCTAATGGAACTTAACTATGTGCAATTTCTAAGGGAAATTGGGGTCCACTTTTCCGTTAACCGGATGCTTACTGCCGAATGCTTCAAGCAGCGTTTGGAAAGGGGCCTGTCTTTCCTCGAATTTAACTATATGCTGATGCAAGCTTACGACTTTTTAGAACTCCACCGTCGCTACAATTGCGCAATGCAACTAGGCGGCGATGACCAATGGTCCAACATTCTGCAAGGCGTAGACCTTATCCGCCGTAAGGAAAGCAACCCGGCTTACGGCCTGACCTTTACTCTTTTAACTACCAGTGACGGCAGGAAAATGGGCAAAACGGAAAAAGGCGCCGTATGGCTTGATGCGGAAAAAACCTCGCCCTACGATTTTTATCAATATTGGCGCAACATTGATGACGCCGATGTGGAAAAATGCCTCGCCCTGTTAACCTTCCTGCCCATGGATGAGGTAAGACGTTTGGGATCGCTTACCGACAAAGAGGTCAATATCGCTAAAAAAATTCTGGCTTTTGAAGTCACCAAGCTCATTCACGGCGAAGAGGCAGCCTTTAAGTCTCAACAGGCCGCCGAGGCCTTATTTGGCGGCGCCGGCGCCCTGGATAACGCGCCTACCGTCACAATTGAGCCGGCTTTAATTAGCACCAAGCTTCTTGACGTTCTTGCCTTTACCGGTATCGTCACTTCAAAAAGTGAAGGACGCCGCCTGATTATTCAGGGCGGTCTTTATATCGGCAACAATAAAATTACCGACACCGAAACCCTTCTAAGTCCAGATATGTTTGAAGATAATGGCCTCTTGGTGAGAAAAGGTAAAAAGAATTACCACCGTATCGTTATTCAATCCTAAAACAAATACCCGCCTCCTCTGAAGCGGGTGTTATTTTTTCAACAAACCCCACAAAATGAAAATTTTAGAATTCCTTAATTGTATAGATTGGCAAATTTTGTTATACTTACTTTGTCAATTTCGAGTTCTTTAATTCTTTGAATTATTTGACCGAAACTTAATTATGCAACTATTGCTTAAAATCGTAATGGCTGGATAGCAGGGATGATTACATAGCAAAACTAATATTGGTTAAGCTAGTATCGTATTTCATGGAACTTTATCTAAGCGGCAAAATATCCTAAGTAAGGAGGAATTCACATGGAAGAAAGACTTAATGCAGTTACCCATGGGACAGGAACCATTTTAGCTATAGCCGGGCTTATTGCGCTTACTGTAAAGGCTTATCAGAGTGGCAGCATTTGGCATCTGCTAAGTTTTAGTGTATATGGTGCCTCCTTGGTTCTGTTATTTCTCGCTTCGACACTTTATCATAGTGCTGTAAACGAAAAATTAAAGTATATCTTCAAAGTGTTTGATCATGCGGCAATTTACTTATTGATTGCAGGTACGTACACTCCCTTTACCCTTATAGTCCTTCATGGAAATTTAGGGTGGACTATCTTCGGCGCTGTTTGGGCGTTGGCTTGCATCGGCATAGTTTTTCAGCTCTTTTTCGCCAGACGGTTTAAGCTTCTTTCCACCATTTGTTACCTTATTTTGGGATGGTTTATGGTTATCGCCATAAAACCGCTCGTAGCCGCCTTACCTACAGCCGGCCTGGTATGGGTAATTGCCGGCGGAATTTTATACACGGTAGGAACTATATTTTACCTTGCCCGCCGAATTCCCTACAGTCATGCAATATGGCATCTGTTTGTTCTTGCCGGTAGCGCTTCCTTCTTTATAACTGTGTTGTGTTATGTTCTACCTATCCGAGTCATTTAAAAGCGTAGATATCAGCATTAAGTGGGGAACTGCTTATAAACCGCCATCTGCGGCGCCGCACCATCTGCGTTGCTGTTATCTGCGACAAATTAACCCGCGTTGATAACACTAACGAAATCAGAATCGTGCTTCTGCGGTCCTCACTCCAGCGTACAACCAGTACGCTTCCGTTCCGGTCCTCGCACAAACTATTATGCATAGCTAACGAAATCAGAATCGTCGTCGCGCCTAGTCGGTCTGACTATGATAGTCGATCTGTAATTAGCAAATTTCATTGCAATAAGTATTTTTCATATGCAACGGTATCTGACGATTTCTAAGCAGTTCGTGGCTTTTGATAAACTGAGTAAATACAAGAAGCGTTTTTTTAGGGCTGTCTCGGTATGGAGCGAGACAGCCCTAAATGTTGCTGTGATTTACTTCAATAGTTTTAGTGCTTTTTCTTCTGTGGGTATCCTAATACGTAGCAATAGAAATGCGTTGGCGAGGGTGGCGAACAGGGCGGTTATGACTGCTTCGAATATCATTGGCACACTGATAAGTTCGATGGCCACAGCCAGATAATTGGGGTGTTTAAGGTATCGGTACGGGCCATGCCGGATATTTTTACCGTTGGGAATGACGAGAATGCGGGTGTTCCAATGTGTTCCCAAGCTTGTTATACACCAGTATCGTAGACCTTGGGCTAACAGATAGGCCCCGAACCAGAGGTACCAGAGTTCGGATAATCTTCCCCGTATATGGCCTTCTACGATCCAGCCCAATAGCCAGCCGCTATGTAATAAAAAAAAAAGAGGGTAATGTTTAGCGCCATATTCCTTTGCTCCCGCTGCCAAAGCCAACATCTGGTTTCGTCTGGCTATAACAAGTTCGATCAGGCGCTCAAGCATGATGAAAACAGCCAGTATCCATATACCCTCGCTTACCATTTAAATAACACCTGCTCGGCGCTGAATCCTGGGCCTAAAGTTAACATAACTCCATATTCGCCTGTGGGCTTGGTCTCTGTCATAAATTTATCCAGTACAAACAGCACCGATGAACTGGACATGTTGCCGTAATTGGCTAATATGTCATAAGCATGTTTTAACTTATCGTCCGGAATATCCAGACTCTCACTGTATGCCTGCAGAACCTTGGCGCCTCCCGGGTGCACCACATAATGACCGATAGAGCCGGGATCAATCCCCCACTCTTTTTTAGCTTTGGCCAACAATTCCGGTAATTTCTTGCGCACAATATTGGGAATATCACGGGAAAAACGCACTTTCAGCCCCGATTCGACCAAATCCCAGCCCATAACATCTTCGGTATCCGGAAATAATGTACTATAGCTATTGTAAAGTACCGGACCATTTCCATCAGGGCCAACGATTGCTGCCGCCGCGCCGTCAGCAAAAATGCTGGTGCCGATGAGATTTGCCTTCGAATAGTCATGACGCTGGAAGGTCAGACTGCAAAGTTCTACAGTTACCAGTAAGACCAATTTGCCTTGCAAACTGCCGGCAAGCTGAGCCGCACGGGCCAAGCCCGCTACTCCGCCGGCACAGCCTAGTCCCCAAATCGGCAACCTGTGGGTGTGAGGGGCAAGCCCTAATTTCTGAACCAATTTGGAATCTAACGTTGGGGTAGTAATACCTGTCGATGATACAAAAATAACCATGCCAATGTCTTCCGGACTCACACCGGCTTTGTCCATCGCCTGCCTTGAAGCCTTCTCCGTCAAATCAAGGGCGGTATTTTCGAATATTTTATTAGATTCGGCGAAAGAATGCTGCTCGGCGTACCACTCAATCGGCTGAACCAAATGCCGGCTTTTGATTGCGGCATTCTCAAACACAGGCAATAACCGTTCAAGGTGCTCAATGGACCGGAATAATAACGATACTGCCTTTTTGATATCTTGCTGACCAAGGGCGTATGGCGGTACAGCCGTTCCTACTGCTCTCACCTGCGGTTGATTCATGATAAGCACCACCCATCCACTGGATTCAATAGCTGTAAAACTGCCCAAGTTAGAAAAGGTTTAAGTAACAGCGATTATTGCAGCATATTTTGCACGGTTGGCTGAGGGTGCCGTGCAATATTCATATTTGGCGCTTCCCGGTGACTTGCGGCGTAACGAAGGCCGGCGAACTGGGCCAAATCCCTGTCTACTGTAACCAGGTCCTCTCGGTTCAATTCTTTAAGGGCGTTTTTGCCGACAGCTTGGACGGCAAGCTGCATTTCGACAATGCAGGAAGTCAGGAATTTAGCCAAATGACCGGCCGCTTTATTAATATCCAGTTTGTCTGTCATTCTACCGGTGTAGAGAGCCAGCTGCGACGGCGGCGCCTGAGGCAGAACTTTGACCACTTGGGTATGCATGGCAGCCATCAAAGCGATTGAACCAATATAGACGGCATCCGCACCGAGGGCTAACGCTTTCAGGAAATGCCCCGGCGTAGTCATCCCTCCGGCCACTATTACATTGAAATGATCTCTTAGATTGTTATTGGTTAGCCAGTCAACTGTTCTGACCAAAGTGTGGAAAGTGGGCAGACCCACATTGTCCTGAAGTGTAGGATTGGCGGCTGCAGTACCGCCCTCCGAGCCGTCAACAACAATATAATCGGCCTGAGTCTGAGCAATCACAGCCAATTCGTATTCGATATAATCGCTGCCGGCGATTTTAACACCAACCGGAACATCATACTGGGATTTCATATTATTGACCATTTTGATATAATCCTGAGTACTGCTCTTTCCTGGCATGCGGGCATAAACAGTGGCATCCTGTCCCTTATCGAGATGCCAAGCTTTTCGCAAATGGTCCCCGATGTGTTCCCCCCGTATCGGTTCATCTACGGCGCCGCCCCAGGCTCCCTGGCCCAGTTGAATTTCAATAGCGTCAAGGCGGCTTAATTGCTCTTGACCACTCAGTTGCCCACCACGGTGATACTGGCCGATAAGCAAGTTGGCTGAATCACGCTCCTCGTCGGTAACTGCCGATTCGCCGGTATTGGTTGCAGTACCGGCTGTTGACGCCCCTTTGGCCAAGGCCATCTTCATCGGCAAGCTTAGTGATCCTCCATACGACATGCCTGTAATCATTATCGGCATCTCCAGCTTTAACGGTCTTTTAGCCTTTGGCCCGATAATAGTCTCAGTATTTACTTTCGTATAATCCAGGGAAGGCAGCTTAAACAATTGCCTGGGGTTCAATAATATTTTATCCCAGGGTGATAATACGATAGGGCTTCCCAGTGGCCGCGAAAGTTCTTTACCCGCCTCCGCCCGCATGGCAGCTTCTATCAAAGCCCGTGGGGATAACTTTTCCACAACTGTCGCCATGAGAAAAGGATTGTCGGGGTAGTCTTCCGTCAGTAGTTTCACTGTTGTTTCATCCATCGCCGGGTCCATTAACTTCATCATCATCCAATTCAGCAGCATCTTAAAGCACCTCCGCTATTTATTCTTTATTCTGCTACCTTTTGCGAATATTATGAGTACAATAAAAAACACTGCTGTTTATCCATTTACCATCGTATGTAAACAGCAGTGTTCGTATTTTATAGAATTTCTACCCGTGTTTAATTACCTCAGCGTCAGCCAGAAAAATTAAACCCTGCTTGACCATAGCGGAGATAGCCGGCAGCACTGCCTGGATCTTCTCTTCCGTATCCACTGCTTCAATAATCATCGGCAAATCGGCGGATAAGTCCAGAATACCCACCTTTTTGATTATACTGGCAGCGCCATACGCCTCGACGCCCCTACTGACAGTTGCTCCGGCAATACCTGCTTCCCTTAATTTTAAAACCAACGCATGATACAGACTCTTGCCGGCAAAACTTTGCATTTCGCCGACATAAATTTTTAACAATTTGTATTTACCAGGCTGTAAAATCATACCCTGCCCCCTCCTTTATGCTAACCGCCAAATATAGAGTAGCCTGCACCGCAGGCCAGCAACCCTAATATGGTACTGCCGGCAACGTAGCTAAAAAAGTAACGCCATTCACCGTCTTCAAGTAAACGGATAGCTTCGTAGCCAAATGTGGAAAAAGTTGTATAAGCGCCTATGAAGCCGATTTGTAACCCATAGCGTTCCAAAACAGTCTGCGCTAAAGGCAACGCTGCGGTATGGGCTGTGGACATTCCCAGCAGAAAGGCTCCCGTTAGGTTTATCATATAAGTTCCTATCGGAAATGACAGCGAGGAGTGCTTGGCAACAACCAAGCCAATGGTGTATCTTGCTATTGCCCCGCAAACACCGCCTATTCCGATTAACAACAACTCCATCATTATCCCCTCCGCTTTTCTAGAACCAGCTCATCCGCCTCACTTAATTCCTGCTTAGCCCTGATTTTTGCAAAGCCCCGGGTAACGATAAACCCGAGGGAGGACATTGCTATCCCCAAAAATACGCTAGCAAAAATATACATCGCTGTATACCAGATATGACCGTTTTGCCATAAAAGAATGCTTTCCATGGTAAAAGTAGAAAAGGTAGTAAACGCACCCAGAAAACCGGTGGAGAAACCTAACCGCAGATACGGATTGACAACAAGCAGTTCAACTGTCACCGTCAAAAACAGCGCCAATACAAAACACCCAAGTAAATTTATTACCAGCGTTCCCCAGGGAAAGCCTGTGTCGCGGACAAAGGGAGCAAACCACTGTCCCATACCGTAGCGGCTTAAAGCTCCCAAACAACCGCCAGTGGCAACCGCTAAAAATCTCATTCCACTTTCACCCTTCCTGCTCCAAGGCGAATTCGCCCAGTGTTTTATGTCCGCCCACACAAATATGGGATTAAACAATAAACCTAAAAAATGGACTCCTACCATACAAATGGTAGGAGTCATCACCGCCAAAGCGGGGTTATGGCGAACTCCATCGCCCTACTTTTTATTTACTTTATTATTATATAGGTAAATAAACCGAGCGTCAAGCGCTATCTGGAATATGTGCTATCTGGAATAGATAGTTCTTAATAACGGCTGTCAATTCGCTGTTAATTCTTTGCTGCGATCTATACAGGTAAAAACGAAAATGGGTAAAAAAAAAGAAGTATGAGGTAAGGAGAAATGTAGCCAGGGTCACAATAAAGAGGTAAAAAGGCAAAACTATTGACTAATTAAATACTGGGCAATCCGGGATTACCGGTATTATAACGACCGTGTCTGGGCCGTGGGGAGTGTGGGACTTTTCCAGGGAGTTCCCACCGGTAGCACTGTGCGCCCGTACATTGTATTTAGCAGTCCAGCTGCAGAGATATATAAAGCATTAAGTGCGGTGTAAATTCCGAGATAGCCGGCGTATACCGCCAGCGACTGGGAAGACAAAAGTGCAGACAAGAATAAAAGGGCAAAGACAATCAACAATGTACCAATTGCCAGTATTAAAGCTGTGTTGGTGACGAGAGTGGCTATAAAAACATAAGCGGTAAAAATCGTCCAGGCCAGATAGAACCACTGGAGAATAATCGGGTCAGGCGCCCACCACTTCAATGCCACGCCCAATTGCAAAATTCCGAAAGAAAACCAAAACAATCCGTAAAGATTGAAGGCCAAGGCAGAAAACAATTCCCCTTTGATGTAGCCAAACGTACCGGCAGAGAAGTGGACAAGCGCCACGGCTAAGGTCAGAGGAACAATAACTCCCAGGGGGACTGTTCCTCCAATGCCTGCAACTACGAATGCCAAAACAAATAATCCTATTCCAAATGATGCCAGGCCTATAGTTGAGGGATCAGCGATTTTAGAGATATCTTCGGACAAAATTAAGCACCTCCTAAAATTGAACTATTAACATTCAGTTCATTTGAGTCGGTCGGCTACTCCTTTCTCCAATTACCTCATACTCTAATTTCCACAATATACCTTTTTTGCTATTTAGTCAATAATTTTTTTAAAATTCGCAACATTGAATTTGAGCAATAAGGGGTGCGCTGATACTGTTAGCAAAATTCTTCAACCGACTATTGCTATAATGTATGCCGAAAGATAACAATTTAGTATAGTTTGCTTAAATTAACGTACGGTGTACTGGCGTACTATTGTTTAAAAATAATATTTATTTAACTAAAAATTAACCTGAGCTGCCTTGTTTGGTATGGCAATCATCTATAGAATAAGTGTAAAATAGTAGCCGACACTTGATGGAGGTGCTCCATGGAAAAAGCTGATTTTTTAATGTTTACGGTTATCAATAGTACCCCGTTTCGCAGCAAAAAGCTTGATGTTTTTATGTTCGCCCTAAGTCAACTTGGTGAAGGATGGGTTATATTTTTACTTATGACCGCCGTCCATTATGGCTTTGGTATAACTGGCTTATGGTACGCACAATCTGTTGCTTCCATTTTGGCTGCCGGTGTAGTCTGCCAAATTATCAAAAAATATTTTCCCAAATCAAGACCGGCATGTGTATTGCCCAACGTGAATGTGGTAGGCAAACGGCTTACCCACGGTTCTTTCCCGTCCGGCCATACGGCAACGGCCTTCGGTCTAGCAGTGATCTTCAGTTATCACTGGGGAGGATTAACCCATTTATTTTTCATTTTAGCCGGGTTAATAGGGCTAACACGAGTATATATCGGCGCGCATTTTCCTTTCGATGTATTGTGGGGTGCTGTTGCGGGACTTAGCGTTACGAGTGTCATCTTGGCTTTTTTACTTGCCGCTCCCGGTTTAGGCATTCACAATCCATTGACCATTGTGTTTAGCTTGATAGTGACTATTGCTTTTGCCCTGCCGTTATTTGGCGGTTATACTTTTGCGAAAATGTATGACCGGCTGAAGGGAAAAGTATTACGAGTCAAAGAAGCTGTAAACCGGTTGAGAAAAACTGTGTAGAAACCAAATCGAGCTTACTTGCAAAAAGCATACACAATAAAACTGCCGCCCGAAAATAATGAAGATAATTCGGACGGCAGTTAGCAGTTTAGCGGTTGGTTCTGCTAGTCTTGTGCAGGCCGGGGTTGCTGGTCATATAATTTTTCTTGCTTGTTATCCGGATCCTTAGCTGAAGTGTCTTTTGAGTTTTTTACTTTTTTTGCTCTAGCTTGTTGCCGGCTATAAAATTGATCAAGAGTTCTACCACCCATAACATCGCCCCCTGATTTATAAGACGCCCCCTTATGGCCTCCTAAGTTTCTCAACTTACAGCATATATTGTGTGCAAAATCCAGGAATAGATACCACTGCGCTATCTGTTTTTTTTGTTTTACAAAATCAGCAACAGCTATTGCCCTTGTTATTTAGGCCCCCTGCCTCACTTTCATAAGGCAGGGGGCCTAAATTCGCGCTCTCCAACAGGCAAGGTATAGGCGAATTCCGGGTTGTTCGAACAAAAGAAATTCATCCTCATATAATAAATTCACAGTATTATTAAGGAGTGAATAGCTTGGCTTTAAAACCGGATTTTGAAAACGTATTGACAGTGTTTGTTTACTTAAACCTGCCGGTATTGATGAATCCAGGTAATGCTATAAATATTGTTGTTTCCGCTGTCCCTATTCCTACTCCTCCCACTACTGCTACCGGCACGATTCAGACGCTTGTTATCTCGCCGGACCTTTTACTTGCGCTTCAAACAGCCAGCCTAAATAGTTTTACAGATTTAGGATTACCAAAGGATATTGAAGAAATAGCGAAAAATTTTTTCGCTCTCCTTTCCCCGGTAATTTCTGTTACCGCTACATCTACTGTTGTAAGCAGTGCGGCGACCACTCAATGACCTGTTCACAGTACACGGGGAAACCGCCGGTGCAAAATAGTTCATGCTTATCAGTTGGCGGCACAGATTCCTCCTGGCGAAGCCCATACGGACCATTCACGAAACAAGGTTACGATTTTTTTAGAAAAATACCAATTAAAGGTATTCTTTCGATATCCCGCCTATTTAAACCGCCGGTAGCAAGCAAAATGCCCCCATAGACAACTCCGCCGCCCAAAATCGCCAGCGCCATAGCAAAAAGTTCATTTCCCGTTACCAGCAATAGCCAGTTATAGCTTAGATATATCACTGCCCCCATAACAACTGCAGCCACAGCATATTTCAATGTTTCGCCGATATCTATATGAAACCCGGTAAAACGGTAAACGAAATATAGGTTCAGGACTGCTGCCAGGCCAATATCCGCCAATGTCGCCCATGCTGCCCCCTGTATGCCAAATGCGGGTATAGCCGTAAGAGTCCAGTTTAGAAACACCTTAGCGACAGCAGACACTCCCATATTAATGACCGGAATTGTGGTGCGCCCCAATCCCTGCAGTACGCCTGTCGTGACCTGGTGAATCCCCAGAAGAAATACTCCTATTGCCAGAACCTTAGTAATATCTGCCGCCCGTGGTGCATGATACACCACGCTTAATATCGGCTCGGCCAGTATCCACAGAAGTACGCTAAAAGGTACGGCAGTAAGATTGGCAAGCCTCATAGCTCCGGCCGTCCGTTGTAAAATCTGCTGTTTTTCACCCAGCGAATAAGCCTTTGATATTGCCGGTACTAAACTGGTAGCCAAAGAAGCGGTAAGGATAGTGGCCAGATTAACCAACGGTACGGCCATACCGGTTAAGTAGCCAAATAATTCCGTCGCCTGTTCCACCGAATAACCCGCATCTTCAAGTCTTACCGGTACGACAAGCAAATCAAGATTCGCGACTAAAGGCAGCATAATACCGCTGAGAGAAATGGGGATAGATAGTTTTGTTATCCGGCGGATTATGCTGATGCTTGATTCCTCGTAACGGGACTCGTAACGGGACTCACCCTGGCTAAACTGCTCGTGCTTAGTATTTATTTTCAACCGCCAATAATAGTAAACCAACACTGCTAAGGCCGCTAAGGCTCCCACCCCCGCCCCCAGACTTGCTCCGCCGGCAGCGTATTCCAACCCTCTCGGCAATAAAGCGGCGGCGAAAATAAGCATTGTTGCCACGCGAAACAATTGCTCAATGATTTGCGAAATAGCCGTAGGAGTCATCGTCTGCCAGCCCTGAAGATAGCCGCGAAAACTTGAAAGTATGGTTACGAGGAATATCGCCGGCGAAAGGGCAATTAAAGAGTAATATGCCCGGGCATCCCGGATTATCCGGTGATCGATCAGCCAGCCGGCGCCGAAAAACAATAGTAAACTCAAGGCCATGCCAGTAAAAGTTAGCAGAATTAGCGACAACCGGAAAACGCCATTAGCCCCTCGATAGTCCTGTAAAGCGATCTTTTCTGCCGTAATAATGGAAATAGCAACCGGAATGCCTGCTGACGATATGCTCAGGGCCAACAGGTATAGGGGAAAGGCCATCTGATAAATTCCAATACCCTCGCCGCCCAATACCCGGGATAGAATAATCCAATTTAGAGACCCGATGACTTTGACGACCAAACCCGCAACCGTCAAAATAAACGTTCCTTTTAAAAAAAGATTAGCCGCGTTAGGGGATTTTTTTTCCGTCATAATTTCAATCCTTACCTGGTCTAATTAGGATTGGCTGCTCCCGTCACCACCAGCAAACCATCCCACAAATTCTTTTCCTCTTCGTATCTGCTTGGCTACTATTATATCTTGTCCATTCCAAGCCAATGTCCTGCAATCCAATGACTATCATTCTTATATTTTATCATATAAACCAGCCCCTGAACTTACTCTCGCCGTCATAAGAAAAAACAAAAAGTCCGCCGTTATTCCGATGAGCTACGGAAGCGGCGGATCTTTTAATACTTACTCTTCCACATTACCTGATATTGATTATTGGAGTTGGATGGGTTTCGTTCAATCTCAAGCGACCTATCACTGGCCTTGTCCAATTTTACTTCAACCGCTTTATTCCCTACCGTCACGCCTGGTATAATTTCAACACCCTTTTTTTCATCCTTTTTTATCGAATAATTATAATCGGCAAGATTAGGTGGTTCGGCATCCATAGTAAATACCTTATCGACTGCAACATGTTGAGAAGGCGTTGATGTTTCCTTTGAGACTTGGGTTCCGGAAGCAGGCTCGGCCTCTTTCGACTCCGAAAGACTATCTTTCGGCTCCGGCAGACTATTCGCTGCCTTGTTGGCAGGAGGGGAAGAAATTATTACCGGCACAGGTTCCGGACCGATTGCTGCGGAAGATTGAAAGTAATATTGCGTTATGGCCCAGCCTGTCAAAACCACCAGACCCGAAATAACAAGCAAAATAACAGACGTTTTTTTCATTGCCGCGCTTTCCTTTAATTATTTAGCTTAGGAACTTTCATTTTGATATTTTTCTTTCTCCTTAAGGAAAATCCTGCAAGCTTGTTAATAGGTATACAAGTTTTTTCTTTTTGAGCAGTATATACGTCGCATTAAAAAACTGCCCACTCTTGAATGCGTCCATTCCCTATAGATTGTTATGCCCACATCATTTATATTTTCGTTAAATTCCTGTAACAATTCTGTAACATATCAAGATTATTATATATTATAATATATATTCCGCTTGGCACAGCACCGGTTATTATAGGCAATAATTACAAAATTTACAGCATTAAAGCAAATAACCCGGTGCATAGCCAAGCGTTTATATAGACCCATCTTTTGGGAAATTCGAAAAAAGCATTTCGATTATTACGGGGAATTACAAGGAGGAGATACCATTATGAAAAATAAGATTTTGGCAGTGTTAGCCGGGGCTATGTTGGTTAGCAGCGTTGGTTTTGCCGCCCCAATCACTGATGTTCAAGAAGGTCAGACCAGTATCGGGTATAATCACTACAACTTGAATCATGATGTTACAAATGACAGTTTTAATTTGGAACACGGAATTTCTGCTAAGTTCATTCTGGGAATTGAACGGAATACCGCTGATCTTGAAACGACAGATCTATATGCTCAATACAAGCTGGATCCAAATATCCGCCTCATTGCCGGCAACCGGGACTTTGACAATGGTTCCGGCAAATTTTTCTACGGTCTGGGAGCTCTCACCAACCTGGCCCCCAACCTGGATGGGGACCTTTCTGTTACGGCAAGTAGTAATTATACTGAATGGCAAGCCGGTGTAAACTATAAGCTGGACGGACAAACTGCCCTTCATCTCGGCTATAAATCTTATGATCAGGATGGGCTACCCACATTTGACGGAATAGGATTTGGCATTAATCACAAATTTTAATTTTTTTGAAAAACAGGGGCTGTCTCAAAGGTGAGACAGCCTCGTTTAATTTATACCCACGCTCTATTTGATCAGCACTATCCAGAGGAATCATCCTTTACACCATTTGACAACACTGGCTGCCCAAGTCAACCCGCCGCCGAATCCGACTAGCACAAGTATATCGCCGTTTTTAACTCTGCCGCTTTTGAGTGCCTCATCCAAAACAATGGGAATGGAGGCCGCCGATGTATTACCGTATTTATCAATATTGACTAAAACCTTTTCCATTGGCAAACCAAGGCGTTTAGCAGCTGCCTGACAAATGCGGATATTAGCTTGATGCGGTACAAGATACGTTATATCCGCCGGCGAAAGATTGGCGTTTTCGAGAGCTCTATTGGCGGCTTCACCCATAATTTTGACTGCGAACTTGTATACCTCATTACCGTTCATGTGGACAAAATGCAAACGTTGGGAAATCGTTTCGGCCGATGCAGGCTGCCGTGAGCCACCGGCAGGTACTTTTAAAAGATCGCCGCCGGCACCATCCGCTCCTAAATGTATGCCTAAAACTCCACACCCGGGCGAGGTTTCACCCAAAACAACAGCTCCCGCCCCATCGCCGAATATTGCGCATGTACTACGATCAGTCCAGTCAGTGATTCTGGAAAAGGTCTCCGCGCCGATAACCAGAACTTTACGATAAGTGCCTGCCATGATAAACTGACTGCCTGTCACGAGACCGTACACAAAACCGGAGCAGACAGCGGAAAGATCAAAAGCGGCCGCATTTACTGCTTTCAGACTGCTTTGCACCAAACAGGCAGTAGCCGGGAAATACATGTCCGGGGTAGCGGTGGCAACAAGGATCAGTTCGATCTCTCCCGCACCGACTCCGGCATCCTCCAATGCCCTTTGGGCCGCTATAGCGGCTAAATCCGACGTGGCCTCGCCTGCGGCAGCGATATGCCGTTCGCGGATACCTGTACGCTCAACAATCCATTCGTCGGAAGTATCCACCATCTTTTCTATATCTTTATTAGTGACCACCTTCGCCGGTACATATGAACCTATCCCTAAAATACCTACGGATTTTTTATTCATATTGTGTATAGTTCCCCTTTTTCATCGCTACTCTCTTGACACTGTTTTTTTGTTACTTTTACATAGTATAGTATTATTATTCCCAGGAAAATAGCGGGCAATTATACAAATCTTGTAATTGCTCTCGAAAAATATGGGTTTATTATTTGCCAGAATATAAACCGTCCCTTTGACACCCTTGATAAAAGACAAAAGCGAGAGCCAATTCCGATCCGCTCTCGCTCTTGCCCACCTTTCACCATCCACCTACCACGACACCACTCGTGGTAGTCCCCAAACTTAGAATACACTAACTTGATAAAAAAAGCAAGCTATACGGTGTCACAACTTACAAATTTTCTATTTTAATTATTCTATCTATGTCGCGTTAAAGAATTGATATCCGGGTATTAGGCATCCCTCCTATTGGAACGCCCAACTGTAATAACTGTCACTTTGTCACTTGTCTCAAATTTGTGCTAATATTGTAAGAGGATAATTTTCTCCCTTTATAGAATTTTATTTGTAAAATTTAACTAAAAATAGATTATCTTGTAAGATTCTTTAGAAAGATACTGGAGAGGAGTAACTTTATGAATATTTCTTTTTTCCTGATCCCTAAAAAGGAAGTAGTTTATTTGCCTCTGAATTGTACCATGCGGCAAGCGCTTGAGAAAATGGAATACCACCGTTATACGGCTGTTCCCCTGATTGACGAACATGGTAAATACGCCGGAACAATTACTGAAGGAGATTTATTATGGAAAATGAAGAATACGCAAGGCTTAACCTTTGCCGGTACTGAGAAGATTATGCTTAGAGAAATTTCCCGGCGAGTGACCAACACTCCGGTACGAATTAGTTCAGAAATGGAGGATCTATTGTCCTTAGCTATCGTTCAAAACTTTGTCCCGGTAGTAGATGACAGCAAGATCTTTATCGGAATCATCCGCCGCCGAGAGATTATCGAGTATTATGTAAAATTAACTTTGGCAAACAGCGGTAGTAAATAGCGCTTAAGCAGAATTCCCTATACCCATCCGCTTATTCCTCTAAAAAATGCCAAAAAATTTTTATTTACGACTACTATATTTCGACAAAACTCCCGAAGGGTATCTTTTAATAGCTGTTGAAACAGTTTACATTTACAACACTATTTTTACATAACTTTCTGTCACCCGTAAGGAGAGTGCCCAGCATATATGGTAAAACAGCTATCAGTTTATGCTAGTCGTATATTTGGCTCCAAAAGTTTGGATAGTTATTTGAGAACTTGGGGATTTCTGCTAATTTGCCTGCCCAGCCTGCTTTTGATGATCATTTTTGCTGTCCGGGAAGTAAACAGTGAAACAGCTAGAACGTTCCAACAAATGGAACAGTCGCTTGTCAGACAGGAATATGCTCTTGACAAATGGTTCAACATCTGTCATGAAGATATCAACAGCCTGGCTAACTTAGACTCTATCAAAAAAGTAGACAAAGAAATGATGGTAAGCGATTTTACCACCTTTCTCCATAACCATAAATATTTCGACAATATTATTTATGTAAACCAAGTCGGTCTTACTGAAATTGACATGCAACATGGCCCCGAACTATATCGGGGCGACCAGCCTTATTTTCAAAAAGCCCTCTCCGGTCAAAATTATATATCGGATATTATCCAAACTAAAACCGATAACCAGCCGAAAATTATCTTCTCCGCACCAATCTATGGCTACAGCGGCGATTTCCAAGGCCTGCTTGCCGGTATCGCCAACTTGTCGGCTATAGATGCTTTGATGCAAGAATTTATTTTCAGCCAAACAGGCAAGACATACCTGGTTAATCAGGACGGCTTATTCCTCAGTGGCGCCGGAGATGTGAATGGGGAAAATTCAGCTTCACTGCCATTACCGTTACCAAGGTTGCAATATAAAATAAATACCCTGGCTGTCAATCAGGCCCTGGAAGGTAATACAGACACCAGTGTGTACACCGGTTACGATAAACAGCCGGTTTTTGGCGCCTATCGCCGGCTGTCAACCCACAATTGGGCCATAGTCAGTGAAATCAATGCCATTGAGGTGCTAACCCCTATTTATCAACAATTACTGCATATGTTCCTGGGCTTTTTGCTCGTCCTGCTGCTCAGTCTGCCCTTGTCACTGGTCATGTCCCGCAACATTAAAATCCCAATAGGCCGTCTAATCGAGGGAACCAGGCAAATGCAAAAACCGGGCGGTATGTCTTTCATAGCCAAGCAGCTTGCCTCAGCCCCCCGTGAGTTGCAGGAACTATGCGATACTTTTAATCAAATGGCAGCGACCATTAGTAACCATAGCCAACAGCTTGAAACGACAGTTAAAAACCGTACCCAAAATTTATTAGTCCTCAATCGCCAACTTCAGCAAGAAATTTTTGAACGCCAACAGGCTGAGGCCTTGCTGCGGCAAAGTGAGGAAAAATACCGTATGTTGGTCAACAACGCCACCGACGCCATTTTTCTCTATGAAATATACAGAAATGAGTGGGATGACCGGGACAAAATAACTACCGGAAAATTTATCGAAGTTAATAATATAGCTTGTGAGCGTTTAGGTTATGCCAAAGAAGAACTCATGGAACTGACTCCTGCGGATATTGATTATAAATTACGTACCGGCACTGCTTTACCCGCCTATTCCATAATTAATCCAAATGTAAACAATCAAACTATTTTTGAAACTATTCATGTTGCAAAAGATGGCACAACTATCCCTGTTGAAGTAAGCTTGCAATTTTTCCGGCTAAACGGCCTGCCGGTGGCTTTGGCCATCGCCCGTGACATCAGTGAGCGTAAAAAAGTCGAACAGGAACTGGCCCGCCTTGACCGTCTCAATCTGGTAGGAGAAATGGCAGCCAACATTGGTCACGAAATACGGAATCCCCTGACCACGGTGCGGGGTTTTTTGCAATTATTAGGCCGGCGAAGTGAAAACAGCGCCAATTTGGAACACTATAACGTAATGATTGAGGAACTGGACAGAGCTAACTCCATTATTACCGAATTTCTCTCAATGGCTAAAAATAAGGCGGTACAAATGGAAACAGCCAGTCTTAATCATATTATCCGCGTCCTGCATCCACTGCTACAGGCTGACGCCATTGTCACCAATAAGCAGATCGACCTGGAATTAGGTGATATTCCGGATATTTGCATTGACCAAAAGGAAATCCGACAGCTAATTCTTAACCTGGCCCGCAACGGGCTGGAAGCCATGCAAACCAGTGGACATCTGACAATCCGCACCTTCAAAGATACGGGTGCGGTGGTACTGGCCGTACAAGATGAAGGCTCAGGCATCCCTCAAGAAATGCTGACCAAGCTGGGCACCCCCTTCCTCACCACCAAAGAACAGGGAACAGGCCTCGGCTTATCCATCTGCTACAGTATTGCCCACCGCCACGGTGCCACCATTACCCTTGATACAGGCAATACCGGGACAACATTTTTTGTTAGGTTTAAAGGGTAAATCCAATCCACTGCCTGTCCGCCCGCCAACAGTATAGGTTGGCGCGAGAATAGGCAGCTTCATCGGTAATAATTATATCTAGGATAACAATCGGGATAACAAATCTGAGGTCGACATACAATAGGGGATCTTCGGGGGCGACAGATACCGGCGCCGGGAGGACAGTCAGGGCCGCAATGCGGCCGGCAATAAGGAAAACAAAGAGTAGGTGGGCAATATTGCCTTTCCTCTTCCCATTTGTCATCCCAGTCTTCAATTTGGGGAGGTTCCCATGAAATAAATCTTTTAGGCATTTTATATACACCCCTGTGTATTTATTGATTGCAAACATGTTCTCAAATTTGGATAAATGTCATTTTCGGCAGAGGCGTCCTCTCAGGTAAGCATACCGAGGTCTTAAATAAAAAATAGATCGCTTACAACATAATATGAATTATTGGCTAAATGTGTTAGCAATTGGCTGATCGCGATAATTCGTCACCAAATCCCTGTGTCAAAGAAAAACAGCTTCTTACAGGGACTTGGCATTTGTCGACTTTTCCCTTAAAATAGAATTATATCAACAATTAGGAAGGCGAAGGATGGTATTAATTTAGATTATGAAGAAAAAAAGCTTAGTGCTCGCGTTAATAGGTCTATTGCTTATTGCCTTGACAAGCAGTACTTTTGCTGAGCCGGGAAGAGCCGGTGTAAACCGTAAACCTGCCCGGGTTTCTTCCGGTGGGTCGGAGGGATATTATATATGGCAGGATAAATCCGGATTTCATATTTGGGCAACAGCTCGCAGTAAAAAGCATGTTTTTAGCGGTGTAATTCAAACAGATGGATTTATCTCCCATGTTAGGGGCCATCGTTTAGAAGGTAAAGACTTTATTGATGTTTACTCCGATAGTAAAGAAGGGTTTTGGTATGGGTTTCCCAACAGCGAAGAAGACCAGCCCTATTTCGGCTTTAATGGCCATGAAATAGACTCGGAACATGATAACCTGCGCTTTAGGTTTAATACTGCCCGGGGGTCGGATGGGCTTAGCTTTCACCTTGAGGATGCAAGCTTTATTGATTTCGATTTGTCCATAGACGGGCACCAGATCTCCCACCGAAAGTATATGTTAGGGACAACAGGAAGCATTTTCCCGACGATTATATTGGTGAACTCACCGGCTAAAAATAATAATCGATAATATCGCCTTATGCGAAATGAAAGCTTATATCCTATATAAATAAACTGCCAAAGACATCAGATGATGCTTTGGCAGTTTATTTTATAGAAATACAAACAAATTCCTCCTTCTATTAATTTAGATACTATTATTATGATGCAGTTTATAAAGGCTTAACATCCGGGTATTAGGATATGCCTGACCCACTCATCACTATTCTTACGCAATATTCATATCATGATATTAGATAACTTAAAGGAGGTTAAATGACTTGAGTAATTTGGAAGAATGTTGTTATGACGAGCATCATCACAAATGTCCCAAGTGTCATCACAAATTCCCGCATAAATGTCCCAAGTGTCATCATGAATGTCATATAGGTTGTCATAAATGTCCCCACTGTAATCACGAGTTTCATCCTGAATGCGAGTGCCCGAAATGTCATCACAAATTTAAACATCACTGTTGTAAAGACTAAAAAACAGCGGGTTCCCTGTACTAAAAGCCGCGATTGCTCGCGGCTTTTTTATGAGAATTCACGCTAATTGTTTTCTTCCTTGGCAAGTGTCTCGGCAATCAACTTGCCCAATTTACAAGCCTCTGCCATTGCCGGCTGATCTTCAATTTTTTTTACACCGGCTTTTGCTACCGTGGCGGTCGGTCCCAATAGCATTTTGAGACCGGATATCTCACACGTGTCGCCAACGCCGCATCTGATACAAGGCACATTGCCGGAGACTTTCACCCCACCTAGATAATTCATCCCTTCCTCCATCATATAGTACATGATAGCATTCTGCCCCATAGAAGCTGCCGGCGGCAGCTCAGGATTTTCTTCCGGTGCTGCGTGTGTAACCACGGAAACAGCTGGTTTACCTTTCATATAGTTCTTTAAATGGCGGTTAGCAAAACATCGCTCAATAAATGCCTTTGTGCGGGAATCCAATGATGAGAAAGGCGTCCATCCCCCGATCACAATTGCACTGGCTTCCCTGGCTTTTTCTATTAGCATGGGACCATCATCATCTATTGCGCATTTATTCGTGTATACACATTTCAGACAGTGCATGCAACCACAAAATTTATAATCGCTTAATTTGATAAACTCCGTTTCCAGTCCTGTTGCATCCAATATTGCCTTGACGGCGCGGTCGGTATTGCTGTTGGGAATAGGTGAACCTGAAACTCCAAGTACTTTCATTATTTTCGGGCCTCCTTTAAATTTTAAATAGGATGATACTCTTACCCCATTACTGCTTTTCACAGTAATGCTGTTAAAGAACATATTACACTAATTTCTTTATTATAGTTGTATAGTGTTTTACACAATCTAAAGAAATGCAAGGATAAGGACAAAAATATCAAAGGATATCATTCAAAGAGCGAATCATCCCTGTGTTTCACAAAAACTGGGATATCAGATATAATAGGATTTAGTTATAGTTAACTTGCGTACTGGGAGAGAAACTCTATGATTGAAAATTTACTTGAATCCACCGTCAGGGAAATCATTGACAGACATCCGGAAACTTTGGCTGTTTTCACCGGGTTTAATATTTTCTCCCCAGCGGATGCGGCCCAAGATTTGTGGTCCATTTTAAAACTAAAAGAATTACTGCGCGTCAAAAAAATTAATGCGGCAGTATTTACCGCATTACTAATTGACCAAATCAAAGATGCCCAGCAATATCGTCAACTATCGGCAGCTGTAGTTAATAAACCCGGGGGGTTTAATTTCATTGCACAACTGCCATGCGCCTTAAAGCTGCCGCTCCACAGTGCATTGCAAACATTTTTAGAGAAACTGCAACAGGAAAAAAATATACGACTTAATTATTATGTATGGTCCTGCAGTACTGATATATTGGCCTTTGCTGATTATATCGGGCAAGTTGACAATATTGACGACGCACCTGACTTGCTATTCACGACAGATTACCTGATTAACAAAAATTTTACTGAAAGATTTATAAAGAAAGGTTTTTATCGAGCCCCAACAGAACGACCGGTAAATAGTTCCCTGAGCGGTATTGACATTGTTGACACAGATGGCTGTTATAATGTCGTCGCGATCAACCCTGTTGTGGTGGTAATTGACTGCAAACGTCTGGGCAGTCTGCCGCTGCCGAAGACATGGGATGACTTATTAAAGCCGGAGTTTGAACAAATGGTGGTATTGAACGGTTGTCCCGGCGATTTTGATGATATGGTGCTGCTAAACATTTATAAGCAATATGGCGATGACGGAATCGCCGCCTTAAAAAGATCCGTTCGTTATGGAATGCACCCCTCCGAAATGATCCGCAGCATGGCCGGCAATAAGGCAGACCTGCCGCCGATCCATGTAATGCCGCACTTTTTTGCCAATACTATTGCACCACCCATCGAGGCTAAAGTCATTTGGATGGAAGACGGAACACTGATAACACCGTTGTCATTTCTGGTAAAATCCACGAAAACTGAAGAACTGGCAGAATTGATTGCTTTTTTAACCGGCCCGGAATTTGGCCGCATTTGCGCGGGAGCCTACTTTCCTTCCTTGCACCCAAATGTGAAAAACCGTTTACCGGCCAATGCGGTTTTAAAATGGCTTGGCTGGGATTACATTCGGGGACAAGACACCGCGGACTTGCTGGCGAGGTTAAACCGAAACTTTATATAGAAACAGGAAAACCGGGTAATGAAGGAAACACTTAAGCTGCAGGTACATCAGGCTATCGCCCAGGGGATTGATATGCGCTTCCATCTAATCCCTATGTAAAGGGCGGAAACAGCAAACTACGTGAAAAGGCATCTGGATGCCGTAAAAGCTCCCAGTGAAATCTTCACTCAAGCTGCTTTAGGCGTTTTACATGAATACACTGGTGGAATTCCTAGGAAAGTCAACAAATTTTAAAATTTTTGCAGGATTTTCGATAATAGGAATTGAAAATCTACTTTTTAAAAAAGCCTAGCCGTAAAATGTCAATATGGAAAACTAATAATCTGGAAAAAAGATAAAGAAAAATGAAAGCGGGTAAAATATGGCTGATGATTTTAAGAGAAATAATTATCCTCAGGTTTATTTCAGCGAAGCAGATAAACAAATGGAAGGCTTTTCTTCATTTAAAAACTTTGTTTTTTCACTGATATATGGAATTTTATTTTCCGGCGATCAAATAATTCCAGATATTTATTTTTATATTAGTAGTCGGTTGTCAAATATAATAAACCGCTCTCCAATAGATGGTACGGAAAATATACTGTTGCCTTATGCCAAGATACAAATTCCAAAAGATAAGTTAGAGGCTTTTAATTTACATAATTTTACTAATTTGAAATAATCATACAATCAAATCCTATTTTTAGAAAACCACTATTTCAGAAGACTGAACGGATATAGCTTTTTTAATTCCCATTCTTTTTCAAAGCCACCTATTAATAATTGCACAAAATAAAAATCCCGGCAGCCGAAGCCACCGGGTAATTAATTAGTAAGCATGTATACCGCAGGCCCAATTTTGCCTGCTCTTTTTCTTTATTCGCATCAAAACTACTTTTACGGGTATTAACTTTCCCCTTGACGTCATCGTTCCAATCGGGAAAAACAGTCCAAACCCGTTGATTTCTTGGATAAACGCCATTTGCTCGTTTCTTCGTCCGCTTCTTGGGAAAGTGCTTAAAGAGTCTCAATACAAACCGACTTTAGTTTCGGATAAACTAATAAAGATATTTTTCTTTTGACTGTAATGATCCAGCATCATTTTATGGGTTTCTCGACCAATCCCGGATTTTTTGTAACCGCCAAAAGGGGCGTGCGCCGGTAGATTGTTGTAATTGTTGACCCACATCCGGCCTGTTTGGACCGCTCTGGCAACCCGGAAGGCCCGGTTAATATCTTTGGTCCAGACCGCACCGCCCAGGCCGTATTCACTGTCATTGGCTAAGCGGATTACTTCTGCCTCATCTTTGAACCTAATGACAGAAATGACCGGACCGAAAATTTCTTCCTGCGCTACCCGCATGCGGTTGTTTACCTCGGTCAAAATGGTTGGCCGGATAAAACTGCCCTTGTCAAGACCGCCTTCGGTAAGTTTTTCGCCGCCATAAGCGATTTTAGCTCCCTCGGCTTTACCGATATCGACATAATCCAGAACTTTTTTCAATTGTCCCGGATTGACCAGAGACCCCATTTGGGTGTCCGGTTCCCAGGGCAGCCCTACTTTCACCTTGGCAAACGCTGCGACGGCTTCGTCGATGAACCGGTCATAGATATCTTCGTGGACAAATGCCCGTGATCCGGCGCAGCACACCTGACCCTGGTTGAATAAGATGCCTATTTGCAAGCCTTCAATTGCCTTTTCCCAGGGAGCGTCAGGGAAGAAGATGTTAGCCGATTTGCCGCCCAGTTCCAGGGTGGCCGGGATGAGCCTTTTAGCAGCTGCTGCGGATACGGTATACCCAACTTCGGTGGAACCGGTAAAGGCCAGTTTGCTAAAGCCGGGATGTTCCAAGATATAATTGCCCGAAACGGAGCCTTTGCCGGTAATGACATTTACCACGCCGGGCGGCAGCACCCGCGCCAACAGTTTGGTCAATTCCAGCAGACTGAGAGAAGTGCTGGAAGAAGGCTTAATGACAATGCAATTTCCTGCCGCCAAAGCCGGCGCGATTTTCCAGGCAGCCATTAATAGCGGAAAATTCCAGGGGATGATTTGTCCAACCACCCCGATGGGTTCGCGCAGGACCAAACTCAGCGTGTCCTTATCGATGAGCACAGCTTGGCCTTCTTCGGTGCGGATGGCACTTGCGAAATAGCGGAAGTGATCCGAACTGAGAGGAACATCGATATTGAGCGTTTCTCGAACGGGCTTGCCGTTGTCCAGCGTTTCCACAGCAGCCAGCCTTTCGGTATTGGCATCGATCAGATCGGCGATTTGCAGCAACATTTTGGAGCGATCCTGGGGACTGATGTCCTTCCAGCTCTCATAAGCCTTCCACGCCGCAGCGACAGCTTGGTTTACATCTTCTTTCCCTGCATCAACGCAGGTTGCGAGTTTTTCACCATTTGCAGGGTTGTAGGATTGAAAGGTTTTTCCCTCTTTTCCCTCAACCCATTGCCCGTCAATAAACAGTTGATAGCTCTCATCCGGTTTGATCATGTTCATTCTCATTCTCCTTTCGTTGGGCTGATCTTCTTCTTTACGCCCAGTCTTTTTTAATCCGGTAAAAATATTGCATATATTTGTTCTCTTAAAGCCATTTTATAAAATAAACCCATTTTATACAACTCTTTTTGCATTTTTCTTTAAGGTCAGTAGCACACAATAGGAATGTATATTAAAGGTCAGGAGGGAATGTAATGTGCGGCATTGCAGGCTGGGTTGACTGGGAACGAGATTTGAGTAAGCAAGAAGCAGTAATCGATAAAATGATAAACACCATACGACACCGTGGGCCGGATGCGGGAGGAAAATGGCTTTCGCAGAGGGCTGCGCTGGGACATCGGCGGCTCATCGTTATCGATCCGGCAGGAGGAGTTCAGCCGATGATAGCAGAGGAAAACGGCCATAAATATGTGTTAACCTACAACGGTGAAATATACAATTTCCGTGAACTACGTAAGGAACTGGAATCACGTGGCCATAAATTCCGATCCCAGTGCGATACTGAAGTCTTGCTGCGAGCCTATCTGGAGTGGGGCAACAGCTGTGTCAATCACCTCAACGGCATCTTTGCCTTCGGCCTGTGGGACAGCAAGAAAGAACAATTATTATTAGCCCGTGATCACCTGGGGGTAAAGCCGTTGTTCTACGCTGAACGGGGCAGCGGAGTAATCTTCGGGTCTGAGCTCAAAGCACTACTCGCCAACCCCCTAGTCAAGCCGGAGGTGGACGCCACCGGCTTGCTGGCGGCGCTTAATTTCCTCCCTTTGCATATACCTGGCAGCAGTGTTTTTCGTAATGTTTTCGAAGTTCGCCCCGGCCACCGGCTTGTATTCGATCATAACGGCCGCCATGACACTCAATACTGGTCGCTGAAGAGTGCGCCTCATACCGATGATCTAAAGACAACTACCGAGCGCATCCAGGCATTGCTTAAAGATACCGTGGGCCGCCAGCTTGTAGCCGATGTTCCGGTTGTCACCTTGCTGTCGGGTGGCCTCGACTCCAGCGGAATTACCGCCCTGGCGGCTAAAGAGTTTGCCCGGGAGGGCAAAAAACTAAACACCTATTCGGTCGAATTCGAGGAAAGCAGCCGCTATTTCTTAAAAAGTGAAGTACATGAAAGCCTTGACGCGCCTTACATCCAAAGTGTCTCTGAACATGTCGATACTCAGCATCATGAGATCATGGTTGATTCGGCCCAACTTCTCGACAATCTGCTTGTTCCAATGCGTGCTCGCGACTATCCGGCTTATGGTCAGGGAGAAACCTCCATGTACTTGCTGTTTAAAGCTATGAAAAGCGACGCGACCGTCGCTCTTTCGGGAGAATCGGCCGACGAGGTATTTGGCGGCTACAAATGGTTTTTCAGTGAAGATCTTGTCCATCTTACGACGTTTCCCTGGATAGCTTTGCTTGCGCGGGGATCGCTGCGGGTGGAAGAAATTCTACCATGGTATTCGCCTGATCTTCTCGAAATTATCCGTCCCGGCGAATATCTCAACGCACGATACCGTGAAGCTGTCAATGAAGTACCCGGATTAGAAGGAGAAAGTATTCTGGATGCAAAGCGCCGGGAAGGTTTTTACCTCAATCTCACTCGTTTTCTACCGATCTTGCTTGACCGTAAAGACCGAATGAGTATGGCGGTTGGTTTTGAAGTGAGGGTGCCGTTCTGCGACTATCGGCTGGTAGAGTATGTCTGGAACATACCATGGGAAATGAAGTCTGTCGGCAATATGGAGAAAGGAATACTGCGGCGGGCGTTTGCTAACGTATTGCCAACTGATGTGGTAAATCGTCGCAAAAGCGGCTATCCTGTCTCCCATCATCCCGCCTATGTGAAGGGTATCCGCGAACTGTTTCAAACGATACTGAACGACCCTGCCGCCCCCATCCGTCCCTTGCTCAACATCCAGGCTGTCGAAAAGTCATTAAACAATATGTCACAACACGAACATGCTTTCAACGAAACTCCGCTGGAACGCTTAATTATGGCAAACGCTTGGCTGAAAGAATATCACGTTTCCCTGCCTGCCGGACAAATGCAAATGACCTAACTGCCAAGTGCCTTCGCATTAGTGGTCTGTAAACTCTAAAACTATAGGATTAGGGTTTACAGACCACTAGCTTTGCGGTCCGGACTGACAGGGAAGAGGGTATCATTCTTTACATTTTGTATTTTTGCTGCAGCCTGGCCAATCTTACCGCCAGTGCCGTCGCACCAACCGCCAGGCCGACGATAAACCCGACCCAATAGCCGTAAGGTTGCAGATAGGTATACTTAGCAAGCAAATATCCGGTCGGCATGCCGATGACCCAGTACGACACAATGGCCATAAGAAAGGTCACTTTCACGTCTTTATACCCGCGCAGTGTTCCCTGGACCGGCGCGGCAATGGCGTCGGAAAACTGAAAAAATATGGCATAGACTAAAAAACTTTTTATCTGTTCAAATACTTCCGGCTCACCTGTGTAGAGACCGGCAATTTTATTGTTAAAGATAAGCAGTCCAACCGTAACACCCACAGCAAACGCCACAGCTATTCCTATGCCAAGATAGCTGTATTTCCGGGCGTCATCATACCTGCCTGCGCCCACTTCAAACCCAATGATAATGGTCAGGGTCATCCCGATACTCAAAGGAACCATGTAGATGAGTCCGGCGAAGTTAATGGCCGCCTGATGGGCAGCGATTGTTGCCGTGCCATACTCGGACATCAGCATGGCGACTATGCCGAAAATACTGACTTCACAAAATATCGAAAGACCTATCGGCAACCCGACCGCGAGCAGTTCCCGCCAGGCGGCAAGCGAAACCCGGAAAAACTTGCGGAATATATGGTAACTTTTAAAAGGTTCCTTAAAGCAAATAACGCCCAGGCTGACAGCGGCAAGACACCAGTACGTTATGGCCGATGCATACCCAGCACCCACGCCGCCAAGCCGGGGACAGCCAAGATTGCCCAGGATGAGCATATAGTTTAATACAATATTGACCGGCAAAACACAAAGAGTCACCAACATGGTTATCCGTGTATAACCCAGCGCATCCAAAAAGTTCCGCAGAACCACGGAAACAAACAAAGGGACAACCCCTATCGACAGGGCCGCCAGGAAACCACGGGCTATGTCGTGCACGGCTGCTTCGAGCTGCATGATATTCAATATCGGCGTAAGGAGAAACCACCCGCCAATGATTACAACAAGCGCAAGAAACAGGGCAAGATATGCACCTTGCACGACCAAAAAAGCCATATCCCCTTTGCGGGAAGCGCCGTTGAGTTGAGCTACGATAGGCGTAATCCCGGCAAGTATTCCGCCAAGGCCTGTGTATACAGGCAGCCACAGATTTGCGCCAATGGCCACTCCTGCCAAATCGTAGTGGCTGGCCTGGCCTGACATTACTGTATCAAAAAAGCCTGTAGCCATCAAAGAAATTTGGGAAACAAATATTGGAGAGAATATTGCCAAAAACTGTTTGGTTTTTTCTGTAAGTGAACAGGCTCTTTTCACTTGCCACCTCTATATTCCGCACCCGGGTCCCATTGACTTGTTGCAAAGTTGACTTTTAGAACGCTTTGATCTGTTGCTTAACTCCGGCTTATCCGAATACCCGGATGTGTCAATTGGTTTAATGCGACATATATATTATGAGACCATATCCCAGGTTCACTCCAAATAGAATCAGAACCACGCCGCAGATTAAGTTAATTTTCCGCAATACACCAGTGCTCATATGGTGCCGGAAACGGGTAAAAATTACTACCAGGCTGTTGAACCAAATAAAGGATGCCGTTACTACCCCAAGTAAGAAGGCGGTGGCTAAGGTGCTGTCCAGAGCCGCCCGGTAACTACCCAACAAAAACGTACTGTCCAGGAGAGCCTGTGGATTCAGCCAGGTAACCGAAAAGCAGAATATTGCCGTCCTGGCGAAAGACTCCTCCACATTCAGCTCCGTACTCTCAGCCGGTTTTGATCGGATCAGGACAATACCGATAGCCGGTATGGCTATGCTGCCTAGTAATAACAAGCCCCATTTAACCAGAGGATTAGTCTCCAACAGCGCTCCGGTACCAAAGAAAGCCGCTATGGCTAACGTAATATCGAAAAAGGTTGTTATGATTGCGGCTTGGAAGGCCTTCCAGCGGGAAGCTTTCAATGCCATATTGATAACATACAGATTTTGCATGCCGATCGGCGCCAAATAGGCCAGTCCAATCAGCAAGCCTTGCATAAAGTATCCAACCAATTCTAAGCCACCATTCCTCGTTTTTTTATCATTATAAAAGGATTACACTAAACCGCTCATTCTCAACCATGGAATGATATGGTACAATTAGACCAGATAAAGTTTATAGTAAAAAGGTGATCTAATGCGTCAAATAAGACTATTGACACTCACCCTGCTGTCACTGCTGCTGTTTATACCGGCTGCAATTGCCGGACCGCTGGCAAAATATCAGGAAGCCCGGGAAGTTTTTATTGCTGCGGCTGCCTGCATGGCTACTTATAATGACCGTTACGGCGGCTTTGCAATGTCCGCCCTGCAGCAAGAGGGCTGGGAGATTATTCCCTTTGTACAGAAGGGCAAATATGCCGACGCCCGATTCCTGTTCGCCAAAAAAATATTTCCTGACAGTAGTCATCCGTTTTATTTGCTGGCGGTTACAGGAACAGAAACAGAGAAAGACATTAGAGTGGATTTGTCTTGGGACAAAATTCCGTTTGCGACCAAGTCGTCATTGTCAATCAACCAGCTTCCCAAGGTGCATCAGGGTTTTTACCAATACCTGCGGACTGCAGGCGAAGCTGAAGTTGTCGATGAGGAAAATGGCCGGCCGCAAGATTTGTTAAACATATTATTGGCGCATCCGGAGCAAAAAATCTACCTGACCGGTCATAGTTTGGGCGGCGCAGTGGTAACCCTTGCCGCCGCCAGTCTGTTGGAAGCCGGTGTTAAGCCGCAACAAATCGAGGTTATTACCTTCGGCGCACCCGCCGTCGGCAATACGGCTTTTAAAGATCTCTTTGAGGCAAGGCTCAATCTGACCCGGATAACCATTCACGGCGACCCGATACCATTGGCGCTACAGCGCATCCCCGGCGGTTACACCCAATTCGGCCAGGAAACATCCTGGAAAAAACCTGATTATATTGGCCAAAATCCTCATGATATTGCATCCTATTTGGACCTGGCAATGAAACAGTATTATCATATCCGGCAAGCAGCCGTCCAAGCCGGAGCCTTGTCCCTGCCCGATGATTCTGCTGCATCCCGGGAAACCCCTACGGTTTATATTGCCCCTGTCAAAAACAGCCTTCCGGAAGAACTTCACGCTGAGTTCTCCTATATGCAGGAGGTTCTACAGGATGAGTACCGCGACATACTGCCCGGATACATATTTGACAAGGCCGCTTCAGCCACGGATGACCCCATACAAAAAGCACGATCATTAGGCTGTCAGTGGGCAATCATAACTGAATTTCAGGCTGACCGTTTAAAAGATAAGAATAACGAATACTACATATCCATGCTCCAGGCGGTTTACCGGATTTCGGACAAAACACTTATCGACGCTGCCGGTTACGGTACCAGCACCCGTAATCTGACACCGCTGGAAGCTTTTTTCCATAATGCCAAGAGTATGCGGGAAGGCTGTAATAAATGGCTAAGTACGCTAAAGTAGTACTGAAATTTAATTTCAAGGGAAACAGCCGGCGGCGCAGTCCACTATATTTTCTGTCCTTTGTTGCGTCTAACTATCTGCTTCCGGAATATAAATTTGCTCAGGCATTCTCGGTCTGCATTGGCAATCTTAGTAAATTTGAGACCGATTACATTTTTCTCCGGATTTAGATCATGGGGAATGACGCGAATTACTTCCCCTTCTGCTCTTATCACATGTATTTCACCTAGGGGCAACATTATTTTCAGCTTGGTTCCCAAAGGTACTGCCCTGTCCTTGTCCAAGCTGAATCCCAGACCGCTGCCGCTAATGTCTCTGGTAAATGTAGCGATTTTTTCGTCAATACCGCCATCGGGTTGAATAATTGTCACATCTATCATCAGGGTAATATCCAGCCGCGCATACCCTCTTGTCTGAATTCGCTTTACTTCTTGCGGCATTGATATCTCCCACATAGGAATAGGGTCTGAAATAAACGCCAGCAATTTAGTATTAAATATGTAAACACAAGGGCCGGGAGTAACACGGACGTTATACTCTTTTAGATATCTGCGCGGAAGATAATGTCCCTGGGAGTAAGGCACCGCAACCAAAAGAGACTTTTCTTTGATATCCTCGATATGGCTGGAATATATACGAGTCTGGTAATTTTCAGAATCTGCATCGATATCCGCATCGATATCTGTATCAATGAAATGAATTTTCTGAAGTACCCGGAATATGCCCTTATGATCCATGAAACCACCTCCACTACCAAATTTAAGTGTAAAACCTGCCCTTCTATTCTTTTCCTTCTATTTTTTATCTGCATTTTTCAGTTATGGGGTTTTTTAAATTCTTCCCGGCCATAAGGCAGAGGAATGTACTGAACGGAAGGACGCCGTTGCGCCGGCTGCGGATACAGCTCCATCAACTGAAAGATCTCTTCCGGCAAGTCAGGATTAAGGGGTAAGCTTAATTCGCTAATTTTGTCACAGGTAACCGGATAGTCATGCGTCCAGCGGCCCTCGGTAAGGATGCGCGCCACTTCTTTCGCCCGGTCCGGCCCCATTTTGTCCAACAATAATTTAAAAACAAATTCCTCTACCTGATGTAAAGCCTTCGCCGCCATATCAGCTAATATAAGCGTGTTATCGTCCACTTCCGCAATTGGCTTTTGTTGAACCGCTTTAATAATGGAAGCCGCCGGGTACTGCCCGAGCTGGGGATCAACCGGACCCAGCACGGCATTACAGTCCATGACAATTTCGTCGGCCGCCAAAGCGATCATTGTACCGCCGCTCATGGCGTAATGGGGAACGAAAACTGACACTTTTGCCGGGTGGCGCATCAGTGCATGGGCAATTTGCTCAGAAGCCAAAACCAGTCCTCCCGGGGTATGCAGCAATATGTCAATGGGCATTTCCGGCGGAGTAAGACGAATTGCCCGCAAGATATGTTCGGAATCCTCGATATTGATATACCTGCTGATGGGAAGACCCAGCAGACTAATTGCCTCCTGGCGATGGATCATGGTAATCAGTCTTGATCCCCTCTTCATCTCAATGGACCGGATCAGGCGCAAACGGGCCTGCTCTAATGTAAATTGCTTAAACATTGGTGAAATTGTTAAAATGAGAAACAATATCCAAATCCAACTGCCGAAATCCATAACGTAACCCTCCACCATAAAAGTTTTATTACGTTTATGAATTGGCTTTGCCAGGGCTATTCTCCTTCTTTTTATAGATTTTTATAGATAGCAAGTAAAAAAGACCGCGCCACCGCAGCCAAATTAGATTTTTCTTATTATATTGCAGGCAAATCAAAGTAACTCTTCCGGCCCGGTAAGAGAGCTAACAGATGTCCCGTTTTGCCGAAACATTACATGACATATCGGAATCTCAATCCCTTCCTGACGAAAACGCCGGTAAAGCCGTTTGATAAACTCGTGCCGTAAACGAAACTGGCTTACAAAATGTTTGGCGTATAAGATAACTCTAATATTAATGCTATACTCGCCGAAAGAGTGAAACAATATAATCGGAATGCTATCCGTGACCCCGCCGCAGACTTCCCGGACAACTTCAGTTGCGACTTCCAGGGTTACCCTTTCCACCTTGTCAAGATCGCTGCCGTAGCTGACGCCAATAGGTACGATAAATGCCGTTTTTTCTTGCGGAACATGATAGTTTACAAGGATTGAGGATGCAACCTTTGAATTAGGAACAATAATAGTATTTTTCCCTAAGGTTTTTATCTTGGTAATACGCCAGGAAATATCATCGACAAATCCTTCTTCACCCGTATTAAGTTTGATATAATCGCCAATTCGTATTTGACTGGAAATCAAAATATGCAAACCGGCAAAAAGGTTGGACAATGTCTCTTGCAGTGCCAGGGCGACTGCCAATCCCCCCACGCCCAAAGCCGTTAATACAGGAGTAATTGAAATACCGACCGATTGGAGTGTGATTAGTAAACCAGCGGCGTAAATAACAGCTTCGGCTGTAGTGATTAATATAGAACTTGCCGGCAGAATGGCCTGTGTCTTTTTCGTGTAGCATCGGACAAGTTCGGCAACAATACGGGCGATAATAATCGTTAACGACAAAAGCAATAAGGCAAAAATCAATTTATACAGGGAAGATTGCACCCCATCAGTCACTGGCACCAGAAACGTTAAAGCGTACATCCCGATCAGAATGCTCCAAATGACGGGTATGCCTTTTAATGGTTTAATTATTGATTCATAAATGCAGTCCTGATTTAACATGGTATGGATTAGACGGTTCAACACGATTCCCGCCGATAGACTAATGGCTGCAATAAGTAAAACCAATAAAACGATCTGAAACCAGCTAAGAAATTGCAATCAACAGTCCTCCTTCGGCCCCCTTAGCGGGAATGGCGTTTCTTCTTGTACCATAAGAAAGCTAGGTAAGATGCTCCGGAAATCAGCAATAATAACGCTAGTCGTGCTATATGTTCCTGATAAGAAAACAAATCATGCCCCATTGTTACTTCAATATAGGCCGAAGGTATTTTACCGATAAAAGTAGCCAGTGCATAGTCTTTCAACTTGATGCAACTAATGGCTCCCAAAGCTGTAATTAATCCGGAAGGAATATAAGGAACAGCACGGGCAATCAGCATGATTTTGAAACCGCTCCGGCAGCTAAACTCGTCAACACTTTTCAAGGCATTACTGCGGACAATCAAGCTTTGCGCGTAATCCCGGAATATATAGCGCATGAGTAAAAAACCAAGAATTACGCCAACCGATTCAGCCAACCAGGAAATGAAAGTCCCCAATGCTACCCCGAATATAATCCCGTTAACTGCCAGCATGAAGATATTAGGTAAAACCCCTGTAGCATTAATGAAAACAATGATGAAAAAACTTACTATCATCGCATACGGGCCAAAAGAACGTATAAACTCTATGCTTCCCAATACGTCGCCCACTATGAGCAACGAAAATAACCTTTTGAAAAATGCCGGAGCCATTAGATACGCAATAACAACAACGGCGGCCAGACACAAAACTACCATTACCCGGCGGCTTTCCTGCCGCCTGATTTTCGTCTCCATAAAGTTCCTCCGCATCAGCTATTAGTGGACAAATTTTATTATATGTGTTTAGTATTTATCAAAATAATAAAATCATAGCAAATTTGTATATAATGTAATTAGTTATACCGCAGTAACGTGACTTTGTCAAATAAAGAAAACCGCCAAGGATTTTTACCATATTTTACTGCATTCAATCTTTGAACCACATTATAGCACAACTAATATCTAAACAATAATAGGCAGGGGAACTCTCCCCTGCCTATTATTGTTATACCACAACACAAAAATACAAAATAATTATATATTGTTAAGGTAACTCCACGCCCATACCTTTTTCTATTTCTTCCGCCTGACCGCTGACTATTTCACAAATAGCAAGTTTTTCTTTCAGATTTACAACTTGAATTCTTCCCACCTCAGTAACGCTTTCGTCAAGCACTTCGCCGGTGTTTGGATCCCGAATGACTTCTGCTCTGCCTACGATGAACTGCTGTCCGGGTTTAACTCCTTCCCGGCTGCCACGGTTAATATACACATTCTGATCCCTCACCATGACAACCGCTCCCTTCCAATGAATATTAGGAAGTTGTCCTATCATCCAGTCTACACCCTGCGACACAGCATTGGCAATGGCTTTACCCATATTATCATTCTTATACCCGCCAACGCCGCCAAACCATCCATTACCCGAATAACCAATACTGCCGGCACTGCTGGAGGACTTCCCGACAACGCTCTTGGATGCCAAAATCTGGCCGGTAGTGGAATCTACCATATACATGGTTACATTAACCTCAGCATTGCTATTGCTGCCGCCAATAGCAAACGGACCAATCCCAACAAGACCGCCGCCACCGGAGGTTTTGTTCTGAACGTGGGTAATTGCACCTTTTATGATAATTTGAGCCGGAGTCATTTGTCCAATTTGCGGCGTATTTGCCCCTTGCGCTGTCCGGCCGGATGCAGCAAAGTCCTGTTCAGCCATTGCCTCTTGTCTCATATCTTTCTCAGCAAGCACAATGAACTTGCCTGTCTGATTAAGGATATCTGTCATAACAATACCCCAAGCATCTCCAATATCAAACTGCCCATTCCACCCGGCCCTATTTTCAAACTTGGTCACAGATACAGTGTAGCGTAAGCCGCCACTGTCAGCCGCCGCCAGTGCAGGTGTGGATAACAACGTAACAGATACTATGAATGCAGTAAGCAGAAATGAAATCAGCACTTTTTTCATTTTTTAATCATTCCTTTCTTTTCCCCTTGGATCACCAATTTATTAGATTTATGTTTATGCGTATATATATATTATGTATAAATGACAAAATCCCTGCTAAACCTTTCCATATCAGTCGATATTAGTCGATATTAGTCAGAAATATAGAAATAAAAATTGTACAAATTATTGCATTTTACTGTAAATTTATCTATAATTATGATATTAACATATTCCTCTTTCAATATTTCATCATGAAGTCAACATATTTTCATGAGTTTAATATATAATGAACTAACCCTTAGAATTTTAAACGAAAGGAGGATAAAACTATATGATGGAAAAACTGGAAACAGAACTCCGCAAAATATTTCTGGAGAAGTTACCCCCACTCTCCCCCAATGTCAAGGAAGGTTTGGCAAAATATTTGCCATGGATTATTATTGTTTTTGGCGTTCTAGGACTTTTATGTCTATTTTCCATCCTGGGAATGTTTACTGCGGCCGCAAGAATGGCTGGCGGCTATACAGGAATAATGTCATTGATCATCGTCATCTCTGCCATTATACAAATCCTGGGCATTCTCGCCGGTTATTGGATGCTGTCACGGCAGTTGCGCGGCTGGCAACTGGCATTGTTGACCTCACTGACAGGCTTCGTCGTAAACATTATCCATTTTAGTCTTTTCGGAATTATAATCGACTTTGTGTTTGTCTATCTTCTGTTTCAAATTCGTGAATATTACCCTCGCTAAAGATAATGGGCTAATGGCCGAACCCGTATTTGAGCGGAGTTCGGCCATTTCATGTCTTGGCGCATTTTTCCCGGTTTACGGCATACTACTGCTGGCTCTTCGGGACCCGGAATAATTTATACCCTAAAATTGTGGCGATGATTACGCCACCAACAATCCAAATACCATATTCATTGTATTGCTCCCAGGTTTTTGCAAGCGGAACCCCGAAATAGTAAAGAAGGATTCCTTCGAGCAAAAATCTCTTAGACCTGCCGATAATTGTAACAATAAGGAACAAATTTCTATTAAGACCTAACACTCCGGCTGAAATTGATACAAATTTATATGGAATTGGCATGATCGCACCCCAGAATACGGCCCATGCCCCATGCTTTTCAACCAGATTGCGGATGGTCTCCCAATGGTGCGGCGGGATGAATCTGACAATACATACGGGCCCCAGCCTTGCTCCCAAGCTATAGCCGATGAACCCGCCCGCCACAGAAGAAATTGTAGCCAAAAAGGAGTAAAATATCGCTTTATCAGGTTCGGCAAGACACAAAGGCACCATGATAATATCGGGCATAATTGGCGAGACAAACGAGTCGGCAAACGCCAATAACATCAATCCATATACTCCGTTTTCACGGCAAAAGTCAATAATAGCCTCTACCAATGCTGCACCCACCTTATATTTTCATGCGGTTTGTTAATTATTTATAACGTTAGGCAAAATCATACCCAAGTGTATTATAATATTCGGTAATACCGGAAAGATCAAAATCATCAAAACCTAGGGAGGAAAAGATTTGCAAAGTAATCAATGGAAATGGAAAGATTTAGCACAGGTGATGCGGCAAAAGGTATTCATCGACGGTCGCAACATGTTCGACAACGAAAAAAGGCGTCCTTTTGGCTTCACTTATCTGGGAGTGGGGTGTTGAGTTATGTCCAATAGCATGAGTATAGCACAATTTAAAACAATGTTCACCGGTAGCTTACCGGGTCAGGTCATATGGGCGGTAACCAATCTCTGTAATGCCGGCTGCAGTTTTTGTTCTTACCCTAAAGGCAAGGGCGGACCCGTCAAACACGTTAGTTTTGATGATGCCAAAAAGGTGTTGGATCTACTCTATGATAAAAACATCCGCATCATTTCTTTCACCGGCGGTGAGCCGCTCCTCAATCCTGATATATATGAAATAATTAAGTACGCTTCAGCCAAAGGTTTTTTCACCCGGACAGGGACCAATGGTGCAGTTCTTAATTATAAAACCATACGCAAACTAAAAGACAGTGGAGTAAGAAACGTCTGGATTTCTATTGACTCGGAAATTGAAAAACAACACGACAGCAACCGGGGAATTCCAGGGCTTATGAAGCATATCAGAAATATGATTCCGCTGATGAAAGAAATAGGTATCAATGTCAATGCCGCCGCCCCCATCAACCGGTTAATCAGAGACTATTACGCTTTTGCCAAGCATATACGAAGCCTCGGACTGGATACAATCGCATTCTGCTATCCGATGACGGTTATGGCAGCTTCTTATGGTGGGGCTGCCGCCAGCGATTTAGTAGAACTGACGCCGGATGAATTAATCGAAACTTTGGGACACATAGAAAAAATCAAGTTGTCAAAGTATGAAGGCATCCGCATTGTCAATCCGATTGCCGGCCTACAGGAAATGGTCCGTTTCCAGAAAGGTAACCCGCCCCTTTTTCCGTGCCTGGGAGGATATAAATTCTTCTACCTGGATTGGAATTTAACCTTATACCGTTGCGCGTTCTTAAGTGAAAACTTTGGCAACATCCTTGATCTGGGAAATCGGCAATTCCACCCTACCTCTTGCAACCAATGCATGTGGCAATGTTTTCGGGATCCCAGTATACTTTACCACCTTCCAGGGCTGATCCACCCCAAGGAACCGGCCAATGCCTGGCAGCTTGGCCTGAAAAACTTAGTAGACAAAAGGGCTTCCCAATCGTTGACAGCTTGGTTTGATCTAATAAAAAACAACTTTTACGCATAAGTTAAGAAAACGCCAAGCGTTTTCGGAGTGTGCACCTTTCGGAAAAGTTATATATTTTCCCTTAAAGAATAACATTTTCATACTTTACTGATGCGTTTTCAACGGCATAAACATCTGATACTGCAAGAAAGACCCCAAAGGGTCTTTCCGTAAAGTTTATGCCCGCTAAATTGGTACTGCTTCCGGTACTGCCGGAATAACCCGTAAATTATACTTAATTATACTTTCTGATACTGAGAAGAACACCCAGGTGTTTTTCTTTTTTTATCTTGCGCCGCGGAAAAAGAATGCTTCGGTGATAACTCAACCACATTATGATAACTATTCACAAGCCGGAAGAAAACTTCATTCCAGCTTTGCGACTTGGCGTGTTCATAGGCTCCCAGGGCAAGGCTGCTTCGCAATTGGGAATCTATTGCCAGTCTTTCCATCCCGGCCGCCATAGACTCATGGTTAAGTTGAGTACAAGGAATACCCGTTCTCATTGGAAAAAGGTTTTCCTTAATGCCGCCTGCCAAAGGCGCAATTACCGGCAGCGATGAAGCCATTGCCTCCAGGATCACATTGCCAAAGGTTTCCGTAATTGACGGACATACAAAGATATCCGCCGATGCGTAGGCAGTGGATAAATCATTTCCGGAGCGATACCCCATGAATGTTACATTTTCCGGAGCTATTGAAGTAAGGTAATGTCGGGAAGGGCCGTCGCCAATTAACAGAAGGTGAAGGTTATCGCATTTTTTATTTGCCTTATCCAAGGCTCGCAAGAGAACATCAACACTTTTCTCCGGAGCCAGCCGGCCGACATATAAAAGTACTATTTTGTCATCGATCCCGAGAGACCGCCGGAAATCGAGACTGCGAAAATCGGGGTTGAAAATATTCTGGTCAACCCCCCTGGTCCATAATTCAACATTGTTAATTCCCTGCAAACGCATCATGCGCATGGTATCGCGGGAAGGACAATAGTTTCTTTCCGCCTGCCGATGAAACCACCGCAAAAAGCGCCAGGCCAATTTCTTAAGTTGCGGGACGCGCCAATGCTCAAGATACTGGGGGAAATTGGTATGAAATACGGCCACCTTGGGTAGGCACCGTTGCGTTGCGTACTTTAATCCCGTAAGTCCGAGGGAGAATGGTGTGGCAAGATGCACCAAATCAGGTTTATATTTGTCAAGCGTCTGACGTACGGCAAAATAGTTCGGCAGCGAAATCTGACAGTCACGATATAAAAAAAAGTCCAAACTAGCTACCCGGCAGACACCGTTAGAATTAGTTACGGACGGTTCCTGGGACTTTGCGGTTGGGGCGTAGACTAAAGTTTCAATATTCTTCGACTGCAAATAAGCCAAAAGTCTTTGGTATGTTTTGGCAACACCATTTATCTGGGGAGTAAATGTATCAGTAAACAATACGATCCGCAATCTAAATCCCCCCTTCTGATTCAACGTCTCTTTATTACATTATGTATGATTTTCCCGAATTACGCGTTAAACTTTTGTTAAATAAATATTAATTTTTTTCAAATATGAATATTTTTGCATATTATGTAATATCACTTTGCTTTCATCGCGGAGGTAAAATAGCCATGAAAAAATATAGTTCATCCGGGCAGGAGTACCCTGAAATCAAGGAGTGGTGTGGGAATGAATGTTCTAAGAACAACCGGTTTTGTTGTCTCCCCTACTACTGCAAACCATACCATTGCCGGCCTTATTATTGCCGCCCCGACCGGATATGCCGGCCGTTTGACTGCTGCCAGCCCAAACTCTGCCGGCCATATTGCTTTCCCTGTTTTAGCTGCGCTCCTACCGTCAAAGAAATATGTAAAGAACGCTAGGAAGCCTTTAAAATATCTGATTACGGGTTAAGTCCTCCAAGGAATCCCTTTTTCTGATAAGTTGCGGTTTTCCCGCCGAAGTTACAAGCACCTCAGCCGGTCTGAGTCTTGCATTATAATTTGACGACATGGAATAACCATAGGCACCTGCGTCTAAAACCGCCAATATATCGCCGGCAACGGTTTCCGTCAGCCTTCTGTCCCGGGCTAATAAGTCCCCTGACTCGCAGATATTGCCGCATATATCAACCCTATGGGTTTCGCCTTTGATATTGTTGCAATTAATAATTTCATGATAGGAGCCATAGGCCATCGGTCTGATCAAGACGTTAAATCCGCCGTCAGTGCCGATAAAAGTTCTGCCGGGGTTATTTTTCACCGAGTGTACCGTGGTTAACAATATTCCACATTCAGCACAGATATACCTTCCCGGTTCAACAACAAATGTAATTTTTTTTCTATAACGATCGACAAAAGTATAAAAAATATGGTCCAGCTGCCGCCCCAACTGCCGCAGGTCCAGGTCCGGTTCACTTTCGTCATAAGATATTCCAAAACCGCCCCCAATATCAATAAAATCAATATCATCAAATTGTTGTCCGACATTAAGAAGAATTACGGTGGCATTTATATAATTCTCACCATTAATTATCTCCTCATAATTATTACTCCCGTAATTCGGATACTGTATAACAAAAACAGGTACCAAGAGTGTTCTCCCAGTACCCTTTACCACAAGATGCCTGACCCTAGAACTCCAGCTTCGCTTCAATGTAGCACCGCAGTTCACTGATGGGCATACGGACTTGTTCCATGGTATCCCGGTCCCGGACAGTGACTTGGCCGTCGCTTGCCGAATCAAAGTCATAGGTGACGCAAAACGGCGTGCCGATTTCATCATGCCGGCGATACCGCTTGCCGATAGAACCGGTTTCATCATAGTCGACCATAAAATGCCGGGATAAATCCTGGAATATTTTTAACGCGCCTTCAGCCAGTTTTTTCGACAAGGGAAAAATTGCCACCTTATAAGGAGTAAGGGCCGGATGAAGGTGGAGTACGATACGGACATCATCCTTCTCCAGCTGCTGTTCTTCAAACGCATCAATCAGGAAAGCAAGGGTAACGCGGTCAGCGCCGAGAGACGGTTCAATGCAGTACGGAATATACTTTTCATTGGTCTCAGGATCTAAATAGTGGAAGTCCTCGCCGGAATGCTCCATGTGCTGTTTTAGATCAAAGTCGGTCCGGTCGGCAATACCCCATAGTTCGCCCCAGCCAAAAGGAAATTTGTATTCAAAATCGGTAGTGGCGTTACTATAGTGGGAGAGTTCTTCGGCCGCATGATCGCGCAGCTTAATGTTTTCCGTTTTCAGGCCCAGGGCAAGCAGCCAGTTGTGGCAGAACCCCCGCCAGTATTCAAACCATTTTAGATCTTCACCCGGCTTGCAGAAGAACTCCAGTTCCATTTGTTCAAACTCGCGGGTCCGGAAAGTAAAGTTTCCCGGTGTAATCTCATTCCGGAAGCTTTTACCGATTTGGCCGATGCCAAACGGCAGCTTTTTCCGCATAGTCCGCTGAATGTGCTTAAAGTTTACGAAAATTCCCTGGGCGGTTTCCGGCCGGAGATAGATTTCATTCTGACTGGACTCGGTAACTCCCTGGAAAGTCTTAAACATCAGATTGAACTGGCGAATATCGGTAAAATCGCGGCTGCCGCAATCCGGACAGGCAATTTGGTATTCGTCAATTATTTGTTTCAGTTCATCGAACTTGAGACCGTTGATGTCTTTTTCGATTCCCCTTGCCGCCAGGGTGGTTTCAATCAGTTTATCAGCCCGGTGGCGGGCTTTGCAGTGCTTACAGTCTAAAAGCGGGTCGTTAAAGTTGCCTACGTGGCCGGAAGCCACCCAAGTCTTGGGATTCATTAAGATGGCGGTGTCACAGCCTACATTGTAGGGGGATTGTTGAATAAACTTTTTCCACCATGCCCGCTTGACATTGTTTTTTAATTCTACCCCCAAGGGACCGTAATCCCAGGTATTGGCCAATCCGCCGTAGATATCGGAGCCGGGAAAGATAAAGCCCCGATGTTTGGACAAAGAAACCATTTTATCCATAGTTACGCTCATGTTGTCACTCCTTAACTTTAAACTTTAAACTTTAAACATTAAACATCATTAAACATCATTAAACATATAAAAATACAAAAACTCCCGCCCACGGATTATTATCCATAGGGACGAGAGCTTATCGCACCCGCGGTTCCACCCTATTTGACGCACTTAGGTGCATCCCCTTAAAAGCAGCCGGCTCCGGACCGCCGTTTCCCTGATCCCTTTTCCGGGCTTTCACTACCCCCGAATCGCTAAAAAAGTTTTTGTCAGGTACTATAATCCTTCATCACCAAATATGTTAAGCCTTGTCTTTAAGAATACAAAAATCACCGCCAAAAATCAAGAGCGCCGGCCAACATTTGTGAAAACTTATCAACATGCCTGTCTCGTTACTGATTAGCTGGAATGTTCAGCAAATTTTTCAATTCCTCGCCGCTGAGCGTTTCCCGCTGCAGCAAAGAGTTGGCGATAAGGTTTAGCTTCTTAATATTAGCGCCGATGATTTCCTCCGCTTTAGCGCAAGCATCCTGAATGAGGCGATGTATTTCATTATCGATGGTGCCGGCTATTTTTTCACTGCAGTCCCGGTTCTCTAAAATGTCCCGGCCAAGGAATACCTGTTCTTTACGCCGGACATAGGTGATTGGGCCCAACACCTCGCTCATACCGTATTCACACACCATTTTACGCGCCAGTTCGGTGGCCTGAACCAGGTCATTGTACCCGCCGTTGCTTACTTCGCCAAAAGCCAGGGCTTCGGCTGCCTGGCCGCCAAATAGGACCGTGAGTTGGCTGAAAAGCTCCGAACGGGTTTGATAGTAATGGTCTTCCGCCGGTAAAGTGAGAGTATAGCCGCCGGCCCGGCCACGGGAGATAATTGACACCTTGTGGATTGGATCGGTATGGGGCAGGAGCATTCCTACCAGCGCATGGCCTGCCTCATGATAAGCGGTTAGTTTTTTATCTTTGTTACTCATCACCCGGCTCTTGCGCTGCGGTCCGGCCATTACCCGGTCTACCGCCTCTTCCATATCATTCATCTCAATACACTTAGTACCGCGGCGGATAGCAAGGAGCGCCGCCTCGTTCACCAAGTTACCCAGATCGGCACCGGTAAAACCGGGTGTGCGCCGGGCAATAACCATAAGATCCAGTCCGTTAGCCAGTGGTTTGCCTCTGGTGTGTACCTGTAAAATATCAAGGCGGCCTTTAAGGTCAGGCCGGTCAACGACTATCTGGCGATCAAAGCGGCCCGGACGCAGGAGCGCCGGATCAAGAACATCCGGACGATTGGTAGCGGCGATAACGACGATGCCTTTTTTGGCGTTAAATCCATCCATTTCTACCAGTAGTTGATTGAGCGTCTGCTCCCGTTCATCATGGCTGCCGCCGATACCCGTGCCGCGCTGCCGCCCCACGGCATCAATCTCGTCAATGAAAACAATGCAGGGTGTCTTCATCCGGGCCTCCTTAAACAAGTCGCGCACCCGGGAAGCGCCAACCCCGACAAACATTTCCACAAATTCCGAACCGCTCATGTTTAAAAACGGCACACCCGCCTCGCCGGCCAATGCCTTTGCCAGCAGTGTTTTACCCGTACCGGGAGGGCCATACAATAATACGCCTTTGGGAACGCGGGCACCCATTGCACTGAATCTTTTAGGGTGCCGGATAAACTCCAGTATTTCCTCCAGTTCCTGCTTGGCCTCGTCTACACCGGCCACATCCATAAACGTGACGGTACTTGTGTCGCGCTTGTGCGGTTTGGCCTGACTCCGGCAGACAGGGGCAACCGGTTTATTTCTGTTCTGGATCTGCTGCAGCAGATAAAATAAGCCGCCGGCAGAATATAGCATAAGCTGGAATCCTATATTGGATGTTGCCACTTTAGGATAAACCCCCAGGCGTTTTAGGCGTTTAAACACTAACCTTGCACAACTCACAAAAACTCTCCCTTCTGTTGTATTATGTTAATATTGTATGCGTTTTAATTCACTCTGCTACAGCTATCTGATATTTATACTTTGGGAGTCCTTGAACTCAAAAATGGTTACGGGGCAAGTTACAAGTTAAATGTCAATTAAGTTTGGTACATTTCGAAGATGACAACAGTATTATAAAGGAGATAGGAAAGGAGGTCATTGAGTTGGCTTATGAAAAAACAGTAAAATACCTGGTTGAGAAATTCCAAACAGCTCTGGCTCCTCTCAATACAATTAGCAAAAATCAAGAGATTCTGATTGAACAAAACCATCAGATCATTGATTTACTGGCTAAGATTCATCGCCTGGATACGCCGGAACAAGAGGAGTCCGAAGAAGAACTGCCGATCGAGGATGATTCTGAGGATGATTCTGAGGACGATTCTGAAGATGACTCTGCGGATGACTCTTCCGAAGAATATTAACTCTTCATGTAAGCAAAGAGGTTGAGAGCTGCGCTCTCAACCTCTCACTCTCCCTATGCATATACTTCACACTTTTAATACTGCGAAATGAGCAAACGCCGGCAAGATATCCTCAACCTTGACCGGCGTTACGCTAACTATCTCTGCTCCTGTGAATTTACTCCTGCCGCTCTGCGCTCACTTTCAGCAGCGGGCAACTTGTCCAACCGGTTTTTCTCTTCAATCGCCTTTGCTTCAATATTGATTGCTTTTTCTTCGACAACTTCACCTGTCGCGCGGCGAAATTCCTGCATTCCTTTCCCTAATGCCTTGCCAAGCTCCGGCAATTTGCCGGGACCAAAGACTACCAGGGCAATCACCAGGATCAATATTAGTTCCGGCATCGCAAAACTAAACATAGCTGAACACTTCCCTCTCATAAAATTATAAAGATAAACCCTGCCATAGTCTGGGATATTATGATTAAAACAAATACACCTACAAGCTATACCGGCTTATAGGTGTATTATAATCCGGCAAGCAGCCTCTATTTCGCGAGGAAGATTGCATTAAGGCTGGAATCATAGCGATAGGCAAAGCCCAAAACATTTGTAACGTCGTCAGCCTTAATCATCACCATACCGTCTTGCAGGATAGCCGGGCTGGTGAGAGTTTTGGTGCTGCCGCCGACAGTAGTGCTGCCGACAGTGAAAGTATAGCTAACTTGGTTATAGGTAAAGGCGGCTTGAGTGGTGCTGGACGTAAAATTGGTCACGCCCAAATTGGATACCGGCGTGCCGCCGGTATACGAGTTGGTATAGCCAACCTTGACAAAATTCAAAGGAATATACCGGGTCGACCCGTTTTGCACTGCGTTTACGTTGCTGTCATTGCCGTACACGATGACCCGGGTGGCGGCATACTTGGCGGGAAGAACAGTGGCCGGGCTGTCTGTGCCGCTGGCTTTATTGATTGTATAAGTATCAACAACCGTGCCGTTTTGTTTTACCGCCTTTAAGGTTAAGCTGGAGCCGTTGACCTGAGCAACAACGTAACCGGGCATGTCATTGGCGTCATAGAAGAATTGATCCCATACCTTCTTCGACAGGTCGGTGTAATACTTATTGCCGCTCCGGCCGGTCACATAGTAAACCGTGCCTTTAGACGGAGAGTTTTGGAATACATCGCCTTTGATGGGATAGGTACGGGAAATGCCATGGTCATGGCCGTTAAACACAACATCCACATTATATTTTTCAATAATAGGGCAAAAAGCGGTCTTAAGGAGTTCATTGGTGCGGTTTGCTTTGTTATAGTACGGTGTTTTGTGGAAAATAACGATTTTCCATTGTTTTTGGGTATTTTTCAGGTCATTCTCCAGCCAGGTTTTCTGTAAATCCAGGAAGGTGGTTCCCGGGAAGCGAGCCTTCAGTTCCGCTGTTACTTCTTCATCATACTGGCTGTCGATTATAGCAAAGTGAACATTGCCGAAATCCCAGGAATAGGCCTGGGTATTTAAGCCGGCAGGACCATTTTGCGGCACCTTGAACTGATGAACATATTCATAAGGCTCAGCCGTTGAACCGGAAGGCGGAATCCAGCCGGGACTGCCGGAGTTATAGTTGGAGCTGTAGGTTTCATGGTTTCCTTCGCTGGGCATGGCCGGAATGGTGTTGATAATGTCCTGGCAGGCAGCATACCAGTTATTCCAGTGAACGTAATTCTGACCGCATTCCGTCAAATCGCCGACGTTGATAAAGAACTTGGCGTCGGTATTGGCGGCATAAGCTGCATGAACATTGTTTTGCCAGGGCGTATACTCGGGAGTACCGATAATACCACTTTGACTATCGCCGAAAACCAGGAACTTAAAGGAAGTGGCGCCTGCCACTGCGGTAGTGAAAGAAGAAACGGAACTCCAGTTAACACCGTCGCCCACCCGGTAATTGTACTTGGTGCCGGGTCTTAGACCGCTCACCATGGCGGAATGGAGATTAGCATCCCCTAAGTCGGATTTTAATGTTTCCAGAGCAGCCGTAACTGTTTGCACTCCGTTGGTGAGCGCGGCTCTGCCTGTCGTGGTAGTTGAATACTGAATCACTCCGTTGCTGACGGTAGTGTTGGTGCGCCAGGTAATCGTCTGGGTAGTTGCCGGGTCGCCCGACCAGGTCAAAGTAACGTGGTCCGGAGCGACGGAAGCGCCGGGACTTGCGGCAAACACATTTCTGAGATCAACCGGCAAGGACAAGAGCACAGCCAACGAGCCGGCAGTTTTCAGGAATGCCCTACGGCTTATATTGCCAGGCTTTTGGACTAGTTCCAACAGTTCATCTTTCTTATCCACTAACTGTCATCCCCTCTTATTTTTTATATGTTTTCTTCAGGAACAAAGTATAAGTTCCACCTGCTTAACCGGCATTAGAATTTATAGGAAATACCGTAACCCACACCTTTAATAGTAAAATCAGATTGGCTGGAATCGGTTTGCCATTGGAGATTTCTGTATTTGTTATAGCCGTAATAAACATCCATTTCCCAGTTTTTGTCCACTTGATAGCTTAGGCCCAGTTTCCAAGTAGTCAAATCATTGCCAAAGGCTGCCGTTGTATAAGCGGTCGTCTTGTCCGCTACCGGCGCGGAGCCGACGAAGCCCACTTGGAAAAGGCCCCGGGTATTCGTATTGTCAGACAAATCGCCCTGAAGTTTCCCCTTTACCTGGGAAACGCCGGCCAGAACAGAAATATTCGTATTTATTTGGTACAAAAGATTGTATTCATTGACGTCCACAGTTTCGTGAGAATTAATCGAAGTAATACCGCCACCAAGGTTAAGCACATCGGTAGTTACATCTTTTGTTCGGGGAGAAGACTGTTTGTACTGAAGGGCGAATTTATTACCAAGGCCTGTGGTAATGCCAAAACCGACAATACTCTTGCCATTTACACTGCCGGTAGAACCATATGTATCGTTATCATCGGTTATCTTGGGGGATTCAAAAGAAACATCAAGGGCTGTCTTACCTGTGGAATAGTCTGTAAGCGGGCTGGCCAAAGCAACATTGGCCATGACCATGGCACCTAATACAGCAACACCGACTTTGATTTTCATACTGAATAACTCCTCCTAATCTTATTCACTGGCTGGGTTTGCACCCATCCAGTTCGACAATATTGTGGAATAATTTTCATGGAATGTTCTGAAATTAATTATATCAAGTTTGTTTTTTTTTGTGTTAACAATAGGTTAATTTTTCATTTATCTTGCATAAACAGCCTCAAGCTCTCAAATTCTCCGTTTTTTCATTTTATCCCAATATTTGTAGAAAATCCTAGTAATAACAAATCCATCAATTAAAACGACTGCTCAGTTCTGGCGATGATCTCATCTTGCAGCTCTTTATCCAAATTATGAAAATAATCACTATAGCCTGCTACCCGGACAATCAGATCCTTGTATTCTTCCGGCTGGCTTTGCGCCGCAAGCAGGGTTTTTCTATCGATAACATTAAACTGTATATGGTGGCCGTCAAGATTAAAGTAAGTTCGAATTAAGGCCGCCATATTTTCCAATCCGGCCTCACCGGCGACCACGGCAGGAGTGAATTTTTGATTGAGCAAAGTGCCGCCGGTTTTGATATGATCCATCTTGGACGCGGATTTGATAACGGCGGTCGGACCTTTTCTGTCAGCCCCCTTATCGGGTGATATCCCTTCCGACAAAGGTTTATGCGCCCGCCTGCCGTTGGGACTGGCACCCATAACGGAGCCAAAGTAAATGTGACAGGTAGTAGGCAGCATGTCGATACGGTACACGCCGCCTTTCCGGTTCTTCCTGCCGGTTACCGCCTGGTAAAACGCTTCGAATGCCTCAATCATAATCTGGTCGGCGTAGTCATCATCATTGCCATACTTAGGGGTACGGTTAAGCACCAGGTTGTGAATGTATTTCCGGCCGGTAAAATTGTCGGCCAGAGCTTGCATGAGTTCAGTCATAGTGAAACTTTTCCGGTCAAACACATTATATTTTATTGCCGCCAGACTGTCGGCGAGAGTACCGATGCCCACCCCCTGGATGTAGTTGGTGTTGTATCTGGCGCCGCCGGCATTATAGTCCTTGGCCTTTTTAATACAGTCGCTAATGATTACGGACAGGAACGGAACCGGCATATGTTTGGCGTAGAGAGTTTCGATGATATGATTGCCTGTTACTTTCACATCGACAAAATATTGCAGTTGTTTTTTATAAGCGGCGAAAAGCTCCTCGTATGACTTGTAGTCTTCGGCGTGTCCCGTCTCCAGGCCCAGCTGTTTATTGACTGTTGGGTCAAAGCCATTGTTAAGCGTCAGTTCCAGTATTTTCGGCAAATTAAAGTAGCCTGTCAAAATATAGGCTTCTTTGCCGAAAGCGCCGGTCTCCACGCAGCCGCTGGCCCCTCCCTGCCTGGCGTCGACGATATCTTTGCCGGCTCGCAGCAGTTCCTGAATGATTGCCTCGGTATTATAAAACGCCGGTTGTCCCCAGCCTTTGCGGGAAATTTCGCAAGCTTTTTTTACAAACAGGTGCGGCGATTTCCTGCTGATTTGGACGTTGGAACTGGGCTGCAGCAATTTCAGTTCATCCATTGTCTCCAGTATGAGATAGGAAATATCATTCACCCCGTCCGAACCGTCAGCTTTAACCCCACCCGTATTCAGATTGGCAAAATCCGTGTACGTGCCGCTTTCTTTAAGAGTAATACCCACTTTGGGAGGAGCAGGCTGATTATTGAATTTGATCCATAAACACTGCAACAGCTCCTTGGCTTGTTCCCGGGTGAGGGATCCTGCTTCAATACCCTGTTGATAGAATGGATATAAATGCTGGTCCAGGCGGCCGGGGCTTAAGGCATCCCAGGGGTTGATCTCCGTTGTTACGCCGATATGGACAAACCAGTACATTTGTATGGCCTGGGCAAAGGTTGCCGGCTTATGCGCAGGAACAACTTCACAGTTGGCGGCAATTTGCCATAGCTCTGCCTTGCGGGTCTGGCCGGATTCGGCTGCGGCCAGTTCCCGGGCATAGCGGGCGTACCGTTTTCCGTAAGTGATGATAGCGTCACAGCAGATTACCATGGCCTCCAGCTGAATTTTTTTATCGTAAGCTTGCTCATCCGCCAAAAAATTCAGGTTGCTTATTTCCCGCTCAATATCGGCTTTGAAATCAAGAAAGCCTTTTTTGTAGATCTTGCCGTCGATAACGGTGTGACCCGGCCCTCTTTGTTCCATAAACTCGGTGAAAATGCCGCTTTCGTAGCAGTCCATCCATGCCGGTGCCATCCGGTCCAAAATATTTTTTCGCATCGCCCGGTTCTGCCAATAAGGGATAATTTTTTCTCTTTGTATTTTTTCCGCCTCGGCCGTTACCCGGAAATAGATCTTGTCCCGCTGCTGCATGACGGCCATATCATCAAGACTGTGACAGCATAACTCCGGAAAGGTGGGCGCGCTCTGCGGAGTTTCCCCTTTTTCTCCGACAATGAGTTCGCCGTCATTGATGCATAGCGCCTTCTCTTCCATAATGTGTTTAAAGGCCAGCGCCCGCAAAATGGGAGTCTCCACCGTGCCGGAATATTTTTCGTAAACTGCGGTAACCAGCTCGGCCCTTTCCATGGAAAGGCGGGGCTCGGCAGTAAGACTCTGGGTTCTAAGTTTTCTGATCCTTTCATTCATGCCTCTTGTTTCCACTCATTACCCTCCAATCTTGACCTGATAGTTTTCCTGCTCAAATGCGGCTTTGATTTCCGCCACCCTTGCAGCCGGCGGTTTGTCAAAACCTTCGGCCGGATAGTCCCTGGCCAGTTTCCGGTATTTCCCCTGCCCGATGTCATGATACGGCAGCAGGTTGATGCTGCTGATGTTGAAATTCTGAATAAGCCGGATCACCCGGCAGATATGATCGGGACCGTCATTGACTCCCGCAAGCAGCGGCAAGCGTAAGTTTATATTTGCGCCTTGGTCCGACAGCACCTTCAGATTGTCCAGGATCAGCCGGTTATCCTGCCCGGTGTAATCCCTGTGCCGGGCAGGGTCCAGCAGCTTTATATCGTACAAAAAGATATCAACGTATTCCATAATTCGCAGGAAGTTTTCCGTAGGTGCCTGACCGCACGTATCTATCGCCACCGCGATTCCCCGTTCCCGGCAAGTGGCGACCAGTTCTGCCACAAAATCAATCTGCACCATGGCCTCCCCGCCGGATAAAGTCACTCCGCCCCCGGATTGTTCATAAAACGGCCTGTCTTTTTCAATTTCCCGCATCAACTCGGCCACGGAATATTCTTCTCCTGCTATTTCCCGCGCATTATTACTGCAAACATCAATACAAACCTTACATAGCCGGCATTTATGCGGGTCAAACAGTATTTTGCCGTTGGTTATGCTGATGGCCTTGACTTGGCAGTGCCGCGCACATTGACCGCACAAACTACATTTATCTTTATCATACAACATCTCCTGGCGAGAATTTTGGCTTTCAGGGTTATGGCACCAGGAGCACTTAAGCGGACACCCCTTAAAGAAAACCGTGGTCCGAATTCCCGGTCCATCATGAATACAAAACTTCTGAATATTGAAGATCAATGTTTTTCTCACTTGTTCACCACCCAACGCAAACGCCATGCTTTAAAATAGACGCGTTAGTCCAACTATGTACAACGAAAAAATATCCTGGGCAACAGTCTTTTGTCCGGCGAGGATTAAAACCAGTATACGCCATTCGCTGTGCTCTTTCTAGTTAATTTTTCACAATGCGGGAAAAGCAATCCCCCCTTCATTTGCTTGAAGAGGGGCCATGAACAAAAAAACAGTTACATTGTAACGTATTATGAATTAAGAGAGTTACAATCTAACTGGCTAACTGGCTTATATTATCCGAAATGACTCTTGCTATCAATGATTCCGTCCATTCCGTCCAAAATAATCGCATCCCCAGCGGTAAAAAGCTATGAAACCTCGGGAGATCAAAAATGTAATTATTAACGTGTAAAAAGTAGTAAACCAATTCCAATCAATATATCGAAGAAGTCCGGTATATCGCTCAATAGGGTATTCGATGGCAGTCACCCCGGCGCTAAACAGGACGGCGTACAGAATGATAGGCACAATTCCCCGTTCCCGTGTAACTTGATTGTACCAGATGCATAAAACGGGAAATACCCACAACTCAAACAAAATGCTTGTCTCATAGTACTTTGGCAGCAGTCTGACCGGATATTTGAGCAAGTGTAAACTGACGACAGCGCTTCCCCAAACAAGATCAAGCAATCCCTTAAACAAAAAAACAACGACCCAATCCCGGAAATACCGCCAATCCACAATGAAAATCAAAATTGATAAAATAATCGCTGCCGATACTACGGTGATGATTTGTTCTACAGTAATAATCCCACGCCTCCTTTATGACATTGGCTAAATGCTTGCTTCATGCACACTGGACCTTAACTTCCCCTTACTATATTAGTGCCCCAATACACTATTTTTTAGTAGGGTATAGTAAGCATAATTCATGAAAAAGACATATAGCCGCAAAAGCCGCCAGGAGGAAAACAATGGATAATCATAGAATTTCGGAAAAATAAATTACTGTGACGATGTCGTCCGGGCTTACGGATTTTTGATAGGTGGTTGCAAAAAACTGCAACAGTTCCTCTACCGTCTTAATTTCCGGATTCTGATGGTCCAGATCATGTGTAGTCAAATCGGAAAACTTCTTGATCGAAACCTTATCAATCACCGCCATGTACAGCTTATGCTTCTGATGGAATCTCTCGCCTACCGTAATCCATACCACAGAGTTTTCCGGGTAGGCATCCCGGATATCGCCTAACCGGATAGTACAATTCTTTTGCCGGGAAATCAACAGTTTCTCATGGTTTGGCAATTGAAAATTCAAAGCAAACATATTTTTGTCTCCTTTTGGTGAATTTCTAAATTCTGTACTGTAGAAATCCCGCTGGCTTTGTAAGTATATTTATTTCTACACGGCATTCTGCCAAAGCCCCCGGACGAAATCCTGGATGTCATCCTGAAGAATTACCCCGTGGCCGGTACAAAAGAATGCCGGCTGGTAATGCATCAACCGCTCCAGCCCCGAACGGAAATCGTCCATTTGAGCAGAACCGCCGGCTATTTGGTCGGCTACGTACTTATAACACGCCTCGCGGTATTGGCCGGCATAAGAAATCAATTTGCCCTCGGGCAGAGGATCACCAAAGAAACAGAAGAAATCGCCCGCAAACAGCGCCCGCGAGCCATGGTCGTAGAGAGCGGTTGACCCAGGGGTGTGGTAATCTACAGCAACCGCGTCAAGCCATTCGAGATCATCAATGCCTACTCTTTCATCAGGCCAAACGGTATACGGCATTACTTCGGCCGCCAGGTGCGGAGCTAATAGCGGCAAATCCCCCCGGTGGATTCTTTTTTGCGCCTTACGGAACAATTCCGCACATCCTACATGATCATGATGGCCATGAGTAAACAGCACATGAGTAAAGTCATCCGGCTTATACCCAATATCTTTTAGGGCAGACTTAACTAAATTCACATACACTGGGGAGCCGGCATCAATCAAGACAAGCTGTTCTTTACGCTTCAGCACATATAAATTGGTGTATGTCTGCATTCCCCAGGTCTCAGTATCATCAACCGCAATTACGAAGATATCAGGAGCAATACTTGCAGTCATATAGTCCATTGGCTCACATCCTTACGGCAAATCTTTGGGACCTATGGTATTATTACTTCATAACCTTCCCGCCCCTGTCGCCGAACTGTCATTTTCCATATCATACCACAAGCAATCATTCCTGATCAATCCAATCCATAAATTTACAATGCGCCCATATTGTGGCTACAACTCGCAAACCCGGCTAATTACTTGCTTTCATGACAAAGTAAACTCCCAATAATATGAGCAGACTTCCCCAGAAGAAAGAAATCGATAAGTATTCATCTAATATCAAATACCCTAAAATGCTGCCCACAACCGGCTGAAGAAAGAAGAACAGGCCGGATTTATGAGGACTCATGAGTAACAGGCCTTTGTTCCAACAGTAGTAAGCTATTGTCGTAGAAAAAAAAGCCAAATATAAAATGCTGAGCAGTATAGGCAGACCGACTAAATCCCCGACATTCCACGCGGTTAATTCCCACCAGGCAAATGGCAGTGAGAATAACGTAGCCAAAATAATTCCCCAGGTAGTTATCTGCAGAGGTGAAACGCCATCCGCCACTTTTTTGGTTAACACCGAGTAATATCCCCACAAACAAGCTGCAACCAGGAAAAATAAGGTACCGGAATCAAATGCGTCGCCGTTGCTAAACCCCGGCAAGCCGGTGACAATCAGCACCCCGGCAAATGCCAGGCAGATAGCAACCATCTGTCTGGCTGTAATTTTCTCGCCTAATATTAGTATCGCAAAACCGGACTGAAAAACCGGTGAAAGAGAAGTAATGACGGCCCCCATGTGGGCAGACGACAGTTTGGTGCCGATAAACTGGGCGGCAAGAGACAGAAAGTATCCGAATAGACCTATCTGAAACAGTGTCCCTTTATCCTGCCGGGGGATTATGTTTACCCCGCTGAGCCGGCTCCACCAAACCAACGTGACAGCTGCCAGAAAGTACCGTATAAATAAGAGGGTAAACGGCGGAATGGTATCCAAAGCATATTTGCTTACTACGTACATCCCGCCCCAGATGCCGGCCGCAGCCGAAAGAAAAAGAGGTCCTCGCAAATCAGTTCCCATAAAATATCCTCCCGCCAACAATGTATATAACCATTGTAGCAGAAGGACACAAAACCGGCTTGACTATAATTTGGCTCTTATTTAGCCGCTACTTTTGTTCTTCCGCCGGAATTCCGCCGGCGCCATACCCGTCTCCGCCAGAAACAGCCTGGTTAAAGTAGACTGATGTTGATAACCAATTTGTTGCGCAATCTGCATAAGGGTGCAATCGGTGTTAACCAGCAGATCCTTTGCATTTTCAAGTCTGAGATTGCGGATATAGTTTAACGGTGAAACTCCATAATGCTTCAGAAACCAGGTGCAATAGTAGGATGGGTTATAGTGCTCCAAAGCGGCTAATTCTTGAACGGTAATCTGCCGGCAATAATTGGAATGCATATACTCCAGCGAAGCGGAATGCCTGGCTTTATCCTCTAAAAGGCGCATAATATAGCAGCATAAGTCCGACAGTCTCGGATTCGACGCAGTGCTTTCCCCTACTTCATCAAATAGGAGCGCCCTGACCGCCTGCCAACGTCCATCCATACGAAGACAATCCGCTAGCAAAGTCTTATTTTTGGGTAAAAAAAATGTAGGAATATCAAACACAAAAAACCGATTGCGTCCTTGTGAATGAAAAGAATGGTACGAGGACGGAGGAATATAAATTACGTTTTGGCAGCAATCAGCAAGGGATTGTTCACCGATCATCACGGAAAGGGTGCCGCTGATCGGCACAACCAACTGGGCGAAAGCATGAATGTGCCCATGAGGCTTTTCGGTATAAGTCCGTCGTTCGCATGTTACATTGTTAAGACAACTCATGTTATTCCTCCCGAAGTTAAACGAGTTCACTTTTCTCACTAACTGACTTAATCAATTTCTAATTCTTATCCCGTTCCTTTCTTTATAGACAAATATCTCATTAAGAAATTCCTGTTTCTATGAGCCATGACTAACTACCAATCTTCCAACCGGCAATTATATCGATATCTTGCAGAAGCTTTAATAATTTCGGTCTGTGACGTTTAGCCCGCTCGCTTAATTTCATGCAAATTTATACTTATAAAACAGTTGTTCACCCCTACAGAAAAACAACAACCCAACTAAACTAGGCTAAGCCTGGATTGGTGGGTTGTTGCTCTGTCTCAGGGAGCTAAACAGCTTTCACAATAAAAAATATGGGTGTGCAGTAAAAAACAGTCTGTAGCGTTTCAATGCTGCATAGCAGCTTTCACAACCGACATAGAAATGCCGCCTTGCTCGCTCTCGATCGGGGTTTCAATGCTGCATAGCAGCTTTCACAACAGGATTCGACTGCCTTGTGGAATATGGGGTCAGATTGAGTTTCAATGCTGCATAGCAGCTTTCACGACAAAAAACTTGCGCCTTACAAATATTATGCGCCTCCCGGTTTCAATGCTGCATAGCAGCTTTCACAACAGACCATAGCCTCACCAATTTCTTTATGCAGGCCGGTTTCAATGCTGCATAGCAGCTTTCACAACTAAGAGAGGGGTTGCGATATAGGGAGGGGGAAAGAGTTTCAATGCTGCATAGCAGCTTTCACAACGGAGCGATGCAGGATGGATGTCGTTTTATGACTTTTTTGTTTCAATGCTGCATAGCAGCTTTCACAACGTAGTTGAAACATGTTTAAACTCCCGGATATCATTCAGTTTCAATGCTGCATAGCAGCTTTCACAACTTATTCTTACGGATACCATGCTGCAGCAGTATATTATGTTTCAATGCTGCATAGCAGCTTTCACAACCCTTCCGGGATAACGATGCGGTCAGGAAGTCCCCAGTTTCAATGCTGCATAGCAGCTTTCACAACTTTCACCTTTGAGTTTTTCGTACTGATCAATATATCGTTTCAATGCTGCATAGCAGCTTTCACAACATGGGGCCTCGTTCTCGTGACCCCAATAGCGGTTGTGTTTCAATGCTGCATAGCAGCTTTCACAACCCATTTATTACACAATAAGAATTCCTCACAATATCAATAATAATAAGGCGTGAACGATGGTAAGTTAACATGGCCACAGATTAATCTTAGCCAGTTCATTGGAATAAATCTAAATCATTCAAGTACAGCTAAACCTAAATAATGTCTAAGTCCAAAGCGATTTTTAGTTTGTCGTCGACCTCCCGGCTTTTTTACGCTATTATGGGTCGACGGCAAAAAAATAAATAATGTTCTTAAGCCGTATTCTAACAATTTGCGACAAACGGTCCACAAAATTTTTTATTCGCCGCAAATATGCAGATTCCTGCTTTCCAGTGAAATCCAAACGAGATGGACGAAAACTTGAATATTAGCATATGCTTTCCCGAATAATATTCGCGGTCTGGCAGTGTCTGCTTGCTATAAACATTTATGATTAGCTCTTGACTTTAATTAGCTGATCTTTATCCCTTAGATGGTGAGGCGATTCACAACCTGACAGATCCGATCAAAAGCGATTAGGAAATTATTTCTATATTCTTGCCGTCACAGACTATGCCGATACGTTTCAGCATACCTAAATGATATTTCATAACCTTCAGTAGCGCATCCTCCGGCGACTTGGCGAACACTATAACTGAATCGTTCCAGTTGACTTCCTGCCCGCTATATTCCTCTACTTCTCCATCGCAGACATACCAGAAAAATTTCATGCTTGTCATCCCTGTGATTTATCAGCAGAGATCTGGCTTTTCGACGTAGCAGGTTGGTCACCCAAAAGCTCGGTTATACTTACACCAAGGGCGGAGGCGAGTTTAAACAAGGTTTTTGCGGTAGGACTATTTTCTCCCGCTTCAATATAATGAATCGAAGCTTGAGATACACCTGATATTTGTGATAGTTGTTCTTGCGAAAAATTTAAACACTCGCGCCTTTGTTTAATTTTTATACCTACGTCCAACTGGATGCACTCCTTTCCCGATCATATATTCAGTATATTGATATTTATCTCTATTGTCAATCATTATTTTGATATGACACGTCCCTATTTATCACTTATAATCAGAATAGTGATATGATCGGAGGAATAGTACATGCCCAAGATAGGTCGCCGCTTACGCGATTTACGGATCCAAAAAAAGTTGACGATGAAAGAAGTCGCCGAAATTGCTGGAATTGCCCAATCTTCAGTCAGTTATATTGAAACTGGTAACAATTCTCCAAGTATTGAAACATTAGAAGCTATTCTAACGGCATTAGGAATTACAATCGGCGAATTCTTTGCAGAAGAGAAACCGGAGCTTGAACCGGAACTCCGCCAATTATTGGATACCGCTAAGAAATTGACACCAGAGCAGAGAGAACTTGCTCAGCGATTACTTGACGCCTTAAGTAAGGATTAAAGAGCCGCACAAAATAAAAAAACTGCCCGAAAGAGAATTATTCTTCCGGCAGTTTCCGGGTTATGGAGATTAGCGGTATAAAGCGGTATATATTAAGTGTAATCCCTTGCCGCCTTAATTATCCTCCAGTATCCCAAACAATGTTTAGCGAAAATAGGGCCTGACCTGACCCAATCCACAAGTAGTCTGCCAGCCTGCGCCGGCATAAAATGCAAAACGGGCCAGCAGATTGAGAAGTAGTCTAAGCGGCAAATAATTGTTAACTACTCGATAAGAAAATTTGCCGACAAAGCCCACCGCGCTGCGGTTCCCAAGGTCCGCCCGGCAGGTTTCGGCGATATAGTTGGTAATATATAGAGCATCCTCGATTGAATACCGTGTTTCATCAATTAACTCCGGTGAAAAAGCGTTCCAGGCATCAAGCAGTGAACCCCAAAGTAAGCGGGGCAACGGGAAAGGAAGTTCAAAATTGCGTTGACGGAAGCAGGTAGGGGTAATGAACGAAAGCGTTATCTCAACCGGCGCCTCCGTAGTCGCCTGCAAAAGACCGCTAAACGTATCGTTCCCAGCATCCGCGTCTTCCTCTACCGCTGTGGTCGCGCCGTCAATTTCGAATACAGCGTCACCGATTCGTACGCCGCTGCCCGCTATGGCAGCCTGTACCAAAGCGGCGGATATTTCAGCATTTAAACCGCACAATCGCCAACGAACCGCCTGACCGGCCGTCAAAGGCACTTCCCGTCCACGCCTCACCGGTCCGAATAGCGGACTTACGGTCAAAGGCTTGCGGGCATTGGTATCATGAAGACGCACTGTCAAAGCAGGATCAAAGCGGCCGATCATATCCAACGCCGCAGCATACGCCATTGCGCCGTGGGTTGCCGGTAGTGATGCTGTGTTTAATGACTTTAGACTTAGGACCAAGGCGGTCAACTCACTCGCGTTGACGGTCATGCAACAGTGCCTCCTACGATTTAAGCAATTTTTGTAGAACAGCCAGCCGGGGAGTTGCTTTCTTTCTGGTATTTGGGATCAGGGTTTTGTGAGCCCCGAAATGCTGTCCGGAAAAATCCGTTACGCGGTACCCCCAGATGTGGAAAAATATGCACTCTCAAATCAGCGAATTCTTTTTTAGTCTGTTTTTTCCATGATACCATAGCCGACAGCTGTTTTGGCCCCTATCCCACATTCCTCTAAAACTTTTAAGGTATATTCTTCGGCAACATCTAATGGCCACCGGCCATTAAAAACACCATCCTTGACAACTTGATTCTTTTCTTTGGTAATACCTATCGCTATTTGATATCTTGTCTTCTCCACAACCAAAAATGGAACAGGCACTGGGTTATAATAATCCGTCGGAGGTTTATCACCAGAACTAGAATAGTATGGTCCAAAATGAGGATTCATGATGTCTGTTTTCACCTTTGGCGCTTCCTTGGGCAATGCATCGAAAAAAATGATACCACCCTGAATAGCCTTAAAATCACCATCCGCTATTCCGCCGAATATTGCACGGAAACCTTCATCCCTTAAAGCGGCTGTCTGTGAACCTTTTTCCTCGCCACCAAAGCATTCTTGAATTATGTAGCTGCGCACGGTGCCTTTTAATGAACTCCCCGGAAGATAAGGAAAACCGTAAATCCCATGCAAAGTGATGCTTGTTTCATATACGGAAGCGCTACCTAAACCAATGACCAGGCGCCAGTTCCCCTTTACTGACAGTTCTTTAACCGCTAGCCCCATCTTTTTCTGAGTGTTTCTCTGCCTTAATATCAGATTCTCAAAAGGAATGTTATCGAACTTGGGCAACACCTCCACACCAGAAGCATCCTTTCTTTTCACCCGAAAAAACAAAAATTTGCCATCACTAAAGTAAGGCGTTTTATTTAACCGCAAAGCATAATTATCGATGGTTTGTATATTAACATATTTACGCGTATCTTCCGGCAAGTAATATTCGATGTTTTCAATTTCTTGTCCTTTGAGTGCCCCCCCACGTTCATGTCCCTTCTGTACAACTTGATCCGAGAAATACTGTTTGTTTGTCCGTTGGCCCTTTTGACCCTGGTATTGCCCAATAAGCCAAACCTTAATAGCTGCGGGTCGACCATTTTGCCCAATTCCTACTTCATATTCAACCTCTAGACCCTCAACAATTTGATGTTGTGTTCCTCTGGGGAAAGCAGTAAAATGAAAAAACACTTCTTCGTCTTTCGGGGTAATAATTTTTCCAAATCCCCTTTGCTCATTATAAAATTTTATTTTACCCTGCAATATCATCATCGGCCTCTCCTTCAATAAGGCCTTCCGCAAAGCGGCGGAGCCAGTTAAATAATGACAATACCTCCACAGTTGCCGCCCGATATTCGGGAGATCTGAGGCTAATGATCGTTTTGACTAAATCATTGTTTACGATAATTACTCTCTTAGGATCTTGCTTTAACCATTGTGTAGTCTGATTGTAAATCATTGCATAAACCGTATCAGACTTGGCTGGATCAGGGTCTGTCTTCGATCTTATAAATGCAAGTGTGGGACCGAGACCATTGGTTTTGATATACATCGGAATTTTTTTTACATAAGATTTATATTTCTTGGCGTCATTCTTGGTAAGCTTTTCAACAGCATCTTCTACTTTTTCATAGGCAAATGATGCCCGGCCCATCTCAAGTCCTTTGATGGAGTTGATTTGTTGAATCATTGCTAATCCTCCTTCGCTGTTAGATACAAATCTGGGTGATACCTTTGCCGATAGTGGCATTTCCCCCTAATTGCAATACACCCTCTAATCCGTCGACAAGAAACTGCATTACTGCTGCTTCAGGCCGATCTGCTTGAGTAAAACAACCTTTATTCTTGGCGAAAATAGGAGTTGCCAAAGCGAGAGAATAAAGGACAGTTTCACTCGGTAGGTATTCCTCAGTGAAAAGTGCTCCTTTTTCAACTATTCCCTTTACCGGATCTATTTTGATCCTAGTAATTACTTCGGTGGAAAGAGTTACAAAATCACGAAATTCATCATCGGATACAACTAGAATATCCTTCGCCATCTTACAACGCCAGTAGTCAAACGCTTCACCCTGCGGCACAACATGATCAGCCAGCCATTTTGCCAGCGCTGTGCAGTTTTCATCATTTTTATGCTTTATCTCCAAACTATACTCTTCAAGAATCACAACATCTGGATTATTTCTGATAAACAATTGGCATTCTTGGGACGCACAACTCTCTCCAGGAAGTGTAAAGCCAAGTTCTATCCTTTCACATTGTTTAAGATCACTTTGAAACCGTTGCAGCACTTTTGGGCAAGTAATCCACGCAAAAACACCCTGCATGGATTTTACCGGAAATAGTAGAACCCTTGCATCAGTAAAACCTAGCGCTCCGGCATGTTCATCCGCATTATATCCTTCCGGGCCAAATACTAATTCTATGCATTTCTTCAAGTCATCCCCGGACACTTTGTTTCCGTTAGCCATAAAAGTTTTACCATCCCGTTGCCGAACTTCAAAAGACTCTCGAATACATCCTTTGATCCCGGAACTCTCTACTTTGGGAAACCCTGTGTGACGTTCCCGCTGAATAGGTAAGTCAACGATGCCAAGATCGTTACCGCTGCCGGCATGAAGCGGTGTATCACATAGAAGGAATAGAGGTTTTGCAATTTTATACATACGAAGTCCCTCCCTTATTATTTTGGAAATGAAACTACGGTATAGTCCGCTTTTCGCCAAATATTGTATTCTTCACGCAACAACGCTTCATAACGGTCATGGACATGATCGCTATTAATATAACAATAGTTTATCAGCCGTATCTTTTTGCCAGGAGTTATTTTATATTGGATTCTAAAAGGAGGATTCGTACTTTTATATACATAAGTGTCCTCAATAGCTACGTGCTTTATTTGATCGTGTCTGAGTGTCTGAATTTCAAAATTGAAGTTGCTAATGTCACTAAACATCTGACGAATTGCCCGGTTTAGTTCACGTTTCACATTTGGATCATTTTCGGTAAAATACTTTCCTCCCCTAGGAACTTCAATAAAAATAAAACTTTGATATCTTTGCCAGAATATCTGCCCAATGGAATTTAACGCAGCCATACCTTCTTCTTCCCATACGCAGTTTTTAATATCCTCCCCGATGTTATGCTTGTAGCAGTAATGCTTCCAATCTTCTTCGATACCCTTTTTCAAGTCACCGAGCACGTGACTATATTTCTCGAAAATACCGTAATCAATTTCAATGGGCGCTTGCGGAATACGGATCAATTCGTTCGTGCGTTCAAAGGTGTAATATATAGGTATTTTGTTCACTTGCGCCATAATTGTCATACATGGAATGATTGCTTTGTAACCCCCGGTGATATTAAAAACGGTATTTTCAAAGTACGTTTCCTGGATAATTTTGTAGAGACACTCGATTAAATTGGGTAATCCGTCCCGCTCCAAGGTTTTACAATTTTCCACCTGTAATCCCGCTATAATATCCTCCTTTGGATTAAAAACCACGTTTCTGTCGCCAGGCCAAGCTAACATCGCTTCAAAAATAATTTCGGCGGCTAACCGAGAATCTACAGTATCGGTAGCCAAAAAAATTATATCTGCTGTTTCTCCAAGCTCCCGCTCAATTTTAAGAATACTGCTGATTTCCGCTGAGGCAATGTCATTGTTTTGCGCCCAAGGAAGAACTGCCTTCTTGATTCGTTCAATTCGAGGCTTAAGCCCCTCCCATTCTGTATGAGGACGTTGTACCCGCGCATACAAATCCCCAAAATCCAGATGTTGGTGTTTATAGTTTTCAAATATGGATGCCCCTACCGTTGTAACGATTCTTTTCATTATACTGCCCCCACGTAGGCAATACCGAAACCCTGTGGTGCATCATAATCCGATATGCTTTGTCCATGAAATACATCCAACACCAAGTCTGGCGTAGTCTCTGTTTCAAAATAGTAAACACTTCCGGCTGGTACAGCCCGCCGCATAGGTTTTGGCTTGCACTTGTCCATGTCCCAACCGCCAAGAGAATGGAATTTACCAATAGCCGCACAGATCAGCCTCATGTTTACACCGTTATATGTCCCTGTCATAGTTACAGAATCAATCCAGCCGGGTACCCACCCATTTTCAAATATTGCCGGAGTTGCAAGGTATAGTTTAAATAACCTGCCCTGCAATAGTACTTTCGGAATAGAATATGGGGTGGTTTCTTGGTATAGGGCAGCCTTACCTTCCCCACCAAGGCGGATAATACCTTCTCTTAATAAATCCATGCCTGAGAAATCAATCACCATAGAAACTGCTGATGTCTTTCTCCCCCTACGAAGAGAAGATTCTAGTCGCCTCATACCTATGCGGTAAAGTCTCGATTCTTCAGTAGTCCTGGTATCATACGACCTGGCAATGCCTATTTTCGCTTCTGTCAGTACATAATCATGCATCTTTTTAAAACAGTAGTGAGTTGAAAAACCGTCTAAGTATTCTTCAAATGTAAGATCGTCCAACAACCCGTCTTCAATTGATTCTGTGCGATTTTGCACCGCTGGCGCCAACATATATGGCAATGGACAGCTAGATAACTCCTCATTAGGCTGCAGGGCCATCGTGCCAGCTACCTTAGCGCCGTCTTTATCCCAAACAACGCAGTCCCCGGGCAGGAGAAAATGCACAAATTCTCCAATTTTGAGGTAGTATCCCCTAATCACAAGTCCCGCAGTTGGGTCATCTGCAGAGTTTACCTTGGCAAGAGCTTCCGGGTGCTGCGCAAAATACGCTGAGCGCAATGCTCCATACAATACCGACGGAGCAGGAGGAAATATACCGTTAGCCCATGTCTCAGCCCCCATAGTAAATGGTTTGCCATCACGGAAAAACAGAGTATCCAGAGCCCTTATCTCAATGATCATATTAAACCTCCCTGGCCAGAAACCGAGCAATGCTTAAAAAAGATAAAAATCTTTCAAGCCGCCCGCCATCAAGATATAACTGATATAAATTTTCACAGAACTCGTCGATCTTCGCATCATCCCACTGGCTATTCTTCTTGCTTGTCGCCGATCTGTATATAAGTCGTCGCACCTCGGTCTTAACTAATTTATCATCGATCACGGGCTGGTCATCATCCATAATGCGACCAAACTCAATACCCATCGACTTGATGAATGATTCTGAAATATTCTCTTCTTGCAAAGCTTTTACAACTGTTGCAAGCAAGGTTACCGTACACCGCTCATCATAACGCCATTTAAGTACTGTTTTATGTATTTCTCCGGAATGTTTTAACACAGCTAGCCCAATAGCATTTTTATTTATATCAATACTTTTGGCTTCATGCTCCATTTTACGTACCCACGCTAACACTTCTGATAGGGGTGTTTTTATATGGGCGATAACAACTCCTGCGGAAAAAGTTAAATGTTCATCACTAAAACAAGACAAATCAATAGTACGGTCAAAACTATTCCGCATCTCCTTCAGCACTGGTAGCATATGAGTGATATTGATAAATCCTAAAAAGTCATCCCCGCCGGCATATACTGCCTTACCCTTTGGCTCAATCAATATTTCCCGGGATGCTTTGAGCGCAAATATACCAAGTTGGCTGCTCAAAGAACGATGAAACTCACGCTGACCGTCCTGTGAATTCAGATACTCTCCAGACAGCCATTTCCCCATATTATCGCCGTCATAAAGCATTACAGCATAGTAGGACGAAAAATTGATTTTCTCTGTTTCTAGCAGTTTTAGCAAATTTTGTGCCTGAACTTTTGCTTCAGGTGTGCAATCATCATCAAAAGGTTGCTTGTTTCTCAGAGAAAAGACCATATGAGGCTCCGAAATATGGATATCATCGTGTCTTTTTTTCTTTAATTGGTTTTCCGTCTCCATCAGAGCTATAGCAGCCGTGGACGGAAATTTTTTGTCATATTGAGAACTGGGGCAAGTAAAATATTTGTCAGCACATCTTTTCACAAACGCAATTGCGCCAAGGCTTTCCTTCCTTCCGAGATACTTTAGACTCAAAGAACCCGGAACTTGAACTGCGCCAGCCGGAATATATGCTTGACCCTTTTCTCTGTAAAACTGAACATTATGCTCCCCTGTGATTGAGCACTTACGCCCTGACTCCTGCGATAACTGCTCAAATTTCTTTGTATTCTTGACTGAACCCAGTAATTTTTCGATTTGTTCGAAGCATTGACAATACTGCGGCTCATTGTAGGGATAAAATGTCCAGTAAATTTGAAAATAGCTATTAATCTGGCGATCAAAATCAGCCGGTTTATCTAGAGACAACGAGTTGAGAATACTATCAGAAATGGTTCGCATTTCTTGCCGTACTACTTCCTCTACCTCCCCGCCGATCCGGAGTAAATCCTCCTTGCTCGCAGTTAGAACAGCCAGAAATCGGTTGGGGATGGATTGGTTATGAATCTCGGGAAACAATATCTCGCCTTTAAGGTGATGTTCAACCCACCGGGCACCCGTACGGCACAAATGAGACAATATATAACTTCCCGCATATAAGTCTTGTGTTTTGCGCGCTTGACTGATGAATGATTGAACTGGCGTAATAGTGAATAAGAACAAGAACTGAATCATAAAATAGCCCCCTTAAACTCTTCACTCATAGGGTCATTGGACTTCCAACCAGGAGGAAATTCAGTATGAAGAGAAGTAATTACCGGACGGAAGCCCTGTTGACTTTTTATGATCGAAACATGTATCGGCGATGCCATTCTTTGAAGTTTCTGCTTTCTGTCATTCGGATCTTGCCTCCGGTTAAAGCCGGTATAATCACTATCCCAGTCATGTGAGGCCATTCCTATTGTTTTTGCTAGGTTATCGACTGAATCATATTCTCTACCAATTTGTATTTCTTCTATAAATGGATACTTAGCCCAACATTCTGCTGTTAGCCGAATAATATCGTTATCCAATTTGTATTTCTCAGGCGCAAGGTCCTGTAACCATTTGTAAATATCTTCAATCGTGATAAATGGAGAAACAGGAATTCCAGCTATTGCCGTTACAGTAAAACTTCCAAATCCTCGTCGGCTCCGTTTCCCTAGACCGCTCAAAGCAGCAATAAGTTTACATAAAGATATTAACTGGTCAGTAGAAAAGTATTCAGGTAAATCAATATATTTTAACAAAATACAAAAGTTTTGGTTTAAATCTATGGCCGGTATCTTAGAATTCTTTTTACATTCGTAAATATCTTTATCTAAACAAGGTTTACAGCCTGTTCTTCCCGTATGATGAGGCAACGGAGGGTAGGGATTCGTATTAAGTCCTGAAGGCGAGCTAATCTGAAGAAAAATTTTACTCCGACCCGTTTCCTGTGTAGCACCTCCGAAGAGTGAACTTTCCCGTTGACAAAGTTCTTTTGTTTCTTCCTCTAGTTGGACAGCTCGCCACCAGAAGCGTAATACCCCTTTCAGTGAAGCCGGGCGAAGTTCTGGAGTACGTCCGTCAACACCTGTAATAAACATAGGTGTTAATACATTACAATTAATTAAAATTCGTTGCACACTATCCCTCCTGAATTTTCAAACCACTCATAATAGCGTACCGCCTCAACGTCACTGTTGTTAGCCGTTCCCGCAAAAAAGCAAAGATTAATCTCAACCCGATAAATAAGAAGTCTCAGCCTTTACAAACACACTCACCAAGTTTATTCCATAATCCCTATCTAATTTTAATTTTTTCTGAATTGCCACCGAATTCATATATGTTATTTCAATCCATAATTAGGTAATTCCTTCTTTTTTCTCCTTTTTTCGATAAATATATATAAATAGCTACAATAACAACTCAGTTCACAGTAAATCAAAAATGCCCATGAAGCTAAATAGATCTAGCTCAGCGGGCACTATAAAAGATTTGTCGTATATCTACAATTTTCAATGTTATTCGCACTCACCCAAAAGGTTTCAAATATTTTTTTATTTTTTTGTCTGGGTTCCTCTTTTAGGCGATCAATTAACCCAGACTGAATTTCCATCATTTCAAGCGACAACTTAACCTATGTAATTACCTTTTATTTCTCCTATTGGAGTTGCTACTTATTTACTAAAACTACTGATGCTGTCCCAGTTTTCGATATCGGCATAAAGTTTCTCCGGTAGTGAACTGGGAAACTGAGGACAATCAACATAGCTGCGCAATTTCTCCGCCCGCTCTATAATTTGAGTTATTTCTACGGCATATTGATAAAATTCATCAGCTTTAACTCGTTCTACCGGAATAAACCCATGAGCAAGAATTGAGTAGTTACGTATCATGAGGTAGTTATTCAGGCTCTTCAATTTTTTTGAAAGTTCTTCTACCGCATTTTTTGGTAAACCCAAATTGATTAGAAGTTTATACCCTTCCATAAGGCCGATTTGAATTTTATCTCCACCAAGCTTCGTCTTAATCGGTTCATCATAATTCGCCCGAAGATTTTCTGGTAAAAGCAAGAGATCAATATGTCCAGTAAAAAGTGGTTGAGGCGGACAAGCAGCCAAGCACATTTGCTCTAGGAGTTCTAATGCCCGATAGACTCACTCGTCCGATACCGTCATCATACTGCCCGGCTTCAAACCGTCGCTGCGCATTCAGCAATAAGTCATGGACCGGGGCGATGCTTTTTAGACCGTAACGAGGCTCTCGGTTGGTCAGGTCAGTGATTGCCTTGGACTTAATGATATCATCTAAAAACATCATATACTGCGGGATATACCGATCATATAGCCGCAAGATATCCAGTGCTGCAGCATGGTCAAAAGTATCCCATGCCCGGAATCCCCGGGCCATGCTATGAAAAGCCTGAAGCAACCGGTCCTGTTTTGAATCGATATTAAATTCTTCACGGACTCCTTCTACCAAAGACTGGCATGAAACATAATCCCGTTGTGTAAAAGAAGATTCGATTTGTTTGAGATAACGATTCCAAATAGCAGTATTGCAACTTGTTAAAACCGTTCGTTGCGTCCCATCTTTTACTTTTACCGTATTAATTCTCTCTCCTATTACCAGGTTTAACTTTACCCCTAAATCCACAGCAGCAATCGCCAGTGCGGCTCCCATGGTTTTTGTCCCGCCGGTGTAATCCGCAATCCAATCTGCATCTGGATAGAGAGAGATGACATCCAGTATTTTGTTGTAGATAGTGCGATAACAATAGTCCATACTGTCCACATTGGTTATATTTACTTTTTCATATTGATCCGGACGTAATCCCGTGTGAACAACGATTGATGGTCGACGCTCAATTTGCCCATTTTTAAGTTTAACTTCCCAAGGATTATCTTCTCCATCAACCAGACGGTGAGTTCCAGGGGTTTTAACCGGAAAACCGTCAGAACTAGCAAAAAATACTATATACTCTGATTTATGATAGCGTATTGTTGTAATCACCGGTTCTGGCGAACCGCCGACAGTAACGAACAACACCTTATTCTTATTACGTTTAGTCATCTTGTCACCTATTCAAACAATATTCCAGCCAAAACTCAAATAGGCTCCTTATTAACATCTTGCTTAAGACCTTAACGGTATCACCACATCGCCGAAATTATTATACGCCGATTGTATGTATCTTCCCATCCCAAGCACTTCCTTTTTTTCCCTTAGCTTTTTAAACGACTTCCTAGCGTTTCACACACATCATCATGATTACCTTTCACTCTTGTACTACCCAAGTCCAAATAACACAAATATTGATATTCTACCAAACCAATCCAATTCCTACAGTATTTGATTACTAAGAAAATTTTTTCTTGAGCTCAAAAACGACCTAGAAGGCTTTTCCTTCTAGGCCGTTTTAGTTTATATTATGTTAAGGCGCTTCCCTATGCTGCCGGTTCTATACCAGGATCAAGCATGTCGCCGCTACGTGATTCTTGCCAAAATCGGTACATCGGCTGCCATTTCAGGTCCGTCTTCACGCCACAACCGCTGATGACACTCCACGCCCACATGATCAGCCATGCAAACAATCTTAAAAACAATATATCATTTATTGCGAGCCTTGCTTCTCAGAAGAAGGCTTCCTTTATTATGCTTTTACAATATCCCATTTGCTTTGCCACAAAATCCTTCCGTATAAGGTTCAGTGGGCATTTCTATTCTGCGCTGATCTCAATAGTGAAATGCGAGTTCAAATTGTTTGACAATTATTAACGCAATTTTAATTTCTATATTGATATTAACGTAACAACTACACATTTGAAAAGCAAATGTTCCAAGTCCTTTTGTTCTCAAGGTGTAGCAAAAAATATAATTGCAAAGCAGTCCAAAGACAGAGGTCCTTCAGCTTCCATCACCTAACTGACTTCCTGTCTGGCTGGCAATGTGTTTTCCCAATCGTTCAATTTCAACAAAGCGCGGCTTTCACAACCCCTATGAAGACAGAGATTATCATCTGTCTTACAAAGTTTCAATGCCGCTTAGCGGCTTTCACAACAGGGAATGTGCTTAAATACAGCCTTCGGGCTAATTTGTTTCAATGCCGCTTAGCGGCTTTCACAACTTATCGGCTGGCACGGAGCATGCTTCAAGAAACCGAGTTTCAATGCCGCTTAGCGGCTTTCACAACTGACCAAGAATATCTTGCTGGGCACCTATAGAATTGTCGTTTCAATGCCGCTTAGCGGCTTTCACAACGCGTCGCCTACGGAAATTGGTCAAACAGTAGGTGAGTTTCAATGCCGCTTAGCGGCTTTCACAACCCAAGCAAATTATTGAAGACCAGGAAGGCGAAATCGAGTTTCAATGCCGCTTAGCGGCTTTCACAACCCAGCAAGGCGTGTTTCCCTTTGGTTCCGCTGTGAAAGGTTTCAATGCCGCTTAGCGGCTTTCACAACCCATTTATTACACAACAAAAACTCCTCACAACATCAGCAGTAACAAGGCTTAAACGTATGATAAATTAATTTGACTGCAGATCAACTTATCCAGTTCATAAGAATAAACCTAAATCATTCAAATACCAGTAAACCTAAATAACACCTAATTCCAAAGCAATTTTTTGCTTGTCGTCGACCTCCCGGCTTTTTTACGCTATTATGGGTCGACGACAAAAGCTAAATATTGGGGACGGATTTAAAGGAGAAAATTACCGGGCTTTCTTCAATAGCCGGATGTCAGTTTCATGATCCAAAGACTGTTCCGCCAGTATACTGAGTTTAGTCTCAATACGCAGCACAGCTTCGGTCTTTTCGCCCAGCAAGTTGACCATACCGACTATATCGGCAAAGCCTTTTTCCATTTTGGCATCCAGCGCAGCAATGTCGGCTTTAAGTTCTGTCTTTACTCTGTTAATGTCGGTTTTGAGTTCCGTCTCTACTCTGTCAATGCCGGTCTTGAGTTCCGTTTCTACTCTGCCAATATCAGCCTGAAGTTCCGTCTTTACTTCGGCAAGTTCTTGTTTAGTAGCCATTGAAGCTTCGATTCGCACCAGTTTTTCAAGGATTTTAGTTAATAACTCTTCACTCATGGCTATAACCTCACTCTATCCGATATTTTCTCAATATTTTACTTTCTATATATGTCATATGTCCTATGCCGCATTAAAGAATTGACATCCGGGTATTAGGATAAGCTGCGGTTAAGCGACAGCGGCGAAGCGTTCCTAATACCCGGATATAATTTTAATTCTTTAATGTATCCCTATATATCTTTTTTTTCGCCGCTATTACCCTGATTCCTGCTTCTCCATTAAACTGGCGGCAAATGAAGCAACCGAATGTAATCGCGCTGCGCTTGCAGCACTTGCTCTGCAATGTAATGAGTGAACATTTGACTGTTTGAATGACTTTTTTCAAGTGCTTGTATATATTCGTGTTTGAATGCCGGTGAAATTATTACCGGGGGATAGCCTGTTGCCAGCAAGGCATGGTTCATTAATAAGCGGGCTGTACGGCCGTTGCCATCTTCAAAAGGGTGAATATATATAAAATCCCTGTGCAGCGTGGCCGCATATACGACCGGATGCAACCGCGCCCGTTTTTCCGGCAATTGCGCTGCGAAATCGCGCATATGAGCAGGCACGTCCTCATGCCGGGACAATTTGTCATTATGGTGTGAGCCTGTAATTATTACATCTACTTGCCGATATTGTCCGGCCGCAGCGCCATCCTTAGGCTGAAAGCATATTTTGTGCAGTTCCTTAATGTCATTCTCCGTGATATCGGCGCTTTTAGCCAGCTCCCAAAGGTAATCAAACGCCCTGGCGTGGCCGATTGCTTCTAAGTGATCTTTGAGAGGTTTGCCGCCAATAGTGATGCCTTCCTCAATGACAACTTTGGTTTCGGACTCGGTAAGAGTGTTGCCTTCCAATGCGTTTGAGGCGTAGGTAAGGCCAATTTTGAAATAATTTTTAAGGTTTTTTACTTGCGTCTGTTCTAAGGGTCGGTTTTGGTTTATGCTTATCTGGTTGTGATCTATTTTCTTTAAAGTTTGGTTTATCCCATCCATGAATTTTCTCCTCGAATTTTTTCTCGGATCTTGGACATTTCATCACCCTTATTTTACCATATATTCGTTATTTAACAAATAATTAGCGCTATTACGGTCAGTGTAGAGGTTATTTAAGATTATTCAAAAACTCTTTCAACTGCAAGCTGCCTTACTACTGTATACAGTCTTGTAAACCCACGTCGCATTCAGCAGTAAAAGGACGCTGGTAAAGAAAAATACATAATGAATGCCAAACGTGGCCGCCACGACTCCCCCCAGGACCGAACCGAGAAAGGAACCCAAAAACTGGGCGCATTGGTTATACCCAAAGACCAGACCCGCAATCTCATCCGGCGTGGAGTTCTTCACCAGGCAATTAATTGCGGGCAACAGGCCGGCAGTCGCTATTCCCGTTAAAAAGCGAAGCCCCATCAATTCCCATGAGCTTTGGACAAAGGCCTGGGGGATAAATGAAATTCCCGCCATAATAAGCGCCGCCAGCATCACCTTTTGCGGTCCGATCTTGTCGGCAAGTTTCCCCAATCCCGGGGCAGCCAATATACTCGACAAGCCGGTCGCTGCAAAAACCATGCCGGAAACGAGTGCGACATGGCTTGTATTCGTCGACAACTGGGCAATATAGACGGTGATAATCGGTTGTATGGACATAAGAGCTAATTGCAGGATCAGGGTTGTGACAAACATGGCTACTATCACTGTAGGATTGGGAATAAGCTGCCAAACTTTATTAAAACTCAGCGCTTCTTTATGTGGGGGGGTAAATTCTTCCTGTACAAATAGCAGCGATGCCGCGAATGCTATCAGCAGCAACGCCCCGATAGCGAAAAAAACACTGCGGATGCCCATTATTTCAGCTAAATATCCTCCCAATAACGGACCCAGCAGCATACCGGCGACCGCGCCGGTTGATAATGTTCCCAGCGCCCAGCCGGAATGCTCCCTGGGTGTCTGAGTGGCAATTAAAGTAATTGAGGCAGAATAGAAACCCGCAATGGTCCCCTGCAGCAACCGTAATCCTACTAACTGATAGATATTCTGCACGAAACCCATGGCGGTCAAGACAACGGCCATGCCCAGGCTGGCGCGCAGCAGCATTGGTTTTCGCCCGTACTTGTCGGCGGCTTGCCCCCAAAGCGGCGAGAAAACGGCCATAAATATAAAGGTAATGCCATAGGCAATTCCGGACCACCGTTCAATGTCCTGGAAGTTATGAATACCAAGTTGATCAATATAAAGCGGCAAGATCGGAGTAAGCTGACTTAGTCCCGCCGATGTGGCCAGTACTCCGAACCAGCATACCATTAAATTTCTTTTCCAGTTTTCCATTCAGGCATCCTTCCCTTGTTCTTTTGAAAGGCCATTCCAAAACATTACTATCATAACGCAAATTACTCTAAAATTCTATAATAACTTGTAAAGATTGCCTTAATTGCTCCTGTACCTCCCGCCTATAAAAACGATTCTCCCCTCACGGCAACAAGGGCAAAAACTATTCAGCGCGGACCGGCAAAAAAACAAGAGGTCAGACCACTAAGGCGGTCCGGCCTCTTCCACCAGCAAATATTTATTATACCGCTATTCCCCGGTAATTTCCGAAAAATGAATAACTGTAACAGTATCTTCAATAAAGATTCTTTTCTCATATACGGCTTCAAATAGGCTGATTAATTCACCACTGGTTATTTGCTTCCGAAACGAAGGTTAATAAACACCAAGGCAAAAAACATCCCCATAGGATTACATTCCGCACAACTACGGCCGGGCCAAGAAAAGGGACCATACTTAAGGCGGTAGGAGTGACGGAAACCTTTTCTTTGCGTTTGTTTCTCATTTTTAACTCATCCTCCTCCGTTATGGCGGCAGCTTGCAATTAGCATAGCTGTAGCTTTTATCATAACGGATGGATTTTAGAAATTCTTTAGAAAATGGTTATCGCCGCAATTTCCGCAAAGTAAGTCCATAATATTAAAAATGGCGCGGCTTCAACTGTTTAATATATTAAATGATTACGTCTTTTCACAAATTGGCAAAAGGATTTTGGCTAAAAAAGTATAATATAGTTTTGACAACGAAAAGAAGGTGAGAAGATATGTCCACGGCCAAAAGTTCAGCGGATTTTACAGCCACGCGTGAGATTATGCGCAAATATCCCCGGGAACAACGTTATACCCTGGCAATACTCCAGGACATACAGCGGGAATACAGTTATATCCCCAAGGAGTCCTTGACTTTATTGTCCGAGTATCTGGCCGCTCCTTTGAGCAAGCTGTACAGTATGTCCACATTCTATAAAGCGCTAAGCCTGAAACCCAAAGGCGAACACATCGTCAAAATATGTGACGGCACTGCCTGTCATATCCGCTCCTCCATGGTAATTGCCGATGAGATTGAAAAATTGATTCATATAAAACCGGGTGAAACCACCGATGACGGCCGTTTTTCCCTGGAAACTGTAAATTGTCTTGGAGCCTGCGCCATTGCTCCCGTTATGGTTATTAACGAAACTTACTACGGAAAGGTTACGCCGGCCGCTGTTAAAGAAATCTTAAGTGAATACGGGGGGTTGACCGGTGGACGCGAATAGAAAAAAGACCGTTCTGGTTTGCTGCGGCACAGGCTGTTTGGCAAATAACAGCCTTGAAATCTATACAGGGTTAAAGCAAAGAGTCCTCGCGGCAAAGCTGGCTGTTGCTGTTGAACCCGTCCTAAAGTCCACCGGCTGTAATGGATTCTGCGAAAAAGGTCCCATTGTTAAAATTTTGCCGGACGACGTTTCCTATTATAAAGTTCAACCGGCGGACGTAGAAGAAATCTTTACGGCATCCATTCTTAACAATGAGGTTATCGACAGACTGTTATACTTAAATATTACTACCGGCAAAAGGGTAAAATCGCAAAAAGATAATGAGTTTTACAAGCAGCAAATGAAACTGGCGTTAAGAAATATTGGGGAAATTGACCCGGCAAATATCGACGATTATATCGCCCGCGACGGCTATCAAGGATTGAAAAAAGCTCTTTTGGAAATGACGCCGCTGGCGGTAATCGCGGAAGTGAAAGCATCCGGATTAAGGGGCCGGGGCGGAGCCGGGTTCCCTACCGGGCAAAAATGGCAGCAGTGCGCAAGTTACGACAGTTTTCCCAAGTATGCGGTTTGCAACGGCGATGAAGGCGACCCGGGCGCGTTTATGGACCGAAGCATTATGGAGGGCGATCCTCACACGGTAATTGAAGGTATGCTGATAGGCGGCTATGCCATTAAAGCGGAAACAGGCTATATCTATATCCGGGATGAATATTCACTGGCAATCAGAAACATGGCCCTGGCCATTGAAAAAGCCAAAGGACGCGGCTTTCTCGGCCGGAATATTCTCGGCAGCGGCTTCAACTTCGACCTGCACATTGTAAGAGGCGGCGGCGCTTTCGTGTGCGGTGAATCAACCGCTCTCATGGCTTCAATCGAGGGCAACGTGGGCGAACCCCGGGCCAAGTATGTGCGTTCAGTGGAAAAAGGCCTGTGGGGGCAGCCGACAGTGCTTAACAATGTTGAAACCTGGGCCAACATCCCGCTCATCCTTAGCAACGGCAGTCAAGCCTTCCAATCTATTGGGACCGAAAACAGTACCGGCACCAAAGTTTTTTCACTGGTCGGCAAAGTTAAAAATACCGGCTTGGTTGAAGTGCCGATGGGCGTTACCCTGCGCCATTTGATATTTGACATCGGCGGCGGCGTTATCGGCAACAAGAAGTTTAAAGCGGTTCAAAGCGGCGGGCCGTCAGGCGGTTGTATCCCCGAGAGTCTTCTGGATTTGAGGGTTGACTTCGATACCCTCACCGCAGCCGGTTCCATGATGGGTTCCGGCGGGATGATCGTTATGGATGAAAGAACCTGTATGGTTGATGTGGCCCGTTACTATGTCAATTTTCTCGCCGAGGAATCCTGCGGCAAATGCGTCCCCTGCCGCGAAGGCTTAACCCGGATGCGCGAAATTTTGAATGATATATGCCGGGGAGAAGGCCGGCCGGGCGACATCGAACTTTTGGAAGAAATTTGCGCCATGACCGGCGAGGCGGCTTTATGCGGTCTGGGCAAGAGCGCCCCCAATCCGGTTGTCTCAACCATCGAACATTTTAAAGATGAATATCTGGCGCATATTGTTGACAAAAGATGTCCTGCCGGAATTTGCAAGGATCTAACCGCTTATTATATCAACCAGAGTTCCTGCATCGGTTGCGGCCTGTGCGCCAAAAACTGTCCCGCCGGCGCAATCAGCGGTCAACTGAAAACTCCCCATACCTTAGATATGAAGCTGTGCATTAAGTGCGGCAACTGCATTGATTCCTGCAAGTTTGATGCAGTCCAAGTCGGATAGGAGGCTGGTTAGGTGAACATAACAATCGACGGCAAAATCTGCCAAGCGGAATATGGAGAATTTATTCTCGCTATTGCCAAGCGCAACGATATTCATATCCCTACCCTGTGTCATAACGATGCCCTGCCCGGTCAGGCAAGCTGCCGGCTATGCATTGTGGATATAGTCGAGAATGGGCGGAATAAAGTTGTCACGGCTTGCGTTTATCCGGTTACCAAAGAAATTGAAGTTATTACCAATTCACCCAAGATACTGAATATGCGCAAAACCATCCTTATGCTGCTGGCGGCAAGAGTACCGGCTAACGAGCACTTGAACAAACTTATCGCCGAATATTCCGTTTCCCCGGTGCAAAGATTCGCCTCCGACCCCGGCGAGCAATGCATCCTGTGCGGTTTGTGCGTCAAAGCCTGTGAAACAGTCGGCTTAGCCGCCATATCCACAGTAAGCAGGGGAATTACCAAGAAGGTTTCCACCCCTTATGACGAACCGTCCCTGTCGTGCATCGGCTGCGGCGCTTGCGCCCAAGTATGCCCCACCGGTGCAATCAAAATAGTGGCAGCGGGAAAAAGCAGGACAATTTGGAATAAAAATTTCGAACTTATAAAATGCGAAGAATGCGGCAAATACTTCGCAACCCGTGAACAACTTGAATATATCAATACCAAGCTGGGCCTGGCTGACGAAGATACATTGCGGCTGTGTGAAGATTGCAAGACAGCCCTGGTTTGTGAAAAATTCAAAAACCTCTATGCCGCCAACTCATAAGCCGCATTTGTACTTAACCTATATTGCCGCCGGGCAATGCAGATAACTTAAAGGAGCCTCCGTTCTTAACGGAGGCTCCTTTAACATTACTCTTTGCCGGCGGCGGTGAGCAGGGGAACTTGACTGCGGCGTTTGACCGCCGCGAAATCGGCGACGGTGGCATATACCAGCGCGCCGGTGGGACAGGCCCGGACACAGGCGGGACTATCCGTTTCATCAAGACATTCCCGGTCGCATTTTACCGCCCGGCGCTCGTCGCCGTCCTTGCGAATGACGCCGAACGGACAGGCCATGATGCACATCCAGCAGCCCAGGCACTTGCTCAAGCGATCACTGTTGGTAACCCTGCCGTCCGGAGTGCGGTGCAGCGAGTGAGTCATGCAGATATCCACACAAGGAGCATCCTCACAATGGCGACAGGCAATGGGTGCTTTAAAGCCGTCAACTTGCTCGACGTAAATCTGTTTGCGGGGCGGCTTATCGGTCAGCAGCGCGCCAACCAGCGTTTTAGTCGGGGAATGGGCCACGGTGCAGGCTATTTCGCAGGAATGACAGCCCATACAACGTTCAGGACGGATGAGGATTTCTTTTTGCATGGCTAGTCCCCCCTTACCAGCGGCGAGTGCCGATATTTAATTTTTGACGGCGTTCCTGCAGCGCGTCGAAGATCTTTTCAGCCGCCAGCAGCGGGTCGGTCTCAACTAAGAAGTAACCGCCGGTTATATCTTTAATATCCTGGGTAAGAACCCGGGTGACCAATTTACTGCCGAGAACCGGCGGCACTAAACCCAGGTGGGTAGGCAAACCGAGAGTTACGGCCCAAGTTCCGATTGCTACCGCTTTTTCCGCTTTGAACTCCGGCGCGCTGGCCGCTACCGGCAGTTGATTGACATCCACGCCCAGTTTATTGGCCAGGGCTACGGCAATATCCACCGGGCGGGAATTGTCAACACAGGAGCCCACATGCAAAACAAGAGGCAGCGGGCCGCCAAGACCGTTAGCCTCGCCAATGGCTGTAAACACTGCTTTCAGACCGGGGCCGGCATACTCCATCGTTGCTTCTGACGTAAGCAAACCATGGCGGGCCAAAGCGCCCGCGCCGCAGCCGGTAGCCAGCATCAAAACGTCCCGTTTGGCCAGTTCCTTGACGATAGCGATAAAGTTAGCATCCTGGGGAACTTTTACGTTGTTGCAGCCGGCGAATAACACCACGCCCTGAATATTGCCGTTAACAATATTATCGATCAGCGGTTTCAAGGGATCGGCCGCATTTAGCTTGCTTAAAGCGCCGATAATTGCCTCGGTGGAAAACCCGGCAATTACTTTTTGTTTTACCTGGGGAATACAGGTTGGCGCACCCTTGCGGGCCTTGAACCGTTCTACAGCCAATTTGATAATTTCCTTCGCTTGTTCCAGTCCGCGCTCTTCCTCGATCGCCATATGCACGGCGCCGGGGATTTTAGCTATATCCATGGTGGTAATTAACTTGGTGCCATAACAGTCGGCAATGTTGGCTAACGAAGGATACACGCACTGGTAATCGACGACTATGGCATCAAGGGCGCCGGTCAGGATCGGCATCTCCTGGGACAGAGAATGAGTAAGCGGCGCTACACCCTGACGCATTAAGACTTCGTTGCCGGTACAGCATATTCCCACCAGGTTTATTCCTTCCGCCCCGGCGGACTTGGCTTGGGCCAGAATGTCTTCCTGTCGGGCGGCAACCACAATAAGTTCGGAAACAACCGGATTGTGGCCGTGAAGAGCAATATTAACGGCATTTTCTTTCAACACGCCCATATTAGCCTCAGAAAAGACGGGAGTTGGCGTGCCAAACAGGATATCGGCCAGATCCGTTCCCAGGTGACAGCCGGCAAAGTCGGCAACAGCCCCCTTCACCCCGCCCAGCAAAAGGTTGACCGGATCGGCATCCACCCCCAGGGTGGTACGTTGCAATATTTCCGAAATGGCGCTGTCTATCCCTGCGGGTAGAACGCCAAGTCCCCCCAGTTTCTCAACTTGGGAAGAAGTAAGAGTAGTAGCGGCCCACGCCAGCGGTTCCTCCCGTTCGGAAAATTCTTCCAGGGCCGCACTGGCTACAGCGGCGGCAAGTTCTTGAACCGACTTTCCTTCCGTAGGTATGCCTAAGCGGGTGGCTACAGCCCTCAGCTTATTTTCGTCTTTCACACTATAGTCTGTAAGCTTCCCTGCCGCCACTTTCTTCAGAACGTGGGCCAGATGCTTGGCATGACCGGAATGGCTGGCCGCCCCGGCGGCAATAGCCCTTATCAGATTACGCGCCACCATGGAGTCGGCCGTGATGCCGCAGACGCCGGCAGCAGGACCATCGCCAAAAGGATCAATACGGCATGGACCCTGAGTACAATTACGGCAACACAGTCCGCTGTCGCCGAACCCGCATTGGGGTATTTGTCTGGCATATCTGTCCCAAACAGTTTCAATTCCCTGTTTCCGGGCGACTTCAAGCATTTCACCAACTGCACAATCCGTTGCTTTCACAGCTTTTTTTGCTTTCATAGCTTCCATTGTCTTCCTCTCTCCTCCTATATCATATAGTAAGACGCTATCGGCTATAGCCCAATATCAGGGACTATAACCCGGCGGCGCATCGGCCTGGCAGCATTCGCCTCCCGGTTAACCGCTAAAGAAAGATACATATCTATTAACCGCCGTTGCGCCGGAGTGTTCGACAGCATTTTTCATTAGTCTTGTAGTTCGACGTAATTAGAAACATTCCTTTACCGGCACACCAGATTTTTTTCAGTATGGACGTCTTAGATAATACATGTGCCGCTCGGCAATAGAGCGGCACTGCGACTGGCATTTTATGAATTTCTGCTTTTTTAATCTGTTATGCATTCCAGCAGTTCCTGCGTATTGCGCAACGCTTCCCCGTAGTATGCCCGGTAACGGGGGTGTATTTCCAGCGTGACCACACCGTGATAATTCGGTAACCGGGTCAATATTTCCCGGACCGGTACGGCTCCCCAGCCGATTGGCATATGCATATCGCCCCGGCCGGTTGCCGTCAGTTCATATTGTTGTTTTTTCGCAAAATATGTGCAGCATTTTCCGAAATTATCGTGCAAATGGATATGGCGGACATAAGGCGCCAGGGCTTCAACCCCGGCCAGCAAATCATACTGATAATGGCAAGCAGTCAGATAGGCATGCCCGGCATCAAGGGCGACACCCACCTGCGGATGATCGATCTGCCGCATCATTGCCGCCAGCTGATCGAGCGTTTCCCCATAACAGTAGTGTCTGGCCTCCAAATACGGCCGGGTGTTTTCCACGGCAATCGTCAGCCCGTGTTCAGCGGCAATATCACCCAACTCGTACAGCATCGTTTTCTCCCGCTCCCACATTGCCGCCCGTTTTAAAGGAGTTAAGATTTCTTGGCCGGTCAGCATAAATTTCTCTTCCGGTAAAAAACGGCCGGCATGATAAACCATTACCGCTGCACCGATTGTGGTCGTGAACTCAATTGTGGCTTCAAACAAATTTCGTTCGGTCACCCCATCATCCATATTCATGAGATTCATGGCATTGGGTGCGTGTACCACATACCGGAAAGGATATTGCCACAGTATTTGGAGCAATTCTGCCATTCTGGTCCTGTTAATGATTCCGTTATAAATTACCCCAACCCCATGCGGCGCGATTTCCACGTGAGAAAAACCCAAATCGCGGAAATATTGTAATTCCCTGTTTAAAACCTCCAGATTACCGTCCAGCATTCCGGCATCGGCGTTAATGGCGATTCCCTTAACACGCATAATATTCTCCTTTCCGTTAGGCAGCACCTCTGCCATACCTTTGCATTCCGCGGTTCATATAGCCTCTCTCCCCGCCTCCTGCCAAGCAACGCTTATTGGGGCAACATCCCCGCGATAACGGACTATAAATACGTATGCCGCCTCAACAAGCAGGCGGCATTAGCAAAAAATAACCTTGTATAATTCAATTATGGACCATATATCGCGACCGGTATGTTAAGCATTAATTAAATCTATGTTAATCTTACAATTATAGAAAATCCACCTGATCAATATAACTGTTCCTCCAGGTGAGTTATATCGGCTAAAACTTGTACCGGCGCCTGCCGCCGAAATAATTCAAAATTGCGACAAAATATAGATTATTGCATCATTACGATGGAATATCGAAGAGATGCGAATTCTTGCCCCTTTGCGTGCCCCCAACCGACTGTTGACAAAAGATTTCCTGAGGAGGAAGATAATAATAATATAAAAACAGGCTAGGTGGTGACAGATATGAAAATTGGTGAACTACCGTTTTTGCAAAAGCAAATCATCAAGGCACTGTTCGGAAAAATTCGGCGCGGCGGTCTTAGAGTCCGGTATTGGGATGGCGAAGAGTCGGACTACGGCGACACCGCCCCCAGGGTAAAACTGCTTTTTAACCAATGTCCCGCTTCAACTCTCCGTTTCGATGATCCAGTTTTGTCTCTGGGTGAAGCGTACATGGACGGAGTGCTGGACTATGAAGGCCCTTTGGAAGACATACTGCTGTTACTGGCGAATAACCAGTCGGTTTTTTCAGGGGGAACAATAGTCACCAAGGCTTTGAAAGCAATTGTCGGTACGGATAACAGAGATCAGGCCAGGCGCAATATTCAGCATCACTATGACCTCGGCAATGATTTTTTCGCTTTATGGCTGGATGAAACCATGAGCTATTCCTGCGCCTACTTCAAGCATCCCACCGACTCCTTGTACCAGGCTCAACTGCAAAAAATAGATCACATCCTAAAAAAAATAAACATTCAGCCCGGTGAAACAATATTGGATATCGGCAGTGGCTGGGGCTGGCTGATTATCAAGGCGGCGCAAACCTACAACGCCAAAGCTTTGGGTATAACATTGAGCGAGGAGCAGTACCGGGCAACGCGGGAACGTATTGCCGCCCTGGGCCTAACTGATAAAGTGGACGTACAACTTATAAATTATCTTGATCTTGATGAAGAGAAATATCGCTTCGATAAAATAGTCAGTGTCGGCATGTTCGAACATGTTGGCAAAGAAAATATACCGAAATATCTAAATAAAATAAACCGTTTACTGGTGCCCGGCGGCTTATCGCTGCTCCACACTATCACCGAAACCACCGAAGACAAACCCGAAAATACCTGGATGAAAACATATATATTCCCCGGCGGCTACGTGCCGTCCCTGCGGGAGACCATATGGCAGCTGCCGGAACATGATTTCCATCTGCTCCACGCCGAAAGCCTGCGTATGCATTATGCCATGACTCTCGACCACTGGTATACGAACTTTTCTCAACACCTGGATGACATTCAGGCGAAATTCGACAACCGGTTCGTCCGGATGTGGGGACTCTATTTGAAGGGATCTGCCGCCGCCTTCCGGGCAACAGGCCTGGATATACATCAACTGCTTTTCTCCAAAGGATTAAACAATGAGCTACCGCTGACTCTTGCTCACATTTATGCCTAAAATACGTAAAATATAAGAACAATTAGGCCATGCGAATGCATGGCCCAATAACTTTTTTCTCCCCCCAACACCGGCTTAAAAATAGTTGATCATTTGAACCCAAAGCCTGCCGTTCTTATCTGTATCGGATTGAGCCTCCCCGCGACCTATCTTTTTCGCATAATCAACCCGGAGGAAATAATGGCCGGGTTTTACATATTGCAAACCCACGCCGGCGCCAGCGAGAGTACGGCTATTTACTCCACTATAACCAGGCCAAAGGTTCTTATTCAAAGTAACTTTACCGGTGTCATAAAACCCAATGAGTTGAAAAATACCGGTCTTGTCTTGGGGTAGCGGGAGAAGATAGCGGAGTTCACATGTTGCTAAATACCCTTCGTCACCGGATGCTTCGCCCTGTGGATACGCTCTTACTCCATTCGCCCCGCCCAGGATAATTTTCTCGGAGGATTCCAGGTTTTTGCCGGCTAGCTGACCGGTAAGACAGCTATATAAAGACACCCGGTCGGCGATGCGTTGAAGTCGTATGATATTTAGGGTGGTTTTTTCGAATCTGCCTGATGTTTGGGCGGTTATATCATCATTAGTTTTGGCATCGGCAGACATAATATCAAGGTTTCCCCAAGTATGTGCAAGTGAATAGCTGCTAATGCCGCCACCGGCGAATTTGTCCTGGCTGTCGCCGGTAATGCTTATTGTGATTGTATCAGCCTTTTTGTCCGTAACCGTCCCGCTTGCATTAACTTTGTCCTGTAATCGTTTGCCCTCATAGCCAATCTGGGCGTACAGGTTGTGATCCCGCGACCGGTTAAGAACGTAATTTGCCGAAAGTAATGTTGATGTGCTGTAACCACTGGCATCAAGGCTGGCGAAATCGTCGCCCAATTTGTAATGCATACGGGCATACGCCGCTCCAAAGCTAAGCCCGGGAATGCCGCCCGGCGCAGTGTATGATATTTTACCGTTCGTTAGTCCGGGGCCTGTGGCATCGCCCCTAATTGCGGCAAGATCACCGCTGCCGCTAAGGTTATAAAAATTCGTATTGAAACTAAGTTGATTTTTGCCTGTAAAACTGTTAGCAAAATTATTAACTGTCAGACTGCCGCTAACTGTCCTGGCTTTTTGAATCTTGATAATTAGGTCCGAGGTTCCGGTTGTGTCGCCTACGGTTAATGTTCCTCGCGCCGTTAGGCCCGGTATGTCGTTTAAGCTTAGCATACCACGCTCTAAAGCGTTTTCGGCAATAATTTGACCGCTCTTTACTCCCAAAGCACGCCTGATGGTTTGCTCTGATACAGGCAAGTCGCCGCTGAATTGGATTTTTCCATACCTGCCTTCCCTGATATCAATCCGGACAATCCCATCGGTAACATCCTGCGCCGGTATATAGGCTGCTGCAACCAGATAGCCGTGCCGCCGGTAATATTTAGTAATGCGCGCCGCTACGTTGTGCAAGTCTTGCAGTGTCAGTTCCTGGCCAACGGCCTCTTTAACCAGAGCCAACAGTTCTTTCTCACTATAAACCGTCTGGCCGGCAATATGAAAACCTCGCACAGTTATCACGGTTAATTCGTTTTCACTTGTAGTATCGGAGACTTGTTCTTCGGTTGGTGAAATATCCAGTTTAGCCGGCGGAGATAAGGGCAAGTTAGGCGGGGCTTGTTTGACGCTTTGGCCGATCTTGCCCGCGTCTGGCGCTTGAGCAAAGGCAGCAAGCACTGCCCAACCCGTAAGAGAAAGGCTTAAGAGTGTACCTACTGCTACCTGCTTGATCCGCATATCTGTCACCTTCTTCTTCCGTTATTTCGTATTGGTTGTGGATATAAAAGCCGCGCACTTTAAATTGTTACTTGTCCACCGGAATCTCCTGTTATGGCGTTATTCCCGTTTGTTCGACTATTTCTTGACCGCCGGCCGGTGTACTTATCAAGCGGAGGTTGTTGCCTTTATCGAAAAGCAGTTCGGGGTCTATGCTAACAAGTTGCCGGCTTTCGGGACTAATGCCAGTTGCCGGTTCTGTAGCCGTACTGCCGGAGTCTTGGATGGCGAGGGATTTGACTACAGCGATTGTTTCTCTCAACCCGCTTCCGTCCTGAAGGGTTGCCGGCGGGGTCGCCGGATCCGTTATCGGCGGGGTTGTCGGATCAGCTGTCGGCGGAGTCGCCGGATCGGTTGCCGGCGGGGTCGCCGGATCCGTTGCCGGCGGGGTCGCCGGATCGGTTGCCGGCGGAGTTGCCGGATCGGTTGCCGGCGGAGTTGCCGGATCCGTTGCCGGCGGGGTTGCCGGAGTTGTATAATTTGTCACGTTTACAGTGCCAAATTGACTATAGGTCACTGGGCCATACCCGGTTGCGCTTAATGGAGAATTGGTCGACGACAATATGGCGTTTTGCCCATTGAGATTTAAAATATTGGTACTGTCATTCCCGCCTGTCAGGTCTTGGGCTATACCGGTAAGTAAGGTGGTATTTACTGTATTGTGATTCTTTCCTGTTTTTAGCGATAAGTTTTCGATATTCTGATAGTCGATTATCACCGGGAGGATTTCGTTATGTTCGCGTGTTACCCGGGTTCCGGTTATGGTGTATGTATAGTTATTGCTATTATTGCTGCTGTCGTTTAGCGTCAGGGTGTCATTCCCGCCCAAACCGTTTATGCTTAGGGTGCCGGTGTTAGCGATAATCCCATTGCCGATGTTAAAGGTATTTGCCCCGCCTGAGCCGGTAAGAGTAACACCGCCGGTAGTATTGACCGGTGAATTGAGGTTAATGTCGGCGCCCGCCGTCAGGCTTATATTTCCTGTTCCGGCATTTACCGTCCTGTTGACTATTATGCTGCCGGTTTGAGCTATCGCAGTCAGGTCACTGGCGACATCAACCGAACCATTCATTTCTATTCCCCCGCCACTGCTAAGACTTAGGTTTTTGGTAGCGGTCACCGGTCCTTGGTATATTTGAGAGCCACTGCCGCTGGTGGTGATATTCCCGTCAAGAGTGTAATTCGTTCCACTGGTTGTTTTAAAGGTAACGCCATTATTCAGGATAATGTCGCCGCCGGAATAACTGTATGGAACACCGGCTACGGTTCCCTTAGCCATCCCGAGGATGCTATTGGACATGGCAGTGCCATTGGCGTTTACAGTCAATGTATCTTTTTCCAGATTCAGGTCGTTCATATTGGTAGTTCCGGCCGCGCCCACTACCGCACCCGTATCACTGCCGGTAAGAAATGCGAGAAAAGTCTGGTTTTGCGGCAGGACAAAATAATATGCCCCATCATCAGCGGTAGCAGTGCTGTCAAATACCGTTCCCCCCACCACTGCCTGTAATGTCTTACCGCTGTTATTCGTGTAGCCGCTGACATTTCCTGAAGCCACCCGCGATACTGCCTTCAGATACGGATATGTCTTTCCATCTATAACAGCCCATGTACCGCTATTCCAATCCGTATACGTGGTTAGCCGCTGCATGTCGCTCGTTGATTTGCCCGTTCCGCCACTACTGCTGGCTTGCTGGGAAGTATCGGTGTCCCAAAAACTGGCGCTGATATCGCCTAAGTAATTGTATCCTACCAGGCCGCCTACATAAGTACTGCCACTGCCGCCAGTTACCCTGCCTGTGCTATAGCTGTTGTTGATAGAGCCGTTGCCGATGCCGCCGTCATTTTCTCCTACCAGACCGCCTACACAAAGACTGTCATTAATGCCGGTTACCGCCCCCGTGCTGTAGCTGTTGTTGATTGTACTGCCATTATATCCGGTCAGACCGCCTATATAGTCTTTGCCGGTTACCGCAGCCGCGCTGTAGCTGGTTTCGATAGTGCTGTCCCTATCGTTATTTCCTACCAACCCGCCTACATTCATAGTACCCTTCACGGTACCGCTGCTGTAACAGTTTTCGATTGTGTTGAAATTATCATTCCACCCTACCAGCCCGCCTACATAGGTACTGCTACCGTCATCATCGCCCACCGTACCTGTACTGTAACTGTTGTTGACAGTGCTGCCGGCGCTATACCCAATCAGCCCGCCTATACGTGTGGCGCCGGTTACCTTGCCTGTACTATAGCTGTCGTTGATAGAACTTATGTTGTATCCTACCAGTCCGCCTACATCACTATCACTGCCGGTTACCCTCCCCGTGCTGTAACTCGCGTTGATAGGACCCCTGTTGTATCCCACCAGCCCGCCTACGTAAAAACCGCCTGCAACCGAACTTGTGCTGTAGCTGCCGACGATACTGCCGTCATTGCAGCCCACCAGTCCGCCTGCATTGCCGTTACCGGTTGCCGCAGCTACCATACCCGTGCTGTAGCTATTGCTGATCGCACTACCGGTATAATTCCACCCCGCCAAACCGCCTACGAAGTTTTGACCGGTGATGTTGACGTCAAGCAACTGGATATCTTTAATCGCAGCTCCCATAGTGGACCCGAATAAACCAACATAATCGGTTATAGGACGATTGATAGTAAGATTGTTTATCCGATATCCATTTCCGTCCAATATTCCCTGAAATTTACTGATTTCGTTACCAATAGGTACAAAATTACTAACACTGCTGGCATCAATGTCTTTTCCCAGCGCGTAGGTGCCTGAAAGGTTGAGGTTCATGGACTGGAGCTCTTTCGCGTTGTTCACCAGCATGTAGGCGGCGACGTTGCCGGCGTTGCCGGATGTATTCTGCACATAAGCCGAATAGTCGGCAGAATTGCTATAGTCCTTGACAGTGGTCGGAATCCCGTCGATGGGGACGGTGTTAGTCCCGCCAGGGTTATAGTAGATGGACACCGCACCGTTAGTTACCACTTTGCCATTTGTCCCGAAGGTGACCGTGCCGCTGCTGTCGGCATCACTGTCTGCCCGCAGTACCACGTCGCCGGTGTCGGTGCTTTTGACGGTGGCATTGACGTTGATGTCGTTGTTGGCTTTAAGGGTGAGACTATTGCCGCTCGACCATGTCACCGGAGCGGTCACGGCGATGTCACCGGTGCCGGTGCCGTCGGTCTGGAGGACCATGTTGGCGGAATTGAGCTGATTGCTTAGGTCATCGGCGTTATACACATTGCCGCTGGTGGCGTCGGTGCTGATGGTGTACTCCCCGGGGTCCAGCAGCAGAGTGCCGGTCTTTCCCTGGGGCGCTCTGAGATCAGTGCGGCCCTTGTACAGGAGTGTTTTCTTGCCCGACACTTCGGCGCTGCCGCCGTTGCCGCTCACCGAACCGCCCTTGGCGCTGATATTGCCGTAATAATCGGTGGTATCATTGGCCCACACCACCACCTTACCGCCGTTGCCGGCGGTGATGGCATCGGCATTAATGGTCGCAGTAGCTGCCACCGTAGTAGCGGTGGCGTTTTGCTCCGTCCCCTGGCCCTGATAATTGCCGCCAACCAGGACTGTACCGCCGCCGCTCACGCCGGATACGTCAATGGCGGCACCGTCGGCGACAGTCACCGTTTCGCCCAATATCTTGACTGTACCGCCGGTTTCGCCCGCATTTTTACCTGAGGCGTCCAGAGTGCCGCTATTGGCAGCTCTTCCCGTGGAACCGCCTTCGAGCCTAATAATTCCGTTCTTTTCAGATATGCTCCGCGCCTCGATTAAACCGCCGTTGTTTACCACTGTTCCAGCCAGTTCGCCTGCGGCTTTAGCGGTCATAATAACCATGCCGCCGGCGGCGTTTATGTATTGTTTGTTGGCCACCTGGGCGTTAACGGCGCCGGTGTCTACAGCAAGGCTTATGATTCCGTCTCCCTTGGTATCAAGCGTGATTTTTTGACCGGCGCCCAGAGCTACAGTGCCTTGTTTGGCAACAATAATTCCTTCGTTTCTTACTTCCGGCGCCAGCAAGGCTATATAGCCGCCACCGGCAGTAATTTGGCCCTGGTTTACAACTGCACCGGCGGCACAGTTATTGCTGTTGGCAAAGGTATATTTCCCCGTCAGGAAATCCTGATCGGCAATATTTAGCGTGCTTGCTACCAAACTGCCAACGTTGATTTGGGATCCCGGGGCAAAGAGAATGCCGTTGGGATTGGTAAGGAATACTTTACCGTTAGCAGTCAGTTGGCCAAATATTTGGGTAGGGTTGTTGCCCAGTACCCTGTTAAGGGCAACGGCGGCAGAGGTAGGCTGGCTGAAGGCAACCCGCTCACCGCAGTTTATACCAAATCCGTTCCAGTTGATGACCAGGTTTGGGGTAGTCTGATTGATAGTCATCGTGTTGCCGGTCTGGCTGATGCTCCCGCTGCCTGCTGTTACTTGCCCGCCATCCGGCATGGCCCATATGGTGCCGGGATAATTTGTGATACCTAGCAGCAAAGCGGCAACGGATATGCAGAGCCTTGTCAGCCATAGCGAATGATACGGTTGAAGGTTGGTGGTAAGCCTGCCGTTCTGAAACTGCTTGGCAGCTTGGCTGACTTTAGGCATAAAGTCCGTTTGACTGCTTCGCCGGGCACGTTTCAATTTTCTTTGGATCCGCATATAAATTCTTTCCTCCTTAATACTTTTATAATTCAGTTTTCGCCGTTTCCGACGGCACAAGTGAAGATGACAACAAAAAAGATTGCCAGGTTGCGTAATATTACTGCAACCTGGCAATCATAGACACTAGCCCTTAGATCCACGGTTTTGCGTCCCAATCTTTCGATAGGTTTGCCTATTATTATCTTTGTAACAAAATGCAATTTTCAACATAAAATTGCATTTTTCCTCCATATTTTTTAATATTTTTTTTAATATTTTTTAAAATTTTTGTAAATATATTATGATAAGCCCCCACATGCAAATACTTAGAAGGACAATAACTCAATTGGGGGGGAGGCTTTTATGAACAAAGGATTATCTGCATGGCAATTGACCATGATGGCATTAGGAACAGTATTCGGCGGCGCTTTTTTCCTTGGCTCGGCTGTATCGGTCAAAACTGCGGGGCCGGCCATCATTATTTGCTATCTGCTGGCAGGAGCGCTCATATATGCCATCCTTTTTTCCCTATCGGAAATGACGGTAGCCGAGGCGGCGCCCGGCTCGTTCCGGGTCTTTGCCCAAAGAGCTTATGGGCCCGGGGTGGGATTCGTAGTCGGCTGGGTCTACTGGACAGGCCTTGTCCTGGCTATGTCCAGTGAAGCAACTGCCGCCGCGATTCTTATCAAGACCTGGCTTCCCGGTATTTCAATAGCGCTGGCCGGATCGGCCATTATCATTGCCGTCACGCTGCTGAACCTGCTTGGCGCCGACCGGTTGAGCAAGCTGGAAAGCGGTCTGGCGGTGGTGAAAGTGTTGTCCATCGTTGGCTTTATCCTTTTAGGAGCGGCACTGGTTGGCGGCTTTATCAACGGCGTGCCGCCGATCGGTATTTCGGTGTTGACGGCAGAACCCTGGTTTCCTGCCGGCCTTGGCGGAATTGCGGGCAGTATGCTCATTGTGGTATTAACCTTCGCCGGGTTCGAAATCATCGGGCTGGCGGCAGCGGAGGCCAGGGACCCCGCCCGGACGGTCCCGCAGGCCATCCGCTACACCGTAGCCGCTTTAGTGGGGTTATATGTACTGGCTTTTTTATCCTTGTTGCTGCTAATCCCGACGGCAGCCCTAACGGACCATGCAAGTCCCCTGGTAGCTGCCTTAACCAGATGGGGACTGACCTGGGCGGGAGCGGCGATGAATGTGGTGCTGATCACCGCCATCCTTTCGACTATGCTGGCGGCCATGTTCGGTCTGGGACGCATGATCCGGTCGCTGGCGGCAGACGGGCATGCTCCCGCCTGGATTAAGGATGAAAGCGGCATTCCCCGCCGCGGCATCCTGTTTTCCGGCGCCGGCATGCTTGCCGGTATGACTCTTGGATTGGTTTTGCCAGAAACCGTATACCTCTTTCTCATCAGTTCCGGCGGGTTTTCCCTGCTTTTCTCCTACCTTGTCATCCTGGCTACCCACTACAAATTCCGCAAGTTGAATGGCTGTCCTCCGGCAGGACATTGCCAGTTGCCGGGATACCCCTATACCTCATGGCTGGCGATGGTGAGTTGTACGGCAATTATCGCCAGCATGCCTCTCGTACCGGGGCAGAGGACAGGTCTGGTTGCGGGGGTGATGCTGGTTCTTCTTTATACCGGAACATACTTCATCCGGTCACGTTTTCTCCACAGGCCGGCGGCCCCGTCACCAACGACACCCTCAGCGCTTCCATTATGGCAACCGCAGTTTGAAACGTCGGAAGAACTGCAGCCCGGACAACAGGAACCGGAGAAAAAAACCGCTGACAGGTGTAAAAGGTAAAGCCAACCTTCCTTGAGGCTGGTTGCAAACACTTGGCGCTGACAAAGGAAACACCCATTTATAAAAGTGGGTGTTTCCTTCGAATTGGATCAAATAGAGATCTACTTTTCATCCATTAGTTGGCTAACTTCCACCAGCTTGATAAACTCCGCCCGATACCCGTCTTCGTCTGTCCCCTTGGCTTTTTTCGCCAATTCCAGCACCTGCCGGTAAGACGCTTGCCCCTTAAATTCGGAATTACGCAAAAGCAGGGCATATTCGGCAACAGCGGCGGCAAACCGGAAGTTCGCCGCTGGAGTGCCGGTAATTTCCTGGCTGCCGATACCTTGGGTGAACAAAATACTGCTATCTGCCGCCGGTTTTTTATAGCGGATTTTTACCTGCAGCAAATCATCGCTTGGCACGGTCTCGGAACGTTGATAAAGCAGCGGGTCCGCTGTTCCGATTTTTTCCTCTGAATCAGCCGGAATTACCTCGTAAAACGCAGTAACCGAATGGCCTGCGCCCAAATCGCCGGCATCTTTTTTGTCATCATTAAAGTCTCTGTTTTCCAAAATCCTGTTTTCATAGCCCACTAAACGGTAATATTTAACTTTGGCCGGGTTGAATTCAGCCTGAAGCTTGACATCTTTGGCAATGGTGTAAAGCGTGCCGGCAAATTGCCCAACCATAACTTTTTTTGCTTCCAGGGCATTATCGATATAGGCGTAAATGCCATTGCCCTTATCAGCTAACGCCTCCATTTTGTTGTCTTTTATATTCCCCATGCCAAATCCAAGCACACTAAGAAAAATCCCTTTATTACGCCGTTCTTCAATCAGTCTGGTCAATTCACCTTCACTGGTTGCGCCAACATTAAAATCACCGTCAGTAGCCAAAATAACCCGGTTGTTGCCGGACTTGACAAGGTTTTCTTCCGCAATCTTATAGGCTAATTGAATCCCTTCGCCGCCTGCAGTCGAACCACCCGCCTGCAGACTGTCGACAGCATTGATTATTTTATCTTTTTCACTGCCGGCAGTCGGTTCAAGCACCAATCCGGCCCTGCCGGCATAAACAACAATAGCCACCTTGTCTTGCGCCCGCAATTGTTTAACCAGCAATTTAAAGGCAGTCTGCAACAGCGGCAATTTATTGGGTTGATTCATCGAACCTGAAACATCAATCAAAAATACCAGATTACCGGGCGGTACTTCGTCTGCCCTTAAGTTTTTCCCTTGCAGGCCGATCATTACCAATTTATGCCCCGGCTGCCACGGACAAGCACTTACTTCCGTTGTTACAGAAAAAGGGTGGTCCCCGGTTGGTTGCGGATAATCATAAGTAAAATAATTAAGCATTTCCTCCGCTCTGACCGCATCCGACGGCGGCAGCCTGCCGTTATTAATGAACCGGCGCACATTACTGTAAGAAGCGGTATCAACATCAATGGAAAATATTGATACCGGTGCGCTTAATGGATCTTGATAATTATTATCATACATCCGCTTATATTCTTCGGTATTAAATGCTATAGGCGGATTATAGCCGCCTGCGGGCGCAAGCAATACTTTATGCCCCATATGAGAATCCATACCGGCCTCAGAAGAAACATTGGGCATAGCGGCCCGTGCCCTGTTGGAATATGAGCCCTTAAAAACAATAATCGCGTTCTTTTTATCATTCGTTGTGTAAGTTAACTGGTAATTTTTGCTCAGAGCCTCCAAAATCTCGGCCAATGTCTGGTTTGTCGCTGACTGCAAATCGACTTTTAAGCCGGCGACCTCAGGAACAGCAACGATGCTGACGCCGCTCCGCTCGCTTAATAAAGCCAGAAGCTCCTCCAGCGGCAATCCTTCAGCATTAGTTTCCACAGGTATTTCCGTAGTCTTGATCTTATCTTCGAGACTTCCGGCAGTTACCCATGCTGTCAAAGTTGTCAAGGTTGTCAAGGTTGTCAAGGTTGTCAAAACCAGAAAACTCAATATTAAGGCCGCCGGTATTTTTTTCATTTTCATCATCCCCTTTTAGGACACCGTTTTGTATTAGCTTCCATATTTATCTAATACAATAAACGCATTCCGGAATAAAAAGTAACGGACCATAATCAGAAAACCCGGCTAGCGCCGAGCCTAAGCGAAAACGATAGCCGTTGGTTGCACTTCACTAGAAAATATTATCTTTCTGTTAGACTAAAAGAATAATTGTTGTCTCAGGAACCGTCCCCTGTGACATGCAAAGAGTATTATAGCAATAAACCATAATGCAATCGTAACAATAAGCACTTTATTTTATCCCTCCCCCAATATTTTTCTTTTTATAAACTCTAGTGAGTCGTTTGCTATGCTCTTTTTACATAAGGCAATCCCTGCATGCCCGCAATGATAAAGCTTCCTTTTCGGCCTTCCCCATTTTTCCCAAAGCTTATCGGCGTCTTTTGAATCTATGTATTTATCATAAAGTGCTGAAAAAAACAGCATTTTTTCTTTTGGTATTTTCGTCGCGAAATTACTGGTCTTTGTTATTGCCCAGCACGTTTGCAGCTGATCCAGTGAAAAAGCATTATCCTCAAAATCTTTCTTAATGAACTTTCCGGTAATGGTATTCCATGCAATGTGCGAGAGGTCATTTGGAGCAAAAACACATATAATGCCGTCTATATTTTCCTCAACCGCAACCGTAAGATTAACCAGTAGTCCTCCAAGACTTATGCCAACCAATATGACTTTACTTGTCCTATTGGTTGGCAGCCAATTAATTAATGCTCTCAGATCCACAACAGCTTGTCTTATAGAAGCTAAAGTCCTTTCAATATTGGCACTTATCATAAGTTCACCTTGATAGGAGGAATTATTACCCTGCCTTTCTGTATGATAAGGCAAAGTAATAAAATACATATCATAACCATTTTTTATAAAAGGCTCTAAATAAATTGCTTTAATTCGTCCATTTCCTTGTCTCCATCCATGCACCAAAATAACATTTAGTTTTGGTGGAGTTTTTAGCTTGTCCTGATAATATATACCTGTTGCGTACTCATTACATTGACCATTTTCAATACTACTTTTGTACCTGAAATTGCCTATCTTATAATTACTGCGGTTACTTACATGCTCAAAACTTATTTCCGGTATCTGAGGTTGAAAATAATAATGATGAACATCTTCCAATGTCGGAATTGATCCGATATTGCTAAATTGCCAAGTCTTACTTTTGTTTCTATGTAATTGATATAATGCACTTTTATCAATTATTTCTGCTAATAGTTTATTCAAAATAAAAACCATCCTTTTTAAAAAATCCTAAATCGGGGTGTAGCAGCTCCGTCCAGGGCCTACGGTTTACTTCAAATCGTTATTTTAGGCATTTACCAATTTCCCTATCAAATCCTGATACATTACCAGCCCGGGCTTGGGCACCAGCGACAGAAACAGGGTATATCTTCCAATGATTATAGATGTTGGGATAGGTCCCACTTTCACTGCCCTGAAATATGCTTTATTGCCGAAGTAAGCTTTTTTACGGAAATAAAGCTACCCAATAGACTAATTACAATAACGACAACTATCCAAATTGGAGAACCATTTCTTCCCGTTGTTTCAGCTTGAAGCAATTGATAGTTGATAATAGTAAATAAGAACGAAATAAAGAGAGTGATCATGCTGATAAAAACAGCACTAAGCAACCTAATTTCTCCTTGTTTTTCATCTGACAGCTTTAACATCTTTATATTATCAATTTTCGGCAAGTTAAGGTATGCCAGTGATCTTGGTGAATAGACACACCAAAACGTTAAGGCGGTCGTAAAGACAAATGCTCCTAGTTGGATTAAAGGCAATCGGAGCACATCAATCCAAGATTTCATTTCCCATCTATTAGGAGTACCGGATAAATCAAAATGGACTGGAAAGGTATGTGGAAGAGCCGGATAGGTTGAAATGGCTAAATAGAAACTAAATGTCACCAGAACAAAAGATGCAAGTTGTAAAGTTAGGATACTACGCAGTATTTTTATGACTTCTTGAGATGCCATAATCATCATTCCTCTCGATTACAAACTGATACTGAGTGGTTGGCTATTCCTTCCCAGGCGGGTTCCCACCCGCTATACTCCGTGCGCCTCTTGGCGCACGGAACCGTCCCCTGTGACATTCTTAATCCATTCATCAGTGGAAATCACTTGGGAGAACCTCATAGCCTGCGTTACAAGAATGGCTTTATGAAGTTCCGCCGCCGTTATCTTGCCGGCATAATTTGCGATATCCAGCGTACCTGTAGCATCTGACAGGAATTCTACTGAAAATCCAAGATGAACCGCCTGTCTTGCAGTCGTGTCGCAGCACATCTGCGTCATATATCCACATACAACAATTGTGTCGATACCAATTTCCCTTAACAAATCTCCAAGTTCGGTATTTGTAAAGCTTCCGGGTAGATTCTTATCAATAATACGTAAGTGTTCTCTTTTCATAAGCTCCTCATGAATGTCCCATTCCCGGCTGCCTTGTTTAAAAACAGCAGCATCTTTTTGGGGCGATCCATGCCTGATTAGAATTACCGCAATCTTACTTCGATTAGCTGCATCCACAGCCTGAAGAATTTTCTCAAAAGTTCCTGCCGGATACTGAATCGGCATTTTCCCTGTAAAGTATTCATATTGTACGTCAATTGCAAGTAATGCTCTTTTCATTTCAACCTCCAAAATTAGGCTAAATTTGATTCAACATTTGATTCAACAATCGTGTATTCCGCCAAAGTGTTTGTTATAATAATTATACACACAGATGCAATTGTACCGGAAAAGTGTTGGACCTTTTCCGATTTTTCCATGAAAGGATTTAACGAAAAATGCTTGATAATACCGATTTCGAAATTCTAAGGCTATTAAAAGCTAATTGCAAAATGCAATTTAGAGATATCGGTGAAGTTGTTCATTTAACCGGTCAGGCAGTATCAAACCGAATTTCAAGAATGGAAGAGATAGGTGTCATAAAAGGTTACTCTGTTTTGCTCGATGAAAAACTGCTTGGAAAAACTATAACAGCATACGTAACAATATTTATGAAATCAACCAATCATGGAGCCTTGCAAGCGTTCTTAAATAATAACGAATCTGTTGTGGAAGCCAGCCGGATCAGCGGTGAGGGGTGTTACATTCTGAAAATCCAGGTTAATTCCCAGGAGGATCTAAACTTTTTTTTAGATTCTGTCTTAAACTACGGCAATTACCGGGTAAATATTTCTATTACGAAAATTAAATAAGTACCCCCATATTGGGCTTTTACCAACAAACACCCTTGCCGGGAACATGCACAAAAAGCGCCTGCGTGGTAATGAAATGAACTTCATTGCCCTATAGAATGCCATGGGGACAGTTCGTTCAGGGTTCAATCGGAAGTTTTGCGCGGCAAAAGGCTCAACAAGCAGCGAAAATACTGCAATGTTGAGCCTCTAATTATCTGCGCGCAAAATTTTTGATTGCCCCGGAAGAAGGAAATCGCGGCTTTGCGGCTATGGATTTTCAATCGGCCGTCGTCTCTTTTTTTACCCGAATGACGCGTGTTTTAGGTGCTGGTTGCTTATTAATATCACAGTGTAATTGCTGGATTTTCCCTAATTAGACAGACTTCCCCCCTCCCCACTATTGGGTCCTGGAAATAAGTTTGAAGAACTCAATAGATAAAAATTAAATTTAAAGGAGAAATTAAAAATGACAACAAAGTTTGTCCCGATGGATGAAATGCTTAATGCGGCCAAGAACGGGGGTTACGCAATTGGTCATTTCAACACAAACAACATGGAGTGGACTAAAGCTATTTTGACTGCCTCTCAGCAAGACCTTTCGCCGCTCATAATGAGTGTATCCGAAGGTGCTGCCAAGTACATGGGGGGATTTAGGACTGCGACGGCATTAATCGAAGCCATGATGGAAGATTTGCAAATTACTATACCTGTTGCACTACATCTTGATCACGGCTCTTATGAGGGAGGAATCAAAGCGCTTGAAGCTGGATTCTCCTCTATCATGTTCGACGGTTCACATCTCCCGTTCGAAGAGAACATGAAGCGCACTGCGGAATTGGTTGAGTTGACACGCAAGAAAGGCGCTTCTCTGGAAGCCGAAGTCGGTGCGATCGGCGGAGAAGAAGACGGCATGGCGTCTGCCGGAGAAATTGCCTCCCCTGAGGAATGCAAACAGATTGCCGCTTTAGGGATCACCGCTTTGGCGGCGGGGATCGGCAACATTCACGGGATCTACCCGGCAAACTGGAAAGGTTTGAATTTTGACGCGCTCGCCGCGATTAAAGCGGTCGCAGACATTCTACTTGTTCTGCATGGTGGCAGCGGAATTCCCGAAGATCAAGTCAAAAAGGCAATCTCACTCGGCGTCTCGAAAGTAAACGTCAACACAGAATTCCAAGTAGTGTTTGCCAAAGCTACGCGCAAATATATAGAAGCTGGCAAAGATCTCGAAGGCAAAGGCTTTGACCCTAGAAAGTTGCTCAAACCCGGTTATGAAGCTATCGTGCAGGAAGTGCACGCCAAAATTGCTCTTTTTGGTTCTGCCAACAAGGCATAAGCATTTCGCCGTTAGCTAATTGTCATCTGTCACATGAAAAAGTGACCAAGAATGTGTATGATGGCTCTTCTTGGTCACTTTAATCATTGGCAACTTGTAGTTGGGTTTTCCCGCCTTGCGAAAGTAACCGCATCGCCAATTTCCGAACAAATATTACCTCCGCTGCATGTCGATCCACATCCTATGCTACTGCAGCAGCGTTGTGATAACTGTCTACTGATTTCTATAGCGATCCAGTTGTTATTGATTCTGAGGTATGTCAATAGCAGAACCTCTCAATGTGTGGTCATTCTCTAGACCACCCGATGATTATTCTCAACGTACCCTATGGCGTAGTATTTATGCTAGAGAGCTATGGAAGGAGGATAATCTCGCCGATGGCAATATTCATTAACGAACTCACTACCGTGCATTGTAGTATACATTACAACCATAATCTCACGTCAACCTTTATTTCTAATTGTGCTGACATGAAGCGATAGAATGGAGATAGTTTGAAACACATTATAAGAAAACGCGGCTAATAAAGGGCATAACAAAACAGACCGTCGAGGGACGGCCAAAAGAAAGAGTGAAAAGCTATGCGATTACGAATTTATATTATTCCTTTATAGCGTCATACACTAAGCCCGTTACAATACCTGCTCCAGATGGTTTTTCTCCTGATGCAGGTGCAAAACTGCGAATTATTGTCCGAGAAGGACATGGGGCTGTAGGATTTAGGACTGAGGCTACACAGAAGCAAATGGCGCAAGGAAAAATAATCGCAAAAGGTGGACGTTATTTTGCTGATGAGCTAAAATTACTAGAAGGAAAGCCTTTCCTTGATATCCTTCCCCAGCGCAAGTTGTAAAGTTTAGGATACTACGCAGTATTTTTATGACTTCTTGAGATACCGTAATCATTCCTCCCGATTATAAATTATACCATGCATTTTTTATATAGAGGTATTCTGTGTAGCAATGGAACAAAAAATTGTGTAATAATTTGATGCACAATTCCATACTCTTTCGCTTCATATGCGTCAAGCCAGTAATTTCTTTGCGTGTCTTTTTCAACCTTTTCCAGCGGCTACCCAGTGCCAGCACTAATTAACTTGTTAATTCTGTCACGCACTTTGATAATCTCATCTGCTTCAATTTGAATATCGGCAGCTGGACCACGTACTCCTCCCAACGGTTGGTGAATCATGTACCTGGTGTTGGGCAAAGAATAACGGTCCTGCTTGTCAGCCGCAAGATAGATGGTGATCCCGGCACTGGCAACCCAACCGGTACCAATCACTATGACACGTGGTTTGACAAACCGGATCACGTCATGAATGGTGTCACCGGCTTGTGTTGCATCCTTTTTTTTGTTTTCAAGCTCAACTTACTCCTCAACTTATTCACAGTATAATTTTACCATTCTAATCCCTCCAATTCCAATTAAAAATCATTCGATTAGCGTAACTTATCCTTATTTTTCATGTTTGTCAGCTTAGAATGCATCCCAAATATTAGGTCGGCATATTGATTGCACGAAGCGCCGAAACGTTAATAAGGCTGGGCTGTCCTTTTATATAACAAAAACCTTGCACACATTGCAAGGTTTTTTACATATCCCTGATCTCTAATAATACGCCGTTCCATTCATCCAAAAGTTGGTCTGCAGCTTGCTTTGGCGACTACTTTTGCTAAATGGTCCAGCTTTGCCGTATCAATGCCCGCATCACAGTCCAAAAATTTGTGCAGCGCTTTCACTACCTGTTCAAAATTGGCATTGCCGGCCCGCTCTCCCAGCCCCAGTACCGTGGTGCTGCCCAAAAGGATACCGGCCCGAAAGGCGGCGATGGTATTGGCTGTGGCTAAGCCAAAGTCGTTATGGCAATGAAACTCTATGGGCAACGGGCAACGCGGTATGAGGGATTGCATTGCCTCAAACGTACGAAAAGGATCAAGCCGGCCGACCGTGTCGGCATAACGGATACGCCGGGCGCCCAGTTTTTCTGCCAGTTCGGCAACTTTGAGAAAAAATTCCGGATCGGCCCGGGACGCGTCCTCGGCCCCCACCGAAATGCTGCAGCCAAAGCTGCGGGCATAACCAACGCTTTCCCGCAACCGGTCCAGCACCCATTCCCGGCTTTTTTCCAGTTTTTGCTCAATGTGAAAATCCGACACAGGCACAGATATATGCAAAAAAGAAAAACCACAGCCCAGGGAGGCCTCAATATCCGCTTTTACCGCTCGATTCCAGGCAAAGATCGTGGCCTTAAGCGGTGCAGACAGGATATATCGCATCGCTTCCTGCTCCTCCTCTCCCATGGCCGGCGTTCCCGCTTCGATCCACGGAACGCCGGCCTGATCGAGAGCAATGGCGATGTCACGTTTGTCCTCGGCTGTAAATACAACCCCTGCTGCCTGTTCCCCATCCCGTAGAGTCGTGTCTACCAGTTGAATGGGTTTATTGTACTGCATATTAACATATTCCCTCTGCCAGATACATCTGGAAAAGCTCCGTATTGCTCAAAGGACTTTTTTGCTCAACAACCTTTTTGCGTACTTTTTTCAACAGACGGTAGGCGGCTGTATCGCTTAACTCGATACCCCGTTCCCGCAATTTCACCTGCAGCGAAGTGGTGCCTGCATGCTTACCGACCACCAAATGCCGGGTTAAACCGACTTCCTCCGGCGTAAAGGCTTCATATAGCTCAGGATTCTTGGCAACACCATGCACATGCAGACCGGATTCATGGGCAAATATGTTTTTCCCCACTACTGCTTTATCCAGCGGCAATTGCAGCCCTAAACACCTGGCAATTGCTTCACAAGACGGCGCCAGGTGCTGGTCGATTGCCGCACCAGGTTCCTGCAGCAAATGCTTTGCCGCCATCACTACTTCTTCAAAAGGCGCATGACCCCGTTTCCCTACGCCGGCAACCGCAGTAGCCACCCTGCGCACTCCCGCCCGTATGGCGCTCATTGCATTAGCCGTAGCTACTCCATAAGCGTTATGTCCATGAAACTCCAGCGGCAAGGGGGCGCTTTTCTGTAATTCTGTCAGTATTTCGTAAGTGGCAAACGGGTCCAATACGCTTTCTTTATCACCGTAAACCAGCGCATTTATGGCAAAGCCTTCTAGGATAGGCCAGAAACCTTCCAGTTCATGAATATTCAACCGGGACGCATTTTCTATATGCAAGGCGGCTTCCATCCCCAGGCTCCGAATGCGATCCAAGGCAAGGCACAAGTTCAAGGTCAAACTCTGCCCGGGAAGGTGCCTGTAGGCAACGATTACCTTTTGGTAGCCCAATTCATAAGCTGAACCAACTTCTTTGCGGCTAGGGCGAATTTTTCCCCGCAGATTATCCTTTAAGAGTTCTTCGGGCAGTTTGTATTTGTGGATATCCACAATGGGCACATCCATATTGCACACTTGGATTTTCTGCAAGGTACGGGTTATAAATGACAAACCGTCATGATCCAAGCCGCTTAAAAAACCTTCGCACAGGGTTTGATCATGGCAAATTATCGGACCGCCCATAAGTCGTTGACCTCCTTTACAAAGTCTGTAAATATTCGCCTAAAGTGGGGAACTGTTTATAAACCGCCATCTGCTTCGTTGCTCCTGCGGTGCTCGCTCCAACGTACAACCAGTACGCCTCCGCTGTGCTCCTCGTCGCGCCTAGCACCTGACGATTTCTAAACAGTTCGAGGCATTTGGTAACCTGTATAGATACGCCGAATTGTTTATTTTCCATGCTTTTTTTTGCGAATGACAACCTTGCTTTCACTAGGGGTAATTTTTTTACTGACACAGGAGAAGCTGCCGCCCATCATATCGGCTTCCAGCCACGGGGGAATATGGTTGCAGATTACTTCCAACTGATGAAAATTTTCCTGCCGCAGAATCGGCTGCAAAACCTGTTTGGATGTAATTCCCGTACCTGTTTCCTGAATTTCTTTAATGGATATACGGTAACAACCCTTGCCTAAATTTTCCGGCACAGGCATAACGATAGATTCCGGAGCAATGGCCTGTGCCGACTCTTCTTCCTTTTCCAGCACGTAATCCAGAAAATCCTGTGGTTTGCCCGCAAACTCCCAGACGCTGGACCCTGCTTTTTCCAGTTCAAAGTAGGGAACACCGTTAACAGCGCTGGCTACGAATACCTTGCAGTCCCCCAGATCGGCAACCAGTTCCGCTACCTGTTTGCGCATCTCACGCAAACCTTTCTCCGGGGCCAGCGCAAAGTCCCTTGTCCGTTCAACGCCCCATATACCCATTTGCTTGCGGTAAAAAACTATGGTTCCCGGAACATCAATGGCGGCAGTCTCCCCGCCTTCCCCGGTATGCACGGCAATCTCCTTAGTCATAGCCAAGCTCCTTTCTGTAAGTTGTACCAACCCCAGCCTTCTGACAGAAGCCTCTCTGCTGATTGAGAATCCCATAGCCCATTGTCTCGACCCAGTTTATCAAATGCCACGAACTGCTTAGAGATCGTTAGATGCTAGGCGCGACGAGTACCGGAACGCAGGCGTACCGGTTGTACGCCGGAGTGAGGACCGCAGGAGCAACGACGCAGATGACGGTCTATAAGCAGTTCCCTACTTCAACGCCTGCACAGCATATTTTAAACCGTTTTCTACTGTGTCGTAATACTCCACACTAACAATATTGTTTTGGGCCAGGTTCTGCTTGGCGGCATAGCCGATACGCAGGGATATCACGGCATCACAATCCTTAATGGCGCTGATGGTTTTTTCCTTAACCGATTCCTGGGGGTCACATTCTTCCCCGCCGGTACAATATTGGGCCACCTGACGCTTTTCAAGCAATTGGAATTTATCCCCGTCACCCTGATAAATGGATAGCTCCGCGGCATGGCCGAAATGTTGGTCAACCAGCCGGCCGTGTTTGGTGGCTACGGCGATTTTATATGTTTTCTCCGTCTTCCCGGCAATCGTTACAGGTTCAGCCGGCAACTTGGAGCAGCCTCTGAATTCCAACGACCTGTCGTCACCGAGAAAACCAATGGCGTCGGCCCGGCACTGCCGGCAGTGGGTCATCTGCTGTAAATCCGCCTGACATGCTTTGCGCATGTTATTGATGTCGGTCATACTGGTCTGGGGATAGTCTTGAAAGGCACTGCCCGGGGCGGGAATCAAAGGCATGATATTGGTAATAAAGGCTCCTAATTCCTTTGCTTTTTTAACGATGGCCGGAATCTCCCGGTCGTTGATATCCGGGATCATGACGATATTCACTTTAACCGCCACCCCCTGCCCAGCCAGGTAAGCGATGCCGGCCAGCTGATTTTTCAGTAAGATAGCGGCTCCTTCCGCTCCCTCGTACCTTTTTCCGCGATAGTTGACATATTTATAAATCCGGGCCCCGGTTTCCGGTTCCAGGGTGTTTAACGTAACAGTGACATGCTTAAGGCCCAAGGCCACAATTTCGGCGGCATACTCGGGCAGCAGCAGCCCATTGGTGGAAAGACAGAATATTACCTCCGGATCACATGCCTGAATCTCCTGGATGGTCTTTTGGGTATTGGCCCAGTCAGCCAGGGCATCTCCGGGACCGGCGATGCCCACCACGCTTAAATTCTCAATTTTCTCCTTGACTATCAAATATTTCTGCCGCGCCGCTGCCGGCGTCAGGACCTCGCTGGTAACACCGGGCCGGCTCTCATGCAGGCAGTCATATTTCCGGTTGCAATAATTACAGCCGATATTGCACCGGGGCGCTACGGGCAGATGCATTCTGGCATGCTGGTGCTGGGCATCGGCAGAATAACAGGGGTGTTTTTTCATCTTCGCCAGTGTCTCCTGGGTTAACTTATTGCTGCTTTGGTGGGCAGAACAGTTCATTTTCTTCACCTCGCCCTTCCCGTAGACCGGCAACATTGTCATTGCTGTCATTGCTGTCGTCACTGCCTTGATAGAACTTCTCGTACATGGTGCTGCGGTAATGCCGGTATTTGTTTTCCAGCAAAGTATTGGTTATGCGATCCAGGAACATGGTGGTACCGGTATAGCCCACCGACAGCAATCGCTGCCCCCCTACCCGGTCGTGAATGGGAAAACCTGCCCGGATCAGGGGAATCCCTTCTCTTTCCGTCAAATAACGGCCATCCGAGTGGCCGATGGCCACATTGGCCTTAAGCCTGGCGCTTTCAGCCCGGATATGGGCAAAATCGGTTTGATTTAAGTATTTAACTTCGTGCGGGCACTGTTCAAAAAGTTCGTCGAAAAGGGCCGCCAATTTCTCGTTATTGCTGCCGGTTGCCACCACCACCGGATAAATTCCGTTCTCCATACAGGTACAGGTATTGGCATAAACCTGATCCGGTTCACCAAAAATTACGCTGCGGCCCTGGAAGTTATACTTATGGGAATCGATCATGCAGTCCAGCAGCCTGCCTCTTTCCATGACCAGGCTCGCCGGGATATCCCGGCCGGTAATTTTTTGTAAGGTATTCACAAAAATGTCGGTATTCTCGATCCCGGTGGGTATGGGTACCTGATACAGGGATACCCCGAATTTGTCCGCCAGGTACTTACCGGCTGAACTGCGGTCGTCTATGGCAACCCCGATCTCTACAGTAGCCGGCGCACCGGGCATGGCGGCGATATCCTCAATCCTGGTTCCCCCATCCGGCACCTTTTTGTAAGGTTTGGCATAGGGGCGGTCCAGGGTATCGGAGAAATCCGGGCAAAGAGTGTATTCAGCGCCCATTAACGCCAGAATTCTTTTGATCTCCCGGATATCGGCAGGGCTGATATTCGGAACAAGAATATTAATTTTGGCATGCCGTTCGGTTGGCCGGGCCAGTTTTTCCACTATTTTTTTAACTGCCAGGAAGTAGCCTTCGGTATGAGTACCACCATAACCGGGAGTAGGTACGGTCACGATTGGCAGGTCAAGCCCTCTTTCCAGCAAATAGTCAGTAGTTATCCGGTCGATATCTTCGCCGATGGTTTCCGCCAGACAGGTGGTCAGGACCCCGATCAACTTAGGATTATATAACTTGATTAAGTTATCAAGACCTTTTTTAAGATTATTTTCGCCCCCGTAGACCGTTCCTTTTTCGTTCATCGAGGAGGAAGCCACGTCAATGGGTTCGTTGAAATGCTCGGCAATATGCCGGCGCATATAGGTGCTGCAGCCCTGGGATCCGTGGATGATTACCATGGCCTGCTCCACTCCCTTGAGGGGCAGGATGCCGCCCATGGGCATGCACATATTACAGGGGTTCTCATTGACATTGCGATATGAGGCGGTCTTTTTGGCCATATAAATCCCCTCCTCCCATGCTGCCGGTATATTTCCAAACCGGGGAGCAAACGGTGGAATATACTTCCCGGGCGAAGTTAACGGCTCCCACATAACCGCTTAAGGGGTGCTTGCGATCATGGTTATGATCAATAAAGGCCATCCCCAGCTTATAAGCCAGCGGCCGCTCCTTCACCCCGCCCACCAGGAGGTGAGCGCCTTTTTCCACCATGAATTTTTCCAGTTCCGATGGATTGGCGTCATCCAGAATCACGGTGCCGTCATCCACCAAGTCGTTGATGGTGTCATATTCTTCCTTACGGCCGGTCTGGGTTCCGATCATGACCACATCGATACCGATTTCCCGGAACTGCTTAATCAGGGAAATGGCTTTAAAGCCCCCGCCTACATATATGGCAGCCTTTTTACCCATGAATTTTTCCCGGTAGGACCGGATGTCGCCGGCCACTGCCGCTGTTTCGGCTTTAATTAACTCTTCCGTCCGGCGCATTATATCAAGGTCGTTATAGGTTTTGGCAATCCGGCGCAAGGAGTCTGAAGTGTCTTCCAGGCCTAAGAAGGAGACGTTGAGATAGGGAATGTCATAAAGGTCCTTCATCTGGTTGGCTAAATATATCATCGATCCGGCGCATTGTACGATATTTAAGGACGCCTTGGTCGCTGTTTTCAAAGTTTCGTAGTTGGAGTCCCCGGTGAAGGCCACATTGAGTTCGAGGCCCATCCGTTTCAGGTAATTCCTAATAATCCAGACCTCGCCGGCCAGATTGAAGTCTCCTAAATAATTAATGGTATTATTCTTTTGGATTTTTTCGTTTTCAGCCGGTTTGATCAATTTCAACAGAGCATCGCAGGCGGCTCGGTAGCCGGCCGATTTATTGCCGATAAAGCCGCTGGATTGTACTGGGATCACTTCGATTCCGTATTTTTGAGCGGCAGCTTTACAAACTGCCTCCAGATCGTCGCCAATCACGCCGACGATGCAAGTGGAGTAAACAAAAACCAATTTGGGGTGATACTTGGCAACCAGGTCGTCAATGGCCCTGGTCAATTTCTTTTCCCCGCCGAAAACCACGTCTAATTCCTGCAAGTCGGTGGAGAAGCTGAAGCGGTAAAGGTCCGAGTTACTGCTCAGGCTGCCCCGGATGTCCCAGGTATAACTGGCACAGCCGATAGGTCCGTGCACCAAATGGATGGCGTCGGTGACAGGGTTTAGAACAACCCTGGCGCCGCAATAAACGCAAGCCCGCTGGCTGACACAGCCGGCGACGCTTTCGGTGTCGCATTTCAGCTGTTGTTTTTGTTTGCCTTTGGTTTGGATGGAATCTTTTCTTTCTTCAATGGCCGGATCGGGCCGTCCAGTTCCTTGCATCATCATTCACCTCTTCATTTTTAATCCACTGGCGCCCTCCCCTTACAATGGGGACATCCCTTTCCTAACATGTGGCTTATGTTATTCGCGGAAAGTGTGTCCCCTTTCCTTAGCGGGAGGGCATTCCACGGACATACGTAGTCTTTGTCGCTAATAAACCGTTTCGCAACCTGGATCAAGGATAAATGATGCGTCTGGATCGCCTGGTCCACGAAAGTGTTATACCGCTTTAGGCTCGTGGCTGTAGGCTTTTTTGACACAGGTCAGGGCACACGCCCGGCAACCAATGCATCTTTCCTTTCTGGCGATGTTTGCCTGCATCCGGTCCGCGTCCTCATCGTCATCTTTGTTGCCGAAACCCAGCACTCCCTGGGAGCATACCTTGACGCAGCGGCCGCAGCCAATACATTTTTCCGGATCAATACTTGTGACAAATTTGGGAATCCATTCCGTTCCACCGTAGTTTAATCCTTTGTACACCGACATGCCTCCTTATCCTCCTTGCTTATCATTGCTTTCTCTTTCTTCAGCTAACCGTTTGCGCAACCATGGCGGCGGATTGCCTTTCAGCATTGTTTGAAAGCGCTGCAGTTCGCCTTCGATAGAGGTCCCTTCGCTCACCTTAAGCGGATGAATATTCTGCTGGATCAGCCGGGCAGCCGCCGGCCCGCCGATTTGCGTGCAATAAACCACGGCACATTCCCGCAGCATCTCGGCCCGGCTTTCAACCTTATCGTCTTCAGCAAACTGCTCCGGGAGGTAGATCATACCGATAAATCTGACATTATCAGGGGTAACATCATAGGTGGCAAAGGCAGGAGCCTCGCCAAAGTGGGCGTCAATCCTGTCCTGACCCAGAGTAGCAAAGGCGATACGCATGGACATCACCTCCTTAGCGGCTCATTGCTTGGTGAGGGTATTGGGTGGCTGCATTGCATACTTTTATCGCAGGAATTCAAAGCGCTCCTCAGGACAATTGCGGTCATATTCATCGATAAATAGGTTGGCGATCATGGTTATCAGGTTGATGGCGCCTTGATAGCCGACGATGGGCTGGCGGTGCAGATGCACGCGGTCGGGCAGGTAATAGCCGATGCGGGCCAGCGGAATATTGGCGTCTTTGGCAACGGTCTTGCCGTGAGTATCACCGATCAGCATATCCACCGGCTCGGTGAGCAGCAGAGAACGCAGGTGCCAGAGGTCTTTACCGTTGTATACCCTGCCCTCGCTGCCAAAGGAGCTGGATGCCAGCAGTGCTTCCATTTCTTTGCGGAAAGGCTCGTTGCCGTTGCTGCAGAGGATATGAACCGGGATACCGCCCATGTCCAGCAGGAAGCCGACGAGACCGAGGAGCAAATCCGGGTCGCCGTACAGGGCGAAGCGCTTGCCGTGAATATATTGGTGAGCGTCGATAGCCGCGTCCACCGCCCGGCCCCGCTCTTTTTCTATTTCGGCCGGGATCGACTTGCCGGTCATCGCCTGCAAAGTCATGAGGAAAGCGTCGGTGTTGCGGATGCCGACAGGCATGGTTACCGCCTCGGAAGTGATCTTTTGCACGTTTTTGACAAATTTCTGGGTACCGGCGGTAGAGTATTTCTGCAGGAAGATGAAGCCGGAGGCATTCAGGGCATCGGCCAATTCGGCCATGGACGTGCCGGGCTGGTACATTTTGTACTCGCCGGTATTGGGTGAATCCAGGGCTTCAGTGAAGTCAGGCAGCACGGTCATGTAGATGCCCATGGCGGTGATCAGGCGGCGGTATTCCCGCAGATTGGCCGGGTAAAGGTCAAAGCCGGGAACCACATACAAGCGGCCGTTGGTCCATTTGCCATGCCGGGTATCGGCCAGGGACTGGAGCAGGCCTTTGAGCATGTTATCAAAACCGGTGATGTGTGAACCCACGAAACTTGGGGTATTGGCATAGGCGATGGGAAAGTCTTCCGGTATGGCGCCCTGATTACGCGCGTTGCCAATAAATGATTTCATATCGTCGCCGATAACTTCCGCCATACAACTGGAAAACATGCCGATTATCGACGGTTTATAGGTGGCATAGGCGTTTTTCAAGCCTTCGATCAGGTTGGCCTGACCGCCGAACACGGCGGCGTCCTCGGTCATGGAGTCGGATACCATCGGGACAGGCTCCCGGACATGCCGGGTCAGGCAGGAACGGAAATAAGCGGCGCAACCCTGGGACCCGTGGAGAAAAGGCAGGCAACCCTCAATTCCCAGGGCGCAGAGCATAGCGCCAAAGGGCTGGCAGGTCCTGGCCGGGTTGATGACCAGGGCTTCCCGGGCAAAGTTCTTTTCTTTGTATTCTTCTGTGGCCATCCAGTCTAATACGGATTGGACGGACTGGGCGCAGTTATTTGCCGTGCTCATTAGCGCACCTCCTTGTCTTTTTTCCAGGGCGCTTGCGTGAGGCCCCTGGCCGGGCTGTTGATAGCCATGTCCATATCGCGGGCGAAGATGGGGAAACCGTCATAACCATGGTATGGTCCCGAGTAGTCCCAGGAGTGCATCTGGCGGAAGGGAACGCCCATTTTTTCAAAAACATACTTTTCCTTGATCCCTGAGCCGACAAGGTCGGGCCGTATGCGGTTAACGAATTCATCCAATTCATGTTCGGTAGCGTCATCATAGATAACGGTTCCCTCTTTCATTTGGGGGAAGGTCCGGTCATAGTCATCCTTGTGGGCAAATTCGTAGCCTGTGCCGACGACTTCCATGCCCAGGTCCTCGTAAGCGCCTATGGTGTGGCGGGGACGCAAACCGCCGACATAAAGCATGACTCGCTTGCCTTCCAGGCGGGGACGGTATTGATCGAGGACTTTCTGCATCAGCGGGTCATACTTAGCGATGACTTCCTCGCCCTTCTGCTGGATGGTTTCGTCGAACTGAGCGGCGATTTTGCGGATGGATTCCTTAATCTTGCTCGGCCCGAAGAAGTTGAACTCCAGCCAAGGAATACCGTAGGTTTCTTCCATGTGCCGGCAGATGTAGTTCATGCTGCGGTAGCAGTGAATCAGGTTCAACTTGACCTGATGGGCGGCCATCATCCCTTCGGTGGTGCCGTCGCCCGTCCAGACATTGCGGACCCTTAGTCCCATCTCTTCCAGGATTTTTTTGGAGGCCCAGACGTCACCGCCGATGTTGTAGTCACCGATAAGAGATACATCATACGGTCCTACCTCCTCCGGCCGTTCCCTTTTCCCCAACAGGTGGTCCCGGACGGCGTCGTTGGCGATATGGTGGCCTAAGGACTGGCTGATGCCGCGGAAACCTTCACAGCGAACCGGGACAATGGGAAGTTCCAGTTCTTTGGTCATATTTCTGGCTACGCTCTCGATATCATCCCCGATTAAACCGACCGGGCACTCGGAGCAGATGGAAAAGCCCTGGACGGTGGGGAACAGTTCTTTGGCTTCTTTGAGAACCTTGGCCAGCTTCTTATCACCGCCGTAAACGATGTCGCCTTCGGAAAAGTCGGAAGTAAACTGCATCAGCGAAAAAGTCTCGACGCCTAATTTGCCTGAAGTCAGGTTGCGCCGGCCTCCCCAGGAGTAATAGCCGCAACCGACAGGACCGTGAGAAATATGAATCATGTCTCTTAAGGGTCCCCAAACAACGCCTTTGGCGCCGGCATAAGCGCAACCGCGGGCTGTCATAAGTCCTGGTATGCATTTTATGTTGGACTTGATGGCGCAGGTAGAGCCCTCTTCTTTGACAACGATGTGTTTAGCTCTTAGTTTTTTGGCCTTTTCCGGATAAACCGATAATATTTCTTCGACCATGGAAGCGTTAGGTTTTTCTCCCACCGCGGTCACCTCCGATAATTACATAATTTATTTAATTGTTAAAGATGTTATCGCTCCACCCTAACTAAAGGACTCCCGCAAATTTTTTTGCTCGTTTTGGGCTTGCAAAGATTCGGTTCGCTGCTTATTACCCCAGCTTGGCGGCTGCCGTCGCTTCGTCTTCCAGGATGCCATACTCCATCAGGAGTTCTTCCAGTTCGTCCATGGTCAACGGGGTCGGAACAACCATGTTGGTGTTGGCGTCCATTTTTCTGGCCAGAGCGCGGTATTCGTCCGCCTGCGCATGTTTATCGTTATACTGGATAACGGTCATCCGGCGAAGTTCCGCCCGCTGTACCTCGTTGTCGCGGGGAATAAAGTGAATCATCTGGGTGTTGAGACGTTTGGCAAGCGCGTCGATTAACTCATACTCTTTGTCGGTTTTCCGGCTGTTGCAAATGAGTCCCCCCATGCGAACCTTGCCGGATGTGGCGTATTTCAAAATGCCTTTGGCAATGTTGTTGGCCGCGTACATGGCCATCATCTCGCCGGAACAAACAATGTAAATTTCCTGGGCTTTATTCTCCCGGATCGGCATGGCGAAACCACCGCAAACTACGTCGCCCAATACGTCGTAAAAGACGTAATCCAGATCCGGGGTATAAGCGCCCTGCTCTTCCAAAAAGTTGATGGCGGTGATAACACCGCGTCCGGCGCAGCCAACGCCCGGCTCAGGACCGCCTGATTCGGCGCAGCGAACATTACCAAATCCCGTATACAAAACGTCATTCAGTTCCAGGTCTTCCACCGTGCCTCTTTCCCTGGCCAAATCCATAACCGTGGTCTGGGCCTTGATGTTAAGAATAAGTCTCGTAGCGTCAGCTTTGGGGTCGCAGCCGACGATCATGACCTTTTTACCCATTTCGGCTAAAGCTGCCACCGTATTTTGAGTGGTAGTGGACTTGCCGATACCGCCTTTTCCGTAAATAGCAATCTGTCTCATGATTAACTCTCCTCTCTTGTCTTAAGATAACCCTTGATTTTCAGATACTGTTCCAAAAGACGCCGCTGCGCTTTGGGGACAATATCTTAGGAAACAGCCCGGGGACCGGTCTCACCGGTTCTAACCCTTACAATCTCCTCCAGCGGGCAAACAAAAATTTTACCGTCGCCGATGTGTCCTGTTTGATTGGCCTTAATTAAGGCACTTACAGCCTTTTCAACATCCTCGTCCTTGACAATCAGGCTCAGCATCCGTTTGGGAATCCACTTCATTGTAGCTTCCGGCACCGGAGTTTCATATTTTAGCAGCTTGTTCATCTCGGGATCTACTTCTGCCGCCCAGCCGCCTACGCCCTTTTGCTTACCGCGGCCTTCAACGCTGTGCAGGGTGAGAGCGCTGAATCCCGCCTCCTCCAGCGCTTTTTTGGAAGCCGGAACCTGATGGCGTCTAACAAAAGCGATAATTTCCTTCATCTGCCGTCGCTCCTTTACAACCCGGCTTCGCCGGTTCGTACTGTATAAGCCGCCTCTACCGGGGAGATGAAAATTTTTCCGTCACCGACGTAACCGGTCTTGCCGGTTTCAATAATAATGTCCACGGCCTTTTCTACCGCTTCGTCGGGAACAACCATGAGCAGCATAACCTTGGGAAGCTCGTCATAACGAATATCTCCAACTTGCAAACCCTTGCCCTTACCCCGGCCAAATACATGCATCTTGGTCATGGATACCAGGCCGGTTTCAGCCAATTTTTCAGCAACAGTTTCACTTTTTTCCGGTCTGACAATAGCTCGAATCATTTTCATGGGCATTTCCTCCTCTTCATCCCTGTGGTATAATGAATACAGGTAATATATACCTGAGCACCCCTTAGGTTATTTACCACCCGCTTCATGGGTACTGCGAATACCTATGAAGCACTTTTTTTGCTGATGGCGCCACCACCTCCTTAAATAGCGAAAGAGCACACGACGGTCCTTCGTCGCAAGCCCCGTTGCTTGCGGGCATATCGCCCTTGCTTTCTTCCTTTGGCTGAAATAACCGGCTAGACAAAAAAAGCTTATAAACGCGCATGGCATTTATAAGCTCCGTTGCTTATCCGTGGTCTTTACCACAACTACCTTGCTGATCTTTGACGGATCAGGAGCCGGTAGGAGCAGAAAGAGGCTTACAAACTGTACGTTCGTAAGCCTCGTCGCTTTTGTTAATGTATTAGATTGGTTAAAGTGTATCATAAGTCCGGAGATAGTGCAATAACATGAAAAATAGTCGCAATTATTTTATTAAACAGTATTATCATAATTATCAAAAATTATTGCAAGTACAGTAGGAAACTGACAGTCCGCTAAGCCGGCAGGTTGCAAAAAAAGGGGGCAAATTCACTGGGCAGAAGGGATTTTTACAACGGACAGCAGCAAGCCCAGATTCCGGATAGCCGTACTGAATTCCTCATACTGAATTGGTTTGGTAATAAACAAATTGCAGCCCAGGTCGTAACAGCGTTCTACATCCTGGGGAATATCGGTAGTAGTCAGGACAATTATCGGAATTTTCTTGGTCCGCTGGTCGGCTTTGATTCGTTGCAGCACTTGGTAGCCGTCAAAAACCGGCAGATTCAAGTCCAGCAGCATTAGCAGGCATTCTTGCGTTCCCTGTTCACAAACAGGAGTGCTCAGATAATCAAGCAGGCTCTGTCCATTATCAAAAAAAACGATATCATTTGCAATCCCGGCACGGCGCAGGTTCTTTTCAATTAAACGGGTATGGCCAGGGTCGTCTTCCACCAGCAATATTTTTTTGGTCCGCAACATATTTTAGCTCCTTTCTAAATGACGACGGCGGAGTTAGTCAAATTATCGTTATAATGCCTTTTAGGAATGGTAAAATTCATCTTGGTCCCAATCCCAAGTTCTGATTTGCACCACACCTTGCCACCCAGTTGCCGGATCAGAGTCCTGACATACGCCAGGCCCATACCTTCCCCCGGCATGTCTTGTTTTCCTGACCGCCGAAAAATATCAAAAATTTTCTCACAATCCATCGCGGCGATGCCCCGCCCATTATCTTCGATGCAAAACAGATATTCATCACCGTTATCAATGCAAGATATTTCAATCCTGCCTGGCCGGCCGGGTTCCAGGTATTTTATGGCGTTATCCAGTAAGTTGCCGATTATCTGCTCCAGGGCCAGTTGATCGGTTTCGATTTGAGGTAACGTCCCAACCTGGGTTTGAATGCCATTGTGTGTAATCTGACGATCGAAAGACTGCATGACATTGCCGACCAGTTCACGCATATCAACTTGTTGATAGGACATTTCGCGGCGGCCAACCTGGGCCAGCTTTAAGAGAGTGGCAACCATTCTGTCCAGCCGGTCGACAGAAGAGTGAATATAGGTAAGGGCCTCAGGCACATCCCTGTCCAGCAGTTCATCCACTTTTTGGGAAACTTCGTCTGGAAAGTACGCTGCCTGATCTTGGATAATTTGTCTCAGATCGGCCAAAGTATGGTCGAGTTCCTGGGCAAAACCTTTCAGGTTGACCATGGGTGTTCGGAAATCATGGGCCACGATATTGGCAAAATCCCTGAGCTCTTTATTGGTGTCAACCAATTCGGAAGCGTAATGTTTCAGTTGGGCCTCCCTCACTAGGAGTGAGTCCCGGCTGGCCACAAGCGCTTCCTGGGCAGTCTGCCGTTCGCTGATTTCCTCTTCCAGCGTGGCGTTAATATCCTGCAGTTCCTGCATTTTACTTTTTAACTGTTCATTCAGATATTGCAATTGTTGCTCTGCTTGTTTTCCCGCTGTGATATCGGTGGAAATGAGGGCAATAGATCCTTGCTCCGGACTATAGGCGGAAAACTGATACCATCTGCGGCTAATTCCGAAATAGGCTTCGAAATTTTTCGGCTGACCGTTGAGCGCGACTTCGCCCAGTTCCTGAATCCAGTCGAAGGGTTTCTCGGTGAGGGCAGGGTACACCTCTTTGAACCGTTTGCCCACAATATTGCCGGCCTTGCGGCCAATCATCCTTTGAAACATTGGGTTAACTTCCACATACTCGAGATCGGCCGGTCGTCCATGATCATCAATAATAACCTTTTTCAAGGTAAATGGGTTCTGCATGTGATCAAACAGACCTTGATAACGGCCCTGGCTAGCCGTAAGCGCATCGTAGGTCGCACGCAACTCCTCCTCTGTCGCCTGCCGTTCGGCAATTTCCTCTTCCAGCGTGGCATTGATATCCTGCAGTTCGCTCATCCGGTCCCGCACCTTATTTTCCAATTGAACATTCAATTGGCGGAGTTCCTTTTCCGCCCTTTGGCGCTGGCGACGGCTTGCCAATAGTTGAAAAACCAGAAATGTCTCCAGCAGTACCAGGACAAGCACGCCGAGAATTTGCCACCGGTGTAACTCCCATTCCAAGGGTACCTTGAACTGAATAGGGTAGTCCCCATTAAAAAGCACCTTCCCGGCAGGCGGAGATTCTGCCGCCAGGGAATCACCCGTTTGCATAAGCCCGATTATAAGCAAAATCAATAAAAGCAAGGTGCAAAACCTTGCAATCAACCCATTGGGTATGGACCACGATACGCTGAAGACTTTACGGCAGTTGATAAACAACATATTATCTATTCATCCTTTGTGTGTGAGTAATTCACAAAATACATTAATTTGCCAAAACTATAGGAATTCCTGTCGTAAACTGAAAAATAGGAATGTATTGAAAGAAATGGGTGAGGCCCTGAAGGAAAAAATCGGCTTACGGGATTTTAACGATGGACAATAACAGCCCTAAATTGCTGACAGCAGTGCAAAAATCATCATACTGAACCGGCTTGGTAATAAAAATATTGCAGCCCAATTCATAACACCTGTCAACTTCCTGGGGAACGTCGGTCGTAGTCAGTATAATGACCGGGATTTTTTTAGTCCGCTCGCCGGACTTGATTCTTTCCAGCACCTGGTAGCCGTCTAAAACAGGCAGATTCAAATCCAGGAGTATTAACAGGCATTCGTACATTCCCGTCGCGCAAGGAGTATTCAGATAATCAAGCGCACTCTGTCCATTATCGATAAAGATAATTTCATTGGCAATTCCGGCCCGGCGCAGGTTTCTTTCAATTAGCCGGGCATGTCCGGGATCGTCTTCCACCAGAAGAATTTTGATCGGTTCCATAGCCTATCCCCCTCCCTGGGTGGTAATATCACGGATGATAGCCAGCGCTTCTTTTCCCCCGGCAAAGACCAGCCTCACCTCATGGTAACTGACGCTTTCCCCCTGGCGCAGTTCGAATTGAAACATCTGGCCGGTTCCTTCCCGGAATATTTTATTTAAGTGATCCTGCAGCAACGTAACAACATCCGGCGGAAAAAACTCGGCAATATTTTTACCAATGAAATCAGGGGACAAATTTAAACTCCGGTCTTTATCAGGTCGTAAATCTACGCAGGTGCCATGGCGGTCGATCCTCAGAATCGGGTCCGGTATGGCATTTAGAAGGGCGTTATTTTTCTCTTCACCTTCCCGCAAAGCTTCCTCCGCCAATTTAAGTTCGGTAATATCGCGGCCCACCAGTTGATATTCCCTGAGCTTGTAAGAATCGCCAAATATGGCCCGGCCGGTCCATTGCAGCCAGTGTACTGAACCATCGACCATTTTAATGTTTTGAGTAGTTGTCGCCACCGGCGTTTGGGGCGTTAGTGCCTTAAGAGTATCCCTCATATGCTGATAGGCTTTTCGCGACAATATGGCTGTAAGGCTTTGAAAAACTATATCCCCCGGCCGAATATCGAAATAGCGGCAAAAAGCCGCATTGGCGAAGGTTAGTTTACCGCCCGGCTGGAAACGGCAAATCAGTTCGGTCTGGTCTTCAACAATGGCCCGGTAACGTGCTTCGCTCGCCAACAGTTCAGCCTGAGCCTGCATTTTATCCCTTATAAGCTGTTGCCGCTCCATTACCCGGTCAATTACCGACGGCAGGAGTTCGATATATTCACCATTAGCGTCTTTGGCCACGTAATCGGCAGCTCCCAGCTTCATAGCCTCCACAGCGACCCTTTCATCCCCTTGGCCGGTAAGTATAATAACCGGTATAAAATCTTTCAATTTTTTTAAAACTTCCAGACCGTCGACAACCGGCATATCATAATCCGTAATTACAACATCATAAGTACCGTCTGTGAACATTTCCAGGCCGGCGCTGCCGTTGTGGGCGATATCCACCATACAGGCCATCCGTTCCAGCCTTTTTTGCAGCAAACGGCCAAGGCCGACATCATCTTCCATATACAGGATACGGGCACGGCAAAAAAGATGCTCGGTTTCCGTTAACATTTGATATTCCTGTTCCCCCATTATGTTGTCCCCCCCGTCTTAAAACTACTTGCCTTTCACCTTCTTTAAGCGGCTATATAAGGAACGCCGTGAAATCCCCAACCGCATGGCTGCGGCCGTTTTATTACCCTGGCATATTTCAATGGCCTGCGCAATAATTTGGTCAACGTATTCTTCTAAGGAAAACCCGCTTGCCGGCAGGGTAAACTTCTCCGGGATAAACGCTTGTCCATTGTCGGCGGAACTGAGGGAGGGTTGCGGATTGTTGTGCAGGTGGGCCAGGTGGGCCGGTTTGAGTTCCGCATCGTCATACATAAATAAAACCCATTCCATGGTATTCCTAAGCTCACGTATGTTTCCCGGCCAGTTATAATTCAGCAAGAGGGCTGCGGCACTGTCGCTAATCCGCTGAAACCGGTTTGCTTTTTTGCCTGTAAACTGGCGAAGGAACATTTCTGACAGGGGAATAATATCATCCCGCCGCTGGCGCAGCGGGGGAATAAGAAAGTGGCCTACTTTTAGCCGGAAATACAGGTCCCGGCGAAAAGTTCCCTGCTCCACCCGCTGCTCCAAATCAGCATTGGTCGCACAGATAATTCGCACATCTGTTTTTATTTTCTTTAAACCACCGACCCGGTAGAACTCTTTTTCCTGCAGTACCCTTAGCAGTTTACCCTGTAACTCCAAAGGTATTTCACCCACTTCATCCAGGAGCAAGGTACCGCCCTGAGCCAGATCAAGCTTGCCCTTCTGTCCTTTGGTTAAACTGCCGGTAAAGGCGCCGGGCTCGTAGCCAAAAAGTTCGCTTTCAAACAGATTGGCGCTGATTGCGGCGCAGTTTACATCGATGAAGGGCGTCTGATCGTCCGTTTCGCCGTCCATATTGCCATAATGAATGATTCTGGATATTATTTCCTTGCCTGTCCCCGTTTCTCCCTCGACCAGCACCGGTATGGATCTATTCGTGTGGTATTTTTGCGCTTGCTGAACAATATCCTGCATCTGTTTAGAAAAAAAACCGATATTTTCGAGACCTGCCGCCTGAGATAATGCCCGCTTGAGCCGGGACAGCTCCTGCCTGGTTTCTTCCGTCGCCGCCTGCACTTCGTCGCTGAACCTCTCGGTAAGTACTTTATTTTCGTAGAGCAGCGCCTGATGTTCGGCAACTTTGTCGGTAATCGTCGCCAATTCTTCGACGTTAATGGGTTTCAGCAGGTAGTCATAAGCTCCTGCCCGCAAAGCTTGAATCGCCGTTGTCATATCCCCGTGCCCGGTGAATAAAACCACATCCGCCTTTCGGCCGGGTAAGGCTGTAATACGGCTTAGCAGTTCTATCCCTGACAATCTTGGCATTTTTATGTCGGACAGCACCATGGGAAAAGCACTGGCGGTATAAGTTGCCCAAGCTTCCTCCCCGTCGCAGCATTCGGTCACATGGTGCCCCATTTCCCATAAAAATTTGGCAACTCCGGCCCGGCTGCGGGCATCATCGTCAACAAGCAAAATATTCACGTAGGTCTCTCTCCTTTCTGCTTTTCTATGGCGGCAGGAAATTCAATCCGAAAGGTAACGCCTCCTGTTGTTCTGTTATCATTCACTTTAATTTGGCCCCCATAGGATGTGACGATAGAATGGACGACCGACAAACCAAGCCCCATGCCTTCACCGGCAGGTTTAGTAGTAAAAAAAGGATCGAAAATTTTGCTTTTGATTTTTCCGCTTATACCCGGCCCGTTGTCACCGACTTCCAAAAAAACGCGGCCTTTTTTCCTGCCGGTTGCAATAGTAATCTGCTTGTCGGGTTTATCGACTGTGTCCAGCGCATGCATGGCATTAACCAGAAGATTGATAATAATCTGTTCCAGTTGGGTACTGTTCCCGGCAACAAGCGGCAACTCAGCCGCCAGAACCGTCTTAACTTCAATATTGTGGGACTTGAGCTGCGCGCCGAGCAGGGACAATGATTCCTCTACCGCCAGATTGATATTACAGAGTTTTTGCTGTGTAGAGTCACTGCTGTAAATTAAAGAACGCATATGTTTGATAATCGCATCGATCCGGTCGGCGTCTTTGGAAATATCTTGAATATTTTCCATCACCTTGTCGATAGCGGGTACCTTGCCTTTGCCATACCAGTAGAGCATCCCGTCGGCGACTACTTTCAACGCATTTAGCGGTTGGTTTATCTCATGGGCAATTCCCGCCGCCATTATCCCCAGTGCGCTTAACCGCTCAGTTCGCGCCACCGCTTCCCGTGCTTCAAGCATCTCGTACTCGGCTTGTTTGCGTTGGGTAACATCCTGGATGATCGAAATAAAATTGGCAATTTTGCCTGCTTCATCCCTAACCGGCGTAATCGTCATTTCGGCAGTATACCGGCTGCCGTCCTTCCGGCGGTTGATTACCTCACCGTGCCATATTCTGCCTGCCGAAATATACTGCCACATCGTTTTATAAAATGATTTGGGGTGCTGCCCCGATTCAAGAATGCGGATATTGCTGCCCATGAGTTCGGCCGCACTGTAGCCGCTGAGCTCAAGAAAAGCAGGATTAACCCACTGGATGTCTCCTTTCCGGCTGGTAATAAGGATGGCGTTGGCCGCCGACTCCAGCCCGGCGGTTAAAAGTCTTAATCGCTGCCGGTTAGCGGTTATGTGTATTGCCAGGGCGACTTGCTCGGCGATATTAGTTAGCTGGACAATGGTCCTTTTTATCCAAAAATCCCGGTCATCCGTAAATATGGTCAACGCTCCCAGAATCAGGCCACCAACCTTTAATGGAAAAGCCGCCCCGGTTGTGACGGCATATTTGACAAGCTGCTTGCGCCACGATAGCATTCGCGGATCTTCGATATCCATTAATTGAAATTTGCCTGTGCGCAAAACAGTGCCGGTAAGCCCGCTGCCTTCAGCTAAATCAATAGTGCTCTCCTGGAGAAACCGGGCCGTTTCCCCGTCTGCGGCAAAGGATTTCACCGAACGGTCAGCTTCCTTGCGTTCAACCCATATCAGCCGGACACCGAAAATCATCTTAATCCGCTCACAAACCAGATTGAGAATTTTTTCTAAAGATTGTTCCTCCTGCACCTTGACAGCTACATCTAACAATAAAAGATCGCTAGCTTCGGATCGCCGCCATTCGCTGATATCTCTTACAACTATCAGCGCTTCTTCCCCGCCCGTCTTGGTGACCCGCGCCTCAAAATACATGGTTTTATTGTTATGGTTTAAAGTATATTCAAACAGTTGAATCTCGCCGGTATTAAACGCCGCGGCGATGGCCTCGGTTGCCGCCATTGCCGGGTGCCACGGCAAAACTGCACTAATGTGCTGACCTGCTGCTTCCTGGGAAAGCAGCAGTGAATACTGTTTTGACGGCTTAAAAAACAAGATAATACCCGACCGGCTAACCTGAAATATGGTATCCGGGAACCAATCTAAAATGGATTGTTTGTGAGCCGCCATTTCAGTATGGAAATTTTTACAGTCGGTAAATGTTGCATCACGCGGCACCACAATAACCTCCTCTACCCGGTGATTTATCCAATACCCTTTCTATTCGCTTAATATCTGCATATTCTACGAGACAAAGGCAGTTCCTGCAATAGTTTGGCGATTTAAGGCGGATTTGTGCCGCAGGCAGATAAAATGGCACCAAATACCGGTGCCAGTGTCTCTCTTTGACTCAATTACTTTACAACCCATATCTCCAGCCTTTTGACTTTCACAGGCTTAACCGCGATTACTCCGGCTGCCTTCCCGCTGCCCCCCGACCGGTCATACACCAGCAATACTTTTTTGAAAGCCATAATGAGTTCCTCCTGCAGTTAATTTCACTCCCCGTCTTTACTTTACTTAATCATTTGGAGCCAATCTCCCTTATAATTAGGTTCGCCCAAATTGATGGCGTGTTTAACACCCGAACTCTTGTTATAGGATGCGACGGCATTTTGACCAATGACGGCAATGGCCTCCGTAATCCCGCCGAGTACAGGGCAGCCATTCTCAACTGCGGCGCCTGGTCCTATTATGGCGCTTTCAACATACGCACCCGGGCCTACGTACGCCCCGGGCATAACGACTGAATTTTTGACTATGGCCTTATTCCCGATATAGGTATCGGGAAATATAATAGATTTATCTATCTCCCCCAGAATACAGCAGTTTTTACCAATGAATGATTTCCTGCGCTTGTGGTTAATAATTGAGGCCGGCAACGGCAAGTCATTCAATGTTGAATATATCGGCCATTTCATGTTCTGAATCCTGAAAATAGGTGGGCTTGATAATAGGTCCATATGAGCTTCATATAAACTTTTAACCGTCCCTACGTCTCTCCAGTATCCTTTAAAAGGATAGGCGCATATTTGCTCTCCCTGACTCAGCATGGCCGGGATAATATTTTTACCGAAGTCATGTTTTGAGCTTGGATTGGCTTCATCCAACCCCAAATAATACTTTAGTTTGGACCATGAAAATATATAGACGCCCATTGAAGCAAGGTTGCTTTTCGGCTGCACCGGTTTTTCGATAAACTCCGCGACAGAGCCGTCAAGCCGGGTAGTCATGATTCCAAAACGCGGCGCTTCCGACCAGGGTACTTCAATAACGGCAATGGTTGCATCGGCCCCTTTTTCTTTGTGGTATTTTATCAGCAAACTGTAGTCCATCTGATAAACATGGTCTGCCGCTAGGACAAGGATATATTCGGGGGAAAACTGCTGGATAAAATCAATATTTTCGTATAGGGCATTGGCTGTGCCTGTATATGAGAAAAGCCCGTCCATGCCGGCCGGCGGCAGCATATGTATATTGAAGCGGTCGTGAGGCAAGCTTTGCGCCGTACGTGAATCAATCGGCCCATTCATTTCAAAGGGTTGCCGCGAGGTTAGCACTCCCACAGTATCAATGCCTGAATTATAACAGTTGCTCAGGGGAAAATCGATAAGTCTGCAACTGCCGCCAAAAGGTACGGCTGATTGGGGAACCTCAGTTGTCAGCGCCGCCAGATGGCTTTCTTGACCTCCCGCTAGGATCATGGCAATGCATTCTTTTATTGACATATGACACCTCTCCTGAAAATGAATTTTGTGGAATTGGGCTATTGCCGCTGTCTTGTTCTTTGAAGAACATATATTCTTTGTTAACGCAAAAAACGTGCCAAACCTTAGAATCCCGCAAATCCGCCGGGCATCCTGCCGGTTCCAGTTATGTATACTTTTCTGTATAACGAAAAAGTACACATGTGTACAGAGTAATCGGCATTATCTCAAGGCAGCGAACAATAGTTCGGGACTGTCCACTTTTCCCGCGCTGGTGTAAAATGGTCTTACAGCATAAAAGAGAGGTTTTTGAGTATGGATGAAATTTTAAAGCAAATACTGGAAGGCCAAAAGCAGATCACCCAGCGCCTTGACCGGATGGAATCCAATCTATCCGACCTAAAGACTACAGTCAATAATATCGAAGGCCAGCAGCAAGAAAACACTCGCATTATTCACGCACTCCGCCATAACTCCGAAGAAGTTAACGCCCAGCTTCATAATATCGGCCACAACCTTAATGTGCTAACCGGCAAGACGTCCACAAAAGAAGATATATCAGAGCTAAACGCTAAATTTAACATACTCAATAACCGTCTATTCCAGCAAGAAGCCACCATTCACCAACTGAAGTCTGTTAAATAACTCAGCGCCTATGCGGCAATAAAATAGCCTACGATACAAATTTTTTTTTAAACGCATAAAATCACTGTAAAGAGCTATAAGAAACCCATAGCGCGATTTTTGCTGTCTAGTTAATGTTTTAACGCATAGCTAAAAGTCGCTCTATGGGCTTTATTTCGCGTTGGGGGTTTGTGAATAGGATCCTCCTCCGGTTCTGGTCCAGCGATTCCGAGACTCCCACTCTATAAATGTCGCATTAAAGAATTGATATCCGGGTATTAGGATAAGCTGAGATTAAGCGACAGCGCCGAAGCGTTCCTAATACCCGGATAATTTCAATTCTTTAATGCGTCTTTACAAGTTTGGCAGCGATTGATGCCACGTATTTTCCCTGGAAACGCGCTCCTGCCAGCTCATTTTTGCTTGGCGATCGTTGTCCTTGACCGCCGGCAATGGTTGTTGCCCCGTAAGGAGAACCTCCCGTAATTTCGTCGATAGTCATCTGACCCTGGAACGTGTAGGGCAAACCGGCTATAATCATTCCTTGGTGGAGAAGCGTAATATGAAAACTCAGTATCGTAGACTCTTGTCCGCCATGCTGGGTGGCGCTGCTGGCAAATACGCTGCCTACTTTACCGACAAGTAAACCCTGCATCCATATTTGACCGGTAGCATCCAAGAATTGCCGCATCTGGCCGCACATGTTGCCAAACCGGGTAGGTGTACCGAAAATAATGGCATCGGCGGCGGCTAGCTCTTCCAGGGTGCAAACCGGAATATGGGCAAATGATTTTTGCGCTTCCACCGCCCCCATTTTTTCAAGAACTTCGAGAGGCAAGGTTTCCGGGACGCGGCGCAAAATCGCCTCCGCCCCCGTTACTTCCCGCACTCCCTCGGCGACAGCTTCCGCCATTTGATGGATATGCCCGTACATGGAATAATAAGCGATTAACACCTTCATTTTTAGACTGTCCTCCATTTACAAAAGAAATTTAGTTTGCGGACTTAGCTCTCTACTTTAATCGGCTTTGCTGCTTCCCATACGCCGTGAATATTACAGTATGAAGCTGCCAATAGCGTACCGGAGGCATTCAGCTTTAACACTGCGTGGCCTGCAGGTTCACTATATGCCGGCCCTTTGTTAGGTCCTTCAACCGCTTCTCCATGAGCATCGAATTGAAATAGCGCCACATCATAAGCAAATTTGCCGTCCTCCGGCTTAAAATAGAGCCGTATCCAGCGAATATGATGTTCGGTGGTGTTGGGATGGGCAATTTCTTTGCCAACTGTAACTTCCACAGTAAACTTTTCACCCGCTTTGACCTTCGCCGGCGCTTCAATCACCGGTACGTGTTTCTCAGTTTTCCAATCGGCGCTTTGTATAATCTCGGCAAATTTCACGGTAATCCCCCTTTTTTTATTACGGCTTCAGCCAGTTCCGCGAGCTCCCGCTTCTATAAGTATCGCCTCACACCGGGAGTTCCATATTAACAGCTTCGGCGGGGGTAGAGTCCCACCGAAGCTGTTAATGTCCGGCTTTAGCCGACGAGTACACTACATCATTATCTGTTCTTTTGTCATCGCCATCGCCCTATTTAGGTGGTTCAATAGCAAACGCGGGACAAGCTTCGGCACAGGCACCGCATTCGGTGCACAGATCCGGATCAATGACAAACTTGGTTTCTCCTTGTGAAATGGCGTCCACCGGGCAAACCGGTTTACAGACTCCCAATTTGTCGCACTTGTCGGTAATGATATAAGCCATTATCATTCATCTCCTTTTTTCTGTCTATTTAGGTGGTTCAATAGCAAACGCAGGGCAAGCTTCGGCACAGGCACCGCATTCGGTACACAGATCCGGATCAATGACAAACTTGCTTTCTCCTTCTGAAATGGCATCCACCGGGCAAACCGGTTTACAAACTCCCAATTTGTCGCACTTGTCGGTAATGATATAAGCCATTGTTGCTCATCTCCTTTTATTTTTTCAATTTTTGTCATATACGTCCTGCTGTAATCATCTTGCCGTCTTTATAGGACCACCTCTCTCTCTTGCCGAAACCTTGCCAATCAAATTGCCCTGTCAACCACCATTTTACCCTTGCGAAATATTACGCTAACAATTTCGGCAGAAGACTTTCCCGTTTTTTCCTGGGCCCATATAAGTGTTCGCATAAGGCATTTGAATTTTATTATTTCTTCCGGACTTCGTGTAAAACCGGCATCAAAATCTTTCACACTCATCACCTCGGTAGTTTTTTCTCATTGGCATTAGTGCAAGTACTGCCAGCCAAACTTAACAGGCTAGTGGATATCAATCACTCTTGCAGAACATATATGCAATATGCGTGCCAAAGCAGGGATCCTATAAAATCAATACATGGCGAGGCTGCGCTCGCAATGACTGTACCTATCAGGTACACCTTAAATGACCACACTGTGCAAAATAGTGTTACAAACAAATTTAAAAGGCAGATGAGAACTCTTCATTCTCATCTGCCTTTATTCACGTTGCCACGAAAAAATCGGTTATTGTCATAAAGCCGGTAAACCTTACTGCGAACTGAATCCCGGCAATGGCACAAAAGGGGATTTAGGCACGGTAAAGTTCATTTTCGTTCCGATGCCTAATTCAGATTCGCACCACAACCTTCCGCCCAGGTGCCGAATTAAAGTCCTTACATAGGCTAAGCCCATACCTTCGCCGGGCAGGTCCTGCGTCCCTGACCGCCGGAAAATCTCAAAAATTTTTTCCCGGTCTGCGGCTGCAATACCACGGCCATTGTCTTTTACGCTGAACATATACTCACTACCGTTATCAGTGCAGGCTACGCTGATTTCGCCCCGCCGGTCGGATGCCAGATATTTTATGGCATTATCCAATAAATTGGCCATAATCTGCTCTATAGCCAGATGGTCGGTTTCAATCTGAGGCATGGGACCAATCTCGATATGGATATTCTTCTTTTCGATTTGATGGTAGAAAGACTGTAAGACAGTGTTAATGAGTTTGCCAATATCAACTTCATGGTAGATCATTTCGCGTCTGCCCAACCGGGCTAATCGTAAGAGGGCGGCAACCATCCGGTCCAGCCTGTCCACCGAAGAATGAATATACGTAAGCGCCTCAGGTACATCCCTGTCCAGCAGTTCGTTCACTTGGCGCCGGAATTTTTCCGGAAAATGCAATACCTGATCTTTGAGAATTTGTTTTAGATCAGCCAAAGAATGGTCAAGCTCCTGGGAAAACCCCTTAAGATTGACCATGGGTGTCCGGAAATCATGAGCTACGATATTGGCAAAATCCCTGAGTTCTTTATTAGTGTTAACCAGTTCCGCCGCATAATGCCTCAGCTGCGTCTCCCTGGTTATAAGTGAGTCCCGGCTGCGGACAAGAGCTTCCTGGGCAGCCTGCCGTTCCATAATTTCTTCTTCCAGCATTGCATTAATGTTCTGCAGTTCCCGTGTCCGCTCCTTTACTTTATTTTCCAGGTTGGTATTCATTTTGCCCAGCGCTTCCTGGGCGGCCTGCCGTTCCATAATTTCTTCTTCCAGCATTGCATTAATGTCCTGCAGTTCCCGTGTTCGCTCCTGCACTCTATTATCCAGTTGCACGTTCAATTGCCCAAGCGCTTCCTGCATTGCCTGCCGTTCGCTGATTTCTTCTTCCAATGCCGCGTTGACGTCCTGCAACTCGTGCATTTTGTTTTCCAACTCGGCATTCAAATATTTCAGTTTTTCCTCAAACAGTTTACGTTCGGTGATATCCCGCCAATGGACCAGTTGTACCTTGGCGCCATCCATCAGCACGGTGCTTAGTTTGGCGTCCACAATAACTTCAGTCCCGTCGGGGCGCCGGACTAACCACTCAAACTGCACATCACCTGTCTCAATTACTTCGCTAAGAAGTTGAGTTTCCTTAACCGAAGATACCTGGCCGTCAGGCTGGTACTTGGGGGCAAAGCTGGAAAGCAGCTTCCTATATACCAGTTCCTTGGACTTCGCGCCCAGCGCTTGCAGAGACGCCTCATTGCATTCGATAATACAACCGGCTTCATCCAATAGCAGAATGGGATCACACGAACGATGGAAAAGCAGGCGAAATTTTTCATTGCTTTTGCGCTCAATGTTCTCCCGTTCACAAATGATACGGCTTTGAACGGAGCCTGCCAAGCGGGCGACTGCCAAATATTCATTCAAGTGACTCTTAATTTCCGGCGGATCCATATTGTAATGTCCGATAATCAACACTGTCGTTGTTTTCTTCGCCACTTCAACCGGGATGAAAAATAAAGTAATGTCCGGCGGTCCGGTCAATTTCTCTTGCTTGAACAAGCCGGTATCCATAACATCAAGCACATTTTTCTCCACTGCCGGTTCCAGGAGTATATCGGCGCCGCGCCCATTGTCCTGCCGGCAATCATGAAAGGTTACTTTACCGTCCGGATTTTTGGCCGCTACCGCAACAACGTCTACTTGAAAAAAATTGGCAACAACGTTATATAATTCACTTTTAAAATCCTGATCGGCCCGGACGTTGGATAAATATTGCGCTGCCTTTACGAACGGCATATAGGCAGGTGGTCTTCCCATAAATCAGCCCTCTTTTGTAAAATTGGTTTGAGCGGTAGATGAAAACTTAACATATTTTTGTATATTGACACATTCTGCATGCCCCAAAAAAGTCCTGCCAGGTTTACGATAAAAACAGGGCAGGACTTTTTGCGAACCAAATCATCAAACATCTATCCTGAAAATCTAAAACGTCGTAAGACAAAGGAACCGGAACCACAGAGACACAGAGAAAGGATAATGAAGAGCTTGGCATGGAAGTCTACTTAAAAATCAGCAACCACTTTGCCAAAAAGATGACGAATTATTGGATAAACGAATCGACTTATGATAAACTAAAGCTTATGAAGACAATAATAACAACCTTAATAACAACCTTTATTTTAACTATTTTAAGCAGTATACTCTTCTTCTGGCCGCTTACTGTCTTTGCTTATAGATTACCCTTGGCAAAGCCCGCCCCCATGCCCAACAAGAAAGGTATCATAAACAGCTTCCAGCCCGATCTTTCCATTGCCGGAGCGCCATTAGCGTCAAAAGAGCAATGTGTCAAGCATTTATTAAGCGTAAATCCCCTTCCTTTAATTACCGTTTCGCCGCAAGAACTGGTGGAAATATTTTACGAAGAAGGGCTGCGGGAAGGCATCCGCCCGGATGTAGCCTTCGCCCAATCCCTGCATGAAACCGGTTTTTTCAGTTACGGCGGCGATGTAATTGCGCTCCAGAATAACTACGCGGGTCTTGGCACAACCGGCGGCGGCACACGCGGCCTGACCTTCCCGGAAGCAAGAATAGGAATCCGGGCCCAGATTCAGCACCTAAAAGCTTACTCTTCCTTTGTTCTTCCCGCCTTGCCTATTGTCGATCCACGCTATGAATTGGTAAAAAAAGCGACGTTTTTTGGCAACGCCAAGACTTGGCAGTCCCTCAACGGGCGTTGGGCGGTGCCGGGAAAAACTTACGGTCAAAAAATTCTTGCCATCCACCAGGATATTATTAAGACAAAATAACGTTGGCCTGGCCATTCTGAATATAAAAAAGAAAAGGGACGGCAGTCTGGAAACACAGTCTGCTGTCCCTTTATATTATATTTGGATGTCTTATTATAATTTATAATTACACAAATCATTAAATCATTCAAGATGACTTAATTACTTTACTTATTGAGGGCTTTCATTTCCAGGTATTCATCATAAGTCAGGCGTTTATCGACTATTCCATTCTCAGTTATCTCAATAATTCTATTGGCAACAGTCTGGACAAATTGATGGTCGTGGGACACAAACAAAATTGTGCCGTCAAAATTGATCAATCCATTGTTCAAAGCGGTGATAGACTCTAAATCCAAATGATTTGTCGGTTCATCCAAAATCAGAACATTGGCGCCGCTGAGCATCATTTTCGCCAGCATGCAGCGTACTTTTTCGCCGCCGGATAGCACACCGGCCTGTTTTTGGCTTTCTTCGCCCGAAAAAAGCATTCTTCCTAAAAAACCACGAATGAAAGTTTCTTCCTGGTCGCGGGAATACTGTCGGAGCCAATCCACCAGATTTAACTCAACCCTGTCGAAATACATAGAATTATCTTGGGGGAAATACGCCTGCGAAGTCGTTATCCCCCATTTAAATTCACCATTGTCAGGCTTTGTTTCGCCTGCCAGAATTGTAAACAGCGTTGTTTTGGCCAAACCATTTGGCCCGACGAAAGCGATTTTGTCACCCTTTTCCACTCTGAAACTAACGCCTTGCAGAACCTTTTCTCCCGCAATGGTTTTGCTGAGACCGTCAACCTCAAGCAGTTGGTCGCCCGCCTCGCGATCCGGCTTAAAGGCAATGTAAGGATACTTGCGGGATGAAGGTTTGATATCTTCCAATGTCAGTTTTTCCAGCAGTTTTTTGCGTGATGTTGCCTGTTTGGATTTGGAAGCATTGGCGCTAAACCGCTGGATGAAACTTTGAAGTTCTTTCATCTTCTCTTCTGTTTTCTTGTTCGCTTCTTTGGCCAGTTTTAATGCCAACTCACTTGATTCGAGCCAAAAATCATAGTTGCCGACGTAAAGTTGGATTTTGCCGAAGTCAATATCGGCGATATGGGTACAAACCTGATTGAGAAAGTGGCGGTCATGGGAGACCACGATTACGGTATTCTCGAAATTATACAGAAATTCCTCAAGCCACCGGATGGAATCCACATCCAAATGGTTGGTCGGTTCGTCTAATAATAAAATATCAGGATTCCCAAACAAAGCTTGCGCTAATAATACCCGGACCTTCTCATTGCCGGAGAGGTCCTTCATCTTTTGATAATGAAGATTTTCAGCAATACCCAGCCCTTGTAACAGCTTGGCTGCTTCGGTATCGGCATCCCAGCCGTTGAGTTCGGCAAATTCACCCTCAAGTTCTGCAACCTTGATTCCGTCTTCGTCGGAAAAGTCCGGCTTGGCATAGAGGGCGTCCTTTTCTTCCAAAATGGCGTACAGCCGGGCGTGCCCCATGATTACAGTCTTCAAAACCTCAAAATCGTCAAACTCATAATGGTTTTGCTTCAATACAGCCAGCCGCTCTCCCGGCGTGATGCTGACCGTGCCGGTATTGGGCTCAATTTCGCCGGACAGGATTTTTAAAAAAGTCGATTTACCAGTTCCATTTGCCCCAATGAGCCCATAGCAATTGCCTGGCGTAAACTTTATATTCACATCTTCAAACAATGCCCGTTTTCCAAACCGGAGACTTAAACCACTTGTGCTAATCATTTATTTCCGCCTCTCACACTCTCTATATACTCTAAATACTAGCCGCCTAATGATGTGACCGTCTATCATCCCGACACCTTATCAACCATAGCATATGTTTGTTAGCACGTCAAACTCTAATCATCCGCCTGCCACGATCTAATTTCATTTGGATAAGCAAAGCAGTACTAATGGTTTTAGGGGGCAGGGATAAAAAAAACAAAACTTGGGAAAATATATATGTCGCAGTAAAAATTGACATCCGGCTATTAGGATAAGCTGAGGTTAAGCGACCACATCGAAGCGTTCCTAATACCCGGATATAATTTCAATTCTTTAATGCGTTCCGTACAGAAGCAGGGTAAGCAAAAATTTCTGGCAACTGGGACGCCCAAGCATTGACTATGATAATATACCGTGATATAATACATTGTTATTGATATTAATACATATTTGTGTTATAATTAAATAAAATTTGTTTTGGGGAGGTGACTTCATGTTTCGGGTTGGCGATAAAATTTTTTACCCCATGCACGGCGGAGGGATTATTGAGAAAATCGAAGAAATAGAAATTCTCGGAAAAACCCAGCTTTATTATGTTGCGAACATTCTTCACAGAAACATGCAGGTAAAGATCCCCATCGACAAGACAGAAAAGTCAGGAATGCGGCAGATCGTTGATGCTGAAAAGTTGGATGATCTGCTTAATACTTTTCACGACGGCGAGACGGATACGTCAATGAACGAAACTCAAAGACACCGGAAAAACCTGACCAAGATAAAAAGCGGCGATATCAGTGAAGAGATCGAGGTCATTCGTGATCTGGTGCGCATCAACACTAAGAAAAAACTTGGGATAGCAGATAAGAATATGCTGGATAACGTCCGGCAAATCCTAATTAGTGAAGTTGTGCTGGTGAAAGGGATTCCCCAAGAACAGGCAGCCGACTTATTAGACCAAATAATCAATGTAAATTGACAGAAAAACATCCAGGACAAAAATTGTCCAGGATGTTTTTCTGTTTCTGCTTTCTGCTGCACCCGCTCCCCAGACTACCATATCTTAGCCCTGCCGGAGTCAATCTCCACTTTTACCAGCGGGCCTTCCCCCTGGCCAATGCGGCCTTGGAACGAACGGGTATGTACCCGCGGCCTGGCCTGGGGCAAGTCAATGTCCAGTTGCCCTGCAGAGGCTGTTGCCTCCAGCCGGAACGGGGTACGGGCCTGGCCTATTTTTATATCGGCAAACCCGGAATTGATCCGAATCAAAACATCGTCAAGAATTTCATCCATAACTACATCAAAATGTCCTGAATTGCTTACTATATCAATCTTTCCCTTGATATTCTCAAACCGGCCGCGGCCCGACGAAACCCGGCTGGTAATCTTCGTTGCCCGGCAGTCGATCATGTCAAAACTCCCGGAATCAGCAGTCAATGATATTTCGCCGGCCCGGCAGTTTTCCAGTTTAAATTGGCCGGAATTCATTCTGGCGGTCAGTATGCCTGCTGCCAGATTTTCTCCTTGTACTCTTCCCAAACCCGTGGTTATAACAAGCGTTTCATACTCGGTGCGGGGCAGCATGACTTCAAAATGATTGTTCCGCTCTTTATTACCCGGAAATAGCATAAACCACAGCGGGCTGTAGATTCTTCCGCCATCCTCGATTTTTAGGTGCAGCACATCTCCCTGCACCGCTTCGCTTATTACCTCTTCCGGCCGCAAACTTTTCTCAGCCGTCCACCGCCATATCCGGACGGTAGGTCTATCCACATCGCCGCCCACCACCCGGACATCACCGGCAATAATTTTCAAGTCGATGCTTTTATATTCAGTTGCCTTGATAACATACGTATCCGACAACTCCCTATAGCCGCCACCATTCCACAGACCCATGGCAAACAGAACGCCGTTCCCGGCTACACCAAGCAGAAAAAGTAAGAATGCGCCGATAGCCGCTTTCTTTAAAATCCCATCCATTCCTAGGCCCCCTTTATGATCCGGATGTTGAACTGCAAATATTTCAAAAAGGCTTTACCCGCCCACTTAGTCACAAAAATCATGCCAATGCCAAGCAGTATGCCCGCCCCAACGGTAATCATCGAGGTAAATATCCAAGCGAGAATACCGGCCGCTTCCGACGGAAACCCTGCCGCAAGCAGCATCAACACTGGCGTGGCAATTAGGGCCAGCGCCACACCATAAAAAGCAGTCAGTATCCCAATTATTCCCAAAAACGGTCCCAGGACAAACACCAGATTAATAAACCCCAGGCTGACTGTGGCCAGTACGGCTCTTGTGATATTAACCACCGAAACATTGGCTGCCGCTTGCGCGACATGATAACCGGCCAATATTTCTTTAGCTATGGTTTGAGGCGAACCAAGGGAACCGGCAATTTCCTCTTCGCTTTTGCCATTGGCCATTCCGTTCTGAAAATGTTCCTCATAATCATACAGGATGTCCTTGCGTTCCCCTTCCGGCATACTCTTTAAAAGTTCTTCCAGCTTGCTTAAAAACTCCTGCTTGGTCATTCCTTCAACCCCTCCGCGATAATACTGTCCACTCCCCGCGAAAATAACCGCCATTCCTTAACCATTTCCGACATATAAACATGTCCCCTGGCTGTCAGGCGATAGTACTTCCGCGGCGGCCCCTCCGGCGACTCTGTCAAATAGGTCTCAAAATATCCTTCCTGCGTCATTCGCCGCAGGAGCGGATAAATCGTCCCCTCGGCTATCAGAAATTTCTCCGATATCTTGTTGGCCAGTTCATATCCATAAGTATCACATTCCGCCGCTAAAACCAGCACGCACATTTCTAATACACCCTTTTTAAACTGGATATTAATAATTATCACCTCCGCGGTAATGTGCTTATCTATATGGTATCACCAACTATATAACATTGCAAGGTACTAAACTAAAAAATATATTTGCCGTTGGCAAAAAAATTACCTCCCCGCCAAAAGTGAACCCGTTTACCTTCCGCTAAACGAGTTCACTACTGGTAATATTCATCGCGCTCTGACCACTGCCAATTATCAGAGCCTGATATCCTCCGGACTCTCAATAATGCGACCAACTACGGCTTCAATACGCTCAAGGGGGTCGTGCTGGCGCAAGTCGCCAAAATCAAGGCCGGTTAAATCTTCAATTTTAAGGACTGGTATTTGGTAGGTTTTATACTCACCATAAGCAAATTCCAAGTCAATGATAAGGTTTTTCTGAGTCTGCAAATAAGCCGTAGCCGATAATTCGCCATTATCTTTAACTATCGCAACTACTTTCCAGAACTCGGCCGGTATCTGGAATTCCCTCCGATAAAGCACGTCGTCGCTCCGGAATACCGGTCCGGTAAATACGGTTACCATAAGATCATATTTACCGGCATTCTGGAGAATATAGTTCTCCAGGTCCAGCCACGTTTTCTGATTAAGATTTTTGTGCTGCGGCGAGCAGTTTGTGAAATGGAAAGTATCCTCGTTTGCTTCTTTGGCCTGCTCACCCCATACCGGATCAAGCCTGCGGACAAGATGTCCCCTGTCAAGGTCATTGTTCTCGTATAGCTCAGGGCCGCACTGATATTTCCGGTCAAGGCGCGGGTCAAAATACCACTTATCTGCATCCCGGTTAAGATTAATGAGTTGACTGCCGTCAATATTGACTGCCGTGTAATAGGCCAGGCGGCGCGACTTGCTCATAACAATGGAAAAATGAGTATAATTCAACACATTCCCGCCGGCCTTTAGCGGGGCGATATCCTGTTCAAGATCAGATCTCAACTGCGGGAGCAGCACTTCGTAGTTGTCGCCAAGAAATTTGGCCTGATAGCCAGTTGATCTTTCGTACCATTCATAGCTTAACTCCTCTACCAGCATCGGCTTTGGTCCTGAGTCGGCGGTTGGTGCCGGTTGTTTTGAAGTTCCTGCAATCAGATTCTCCAGCAGCTTTCTCTTATCGGCGCTCAAGCTTTGTTGCTGCGCTGCCAGATATTTCATAATGCTGCTTATTCGAATGCCTTCATTGACTATATATTTTGTGCTGTCATTGGGATCGGGAACACCGGAATGATGAAGGGCAAGCACTACCCATTCGTCATTCAATACAGGAGAGCCGGACGAACCAGGCATAGTATCGGTTGTATAGTGAATGAAATCGTCAAACACATCGTTGATTTTATTTTCTCTAATGGCTACAGCCTTCGGTGCGCCTGACGGATGTTGGATAATCGAGACATATTCACCCAACAACGCTTTGCCTGATTCAGTAAATAACGGCAGGAAACCAAACTCGCTTAATTTGGTTCCGTCAGCATCATTTAGTTCAACTGCTACTAATGTAAAGTCAAGCTCCAAATCAGTTATAAAGAAACGATCGGGCTCTAACCGGAAGCTCTTGACTTGGCGCGGCATCAAATTGAGATCAACCTCATAGTTAAATTGCGCCAGGCTAAAGCGGGCTGCATCCACATTTTCCAAAACGTGGTTATTGGTAAGCAGTAAAGAGGGCGAGACCAGAAAGCCGGTACCATGCCCAAGCACTCTGCCGATATGATCACGTATTTCAATTCTGCACACAGGCTTACTGGCTTTTAGACCCGCTTCCAAATAAGAAGTGGGAAATAGATCACTTTCACCAATTAAACGTTCCATCGCCAGTCCATCACGAGGGTTTATCAGTGTTTTGCGCATGGCTGTCCGTTGAGGCGTATCCACTTCCAGAGAGTTTTTGGTTTGCAGCTCATTAGCAATGCGCTCGCGTTCAGCCGTTCTTTCTATGTAGCGTTTTAATGCATTTTGTTGTTGCGCAGTTACCAGGTCCTGATTGATCTTTGGGTAATTACCAAACGATACAATTGACATTTTCGCGCCTCCTTTGGCAAATTAGAAACTCTAATTTGCTAAATTATTTGACAGAACCAGTAGTATTAAATAGTTTTAAGAATATATTCTCCGTAGATCTCCCCATATCCTTTTATTCCCAGAAAGGGAAAAATAAACCCCGCCTTGAAACCAAGGCAGGGCATGGATTATGAGTTGTCGAGCGGTGTGAATGTGATAACGAATTAATAGCAGGATTTATTGATTTGGCAATCATTCTTTTTTTCTACTTTTCATATTTTTTCATGCTTAGAGGTATATACGAAATTTACAAATAAGGATACAATGATAAATGAATGATAGATGAATGATAGATGATAGAAGCGAATAATCACATAGCAACGAGGAAAAGAGGGTAACATGACGACGAACGAGTCTAATAGCCGGGTTGATATTCTGGCATTTATAATCATATTAATTTTTATTATCCTTACAAGCAGATTGGGATTTTTGCAAATCATTCACGGCAAAGATTTTGCACTTCAGGCAGACAAGAATAGAATCCGGCTTATGACGATCACAGCCCCCCGTGGTGCTTTCTATGATCGCAATGGAGTTTTGCTTGTTACAAACCGCCCGGGGTTTTCAGTGGCTTTAGTCCCGATCTCCGGACCAATAGCCGATGATGTACTCGTCAAGCTTGCCGGTATTTTAGGTATGAATCCGGATGATATCCGGAAGAAAATAGCGCAGCAAGATAACCCGCTGGAGCCAATCCAAATAAAGAACGATGTTGGTCCTGAAATCATAACCATGATTGAGGAACGTCGCAATGAACTCCCGGGAGTCGTCTTAAACGTCCAAGCAGTTAGAAATTATATAAATAATGAATTAGGGGCCCATTTCTTTGGCTACGTTGGTGAAATCAGCGATGCCGAGTTGGAAACCATGAAGGCCGCAGGCTATAAAGCCGGCGATCTGGTCGGTAAGTCTGGTCTGGAAAAGGTCTACGACAAGGAAATCCGGGGTATTAACGGCGGCAGCCAGATAGAAGTTAACGTTGACGGAAAGCCTGTGCAAATGCTCGGAAAGAAAGAGCCTGTGCTGGGGAATAGTTTGGTATTAACCATAGATGCTAAGATACAGAAAGCAGCCGAAAAAGCGATGGATGACCGTCTGCTGTATCTGCAGACGCAGTTCGGCAACCCGAATGCCAAAGCTGCCGCCGCCGTCGTTATGAACCCGCAGACAGGAGAAATACTGGCCATGGTCAGTCGTCCGACTTTTAATCCGAATTTATTTAATGGCGGCATATCGGCTAAGGACTGGAAAATAATCAATGATAACCCATTTAATCCAATGCAGAACAGGGTTATTAACGCGGCGTACCCCCCAGGCTCGGCGTTTAAAATAGTTACCGGCGCGGCGGCACTGGAGATGGGTAAAGTAACTCCGGAGGAAAAAATCCTGGATACCGGCCGGCACTGGATAATACCCAAAACCAACTCCCATGGCGTTGCCTTAGGGTGGATTGATTTTCAAACGGCACTGGCAAAATCCGATAATGTGTACTTTTACGAGATGGGTAACCGCCTGGGTATTGATAATCTGGAAAAGTACGCCCGGGCATTCGGCCTGGGATCGCCCACAGGCGTCAACTTGCCTGCCGAGGATGAAGGCCTGGTTGCCAATCGAAAATACAAAGAAAAGGTTTATGGCGAGGAATGGTATCTGTCCGAGACATTTGATGCCGCCATCGGACAGGGGTTCCAACTGGCCACGCCTCTCCAAATGTGCTCAGTTATAAGTCAAATAGCCAATGGCGGTCACCGTTACCGCCCTTATTTGGTAAGTAAGATTGTTTCGCCGGAAGGAGTAACGGTAAAAACCTTTGGACCAGAGGAACTCAGCTATCTGAAACTAGCCGACAAAAACCTTGCTGCCATCCGGTCCGGTTTACGGGATGTCGCTACGTCGGACGGCACAGCAGGATATGTATTTGAAGGGCTTCCTATACCGATCGCCGGTAAAACAAGTACGGCCGAAAACCCCCATGGCGATGATCACGGCTGGTTTGTGGCTTATGCCCCCTATGACAATCCGACCATTGCCGTGGCCGTGGTTGTAGAGCAAGGCGGCTATGGTTCCGACTCAGCAGCCCCCATTATCAGAAAGATTTTGGAAGCTGCGTTTAATTTACCGCCGCATAAAGACGCGGCGGACCTTTATGTTGAACAAGAAGCAGCCAAAGCAGCCGCAAATACTGTTCAGCCAAAACAGGCGCAATAACTATATTTTAACCAGCCGTACTTTTTCCACACCTTCCACATTACCAATAAATTGCAACGTTTCTTTTGATATTTCCGAGTCAACGGAAAGTACCATCATCGCCCGATTGTCGGTAGAAATCCGGCCGAGTTGCATGGTTGCGATATTTACTCTGCCGACCCCCAGCAAAGTCCCGACTTGGCCAACCACGCCAGGTTTATCAATGTTTTCCACCATGAGCATGTAAGGGGTGGGGTCAACGTCCAATTCATAGCCGTTGAGTTCAACAATACGTGCTTCCCCTTTTCCGAATATGGTACCGCTAACGCTAAACTCTTTATTTTTAGACACAATTTTGACTTGGATCAAATTCAAGTAATTGTCTACCGCTGTTTCCTCACTTTCGGCTACAACTACCCCTCTGCTTTTGGCAGTCAAGCTGGCATTGACATAATTGACTTTTTCTTTTAGCACCGGCTCAAATATGCCTTTAAGTATGGCTAACGTAATCATCGACGTTTCAAGATTAACGACTTCACCGTTATACATGATCTCTACTCTTTCGACAGCTTCCTTTTCCTTTTCCAACTGGTAATATATTTTGCCCATTGTTTCGCCAAGCCACAGGTATACTTTTAATACTTCCACGTCCTGGCTCTGGATGGTGGGTAAATTGACGGCATTGGCCACCATTTCTCCCTTGAGCGCGCTGATGACTTCCTCAGCTACCGTCAAGCCCACATTGTCCTGGGCTTCTACCGTATCTGCCCCCAAGTGCGGTGTAAGGACAACGTTATTAAAATCCAACAACGGCGACGTAGGATTAGGTTCATTCACTAAAACATCAATCCCCGCACTGGCAACAATTTTTTCTTTCAGGGCCTCTTCCAAAGCTTGTTCATCAATAATTCCACCCCGGGCACAGTTCACGACCCGGACGCCTTTTTTAGCAACTTTAAATTGCTCTTTGCCGATCATCCCCATGGTTTCTTCTGTTTTCGGAGTATGAACGGTAATGAAATCCGCTTCTCTCACCAAATCTTCCAGCGTTTCTTTTTTCTCTACCCCAAATCTTTTAAAGCGGGCTTCATTGATATAGGGATCATAAGCAATAATATTCATGCCAAAAGCTTTTAAACGCGTGGCCACTAAAGAGCCGATGCGGCCCAATCCCACAATCCCCAGGGTTTTATTCAAAAGTTCAACTCCTTTTAAATTCGACCGGTCCCAAACCCGCTCCTGGAGTCTGGCGTGAGCCTGGGGAATATTCCGGCAGGACGCCAGCAATAATCCGATTGTATGCTCCGCTGCCGATACCACATTGGATTCCGGTGTATTTACCACAATGATACCCCGCTTGGTCGCGCCCTCCATTTCAATATTGTCCACCCCGTTGCCCGCGCGTCCCACTACTTGCAATTTGGCGGCCTTTTGATAAAGTTCTTCATTGACCTTGGTTGCACTGCGAACAATGATTGCGTCGTAATCGCCGATGATTTCCAGTAATTGTTCCCGTGAGAGCTTAGTGTTAACATCCACGGTGGCTCCTGAATCAATCAATTTTTCAATTCCTTTTTCGGAAATGGTTTCTGCAACTAAAATTTTCATATTCATTCCCCTTCCCTCCACTCCATTTTTGGAAAATAATAAAGCTCCCGTTCCTGTGCTTCGCCAAGGACGGGAGTAGGTTCTCACGTGGTGCCACCTTATTTTGTCATATGATAATATGACCTCACCGATGATAACGGTATCAAACCGGAACAAGTTATTTCCCTGTCTGCTCCGAAGCGGATTCAACAAGTTAGGCGCCAATTCACACCATCCACTGGCTCTCTGAACCCTTCCCCTGTTTACTGTTCTTCATCAAAGCGTTTCATCAATGTATGTGATTCATGATCAATTGTACTATGGGTCCGGACATCTGTCAATTCATTTCGCCCAGACAATCATGTTAAATTTTATTAAACCCCGCCGAATTTTCGGCTCACTCTTTGCTCTCAGCATCATTGCCGGTAATTTCTTCGTGACCCCGTTGCGGCCGGGACTTGCCAAACAACATTTCGCGATGCCTGTACCTTAGTTTTTTGATAATGCTGCCGTCTTCGCTTCTGAAAGCATGGATAATCTTATCAAGCACATCAACAAAACAGTAGCCGCGCTTTATCGAATTCATCAAATCCTGATTCATCTGCGCCAGCAATTTTGCATAGGCAGCAAATTCAATTGCCGCCACGCTGATCCTTTGCCGGAAAATACTATACTTCCAGGCTTCATAGGCCACAACAGCCGGGAGCATCAGGGCCAGCGTAATACTCATGATTTTTAACGTTAACGGATTGGAAGCCGAGTTATATATATCGAGACTCCACACCGGATTAAGGCTTGATACCATGATCCGCGGGAACAGGCCGGTAAATACAGCCATAGTCAGCGCGATAATGGCCAGGCTGCTGAAAATAAAGCTTCCCATATAACGCTCATCCTGCAGATAGTGCTTAATCATGAATATTGCCATTACCGTTGCCGGCAACAGCCCCCATACAGGCAGCTTATCCATCAAATCAGTATAGACAAAGGTTAGAACGGCAAACAGCGAGGAAACCGCCAGTGTATATTTCCCTAGCCGGAGCCCGGTTCGTTTGGCCCGGCAAGCAAGAGGCCCTGCCAGTTTTACAGTCAGGTAGGCCGCTCCCTGCAATACAAACAAGAGCACAAAGGCCAAACCACCCGTTAATGTATATGGGCTCAGCAAGTCCAGAAAGCCGCCGGCGTACTGCATGTCGGCGTCAATTGGCAGCCCTTGCGGCAGGCTGGCGATAGCCACGCCCCACAGCAAGGCGGGAATCAGGCTGCCGGCAAACATGGACCAGTCCCAAAAACGACGCCATGTCCGGCTATTCTCTTTGTCGCGAAATTCAAAAGCCACGCCGCGCAGAATCAGTGAGGTCAATATGAGAAACAGCGCCAGATACAATCCGCTGAAGAAGGTGGCGTAAGCGTTGGGGAAACCGGCGAACAACACCGCGCCGGCGGTGATCAGCCATACCTGGTTCCCCTCCCAAACCGGCGCCAGGGTTTTGATCATCGCCTGCCGCTCGCCGTCTGTTTTCCCCAGGAACGGCAACAGCGCGCCGACACCGTAGCCGAACCCTTCCAATACTAAAAAACCGGTAAACAGCACGCCAAATAAAATAAAACATATTGTATTCAAATCCATAATTACACCTTTGCCAAAAGCTATAGTTGCCGGCTAATCATCAGGCCCGGCCACAATAATTTTTCGTCCGACGTATAAGGCGGCTGCCGCCACCAGCCCATAGACGGCGACATACCCAAGCAAGGAAGCCCAGAGACTCACCGCGGGCACAATTTTCGAAACGCCCTTTGCAGTGAGCTGCAGGTTGTAAACAAGCCAGGGCTGCCGCCCCATCTCAGCTACAAGCCACCCGGCGGCAGTGGCGAGATACGGCAGCGGCAAACTCCAAATGACGGCTTTCAGCAGTACAGGACAAGCCACAATGCCATTGGTTTTCCAGTACCAAAGACAAAGTACGGCAATGAACAACAGCCAAAACCCGCTGACGACCATAACCCGAAAACTCCAGAACAACACAGTGACAGCCGGAATGTAGTACCCGGGGCCATAGGCTGCTGTATACTCGTCCTGTAAATCCTTCATTCCCTTGACGGGAGTATTCAGACTATTATAAGCCAGCAAAGACAGCAGCCCCGGCGCCACCACCTGGAGGAAATTGTTTTGCCGGTCTTCATCAACGACGGCGGCAACAACCAAAGGCGCCCTTTCTGTGGTATTCCAGATGGCTTCGGTAGCTGCCAGCTTCATCGGCTGCACGGCGGCGAGGTATTGATTATAAAAATGCCCGGTAACAATCACCAGGACGGTAGCGACCACGGCGCAGATCATTCCTATTTTGAAGGAAGGCTGGAACAAATCCAGCCATCTTTGCTTCAGCAAATAATAAGCGCTGACCGCCATCAGAAAAAAGCCGGCTGTCACCAGACCGGACAGGACAGTGTGAGAATACTGGTAAAAGAGATACGGATTGAATATGAGAGCTGTGAGATCATTTAATTCCAGCCGCCCGTTCCGGAGTGTGTAACCGACAGGATGCTGCATGAAAGAATTGGCTGCCAGAATCCAGAAAGCCGAATAATTGGCTGCCAACGCCACCAGCCAGACAGCCAGCAGATGAACTCGTTTAGAAGTCTTATCCCAGCCATAGACCCATATGCCGATTGCTATTGATTCCACAAAAAACGCGGTCAGGGCCTCAAAGGCCAGCGGCGAACCAAATATACTGCCGGCAAACCGGGAATATTCCGACCAGTTCATGCCGAACTGGAACTCATTCACCAGACCGGTCATAATACCCACGGCATAATTGACTACAAACAGCTTGCCCCAAAACTTGGCCATGGCTTTATAATTCCGATTGCCGGAGCGGACATAGCAAGTCTCCATGCAGGCTATTAAGATAGACAACCCTAAGGTAAGGGCGACAAACCAGAAGTGATAGGTGAGAGTTATGCCAAATTGCCAGCGTGCTAAGGTTAAGGCCGTGTTATCCATTCTCTCCCTCAAAACAGCAGATTCCGCTATAACGTAAGACTCTGCCGGCCACTACGGCGCAGGTTCAATCGGTTCACCGCCAGGACAAACGGCTTATCAGCGTCCGATAGCTGGAAGATTAGCATTTTGGGGGCAAAGTTATATAGTGTCACAAACGAGTTGTCCGTCCTGTGCCCAACCAGCAAGTTCATAATCGCTAAATAGTAGTATTTACCCCCTCCCGTCAATTTATGTGAATAACCGAGGCTGACTCCTTATTGGGAAAATAAATCCATTGACATAAATCTATCTTATAGCCTATTTTCTTTCTCCTTGTCTTATGTTACAATTACAATGTAGCAATGTAAAATATTAGCAAAGGAGCAAATTTATGCGCCGTATTTTGCAATGTAAGAAAACTATTGTAACTTTGTCCCTTATTTTTTCCGTCCTGTCAGTGGCCATTTTCCCTTCGGTTACCCAGGCCATTGGTCTTGGGGATATATTCAAAGTCGGTGGAGTAGGATTTGTAGTTGACCGCATCGCCAAACCTTTGAACAATTTTATTAATTCGTTGATGGCGAAGCAAGGAGCAGCTACCGATTATGCCACTAAAGTGGTACCCATCATTTCCGTTGGTTCCAGTGGACATATTGGGGCTGCGCAAGTAACCGGGGATCAGGACTTAGTTGACAGAACCAAGGCAGTTCTTCAAATTGAGGGTGATTTTAGCGGACTTCGCGTAAAGGCTCTCGTCCCCATCGACAGCGAAAACCCGCTTAATTTTTCTCGGGTTAATGGGGTTGGTGTTTCCGCTGTTGTGGATATTCGCATTTAGTGGATATTCGCTTTACACATTTACATTGATAAAAAATACCGGACGTTCATTAATGAAGGTCCGGTATTTTTTATCAATATTAAAAATTTAAAAAGCAATAAGGCTTCCGTTAACGGAAGCCTTATTGCTTTTTAGCTAAAATACAACTAATAAATTTTAATGTCAAGCTTTCTTTACATCAAGCCATCATGTATGCATTGAAAAAAATAATGCCGATTTGTTATAATTAATTAGACATAATTCTACATATTTTTGATAATATAGTGTCATTTGCTATTATTCGCCATTACAATAAGTTTATCTGTAGTTATATTAGTTAGCTGGTTTGTTTGTTAATTGATATGGAAAGGACTTAGTTTATATGTTCGCAAAAACATTATCCGCGTTGACTACCTTACCAATAGGGCTGTTGCTGCTCACATGCTTTCTGTTTTCGCGAACTGCGGCAATACCCGCCTCCTTATCCGCCATCCTGGAAAATTTGTCATACATTATTTTTTTGGCAGGATTGATACTCAGTTGGCGGTTTAATCGCAGCCGGGTATTCTTTGTCATCACTATCCTGGGAATTAGCCAATATGTCCTTACCGGTTTTACACCGGCGGGGTTAGACAAGCAATTTTACTACAATACCGTGTTCTCGCTCATCAGTGTCCTGATTCCGGTTAACATCCTCTTTTTTTCCCGGCTTAAAGAACGCGGTATTTTTAGCGCCTGGGGTCTATTGAGTTTTGGATTCATTTTTCTGCAGTTCTTTTATATCGCCCTAATTGTTGTCACGCGGGATTTAGATCTTATTGCTCCCGTCAGCCAAATGCTATTGCCATTTAATCACGCCTTATTTACCGACTTTCTCAACCTGCCGCAAATATCGGTAATTCTTATTGCCTTTACCGGTCTTTTACTGATAATAAAACAATTCAATAATGCATCTCATCTTTATAATGCCTTGCTGTGTGTTCTTTTGGCTTCGGCCGCGGCTCTCCATTTCAGGAGTATTCCAGCCGCCATTCCCGTATTCTTTTCGGCATCCGGTATTATCCTGATAATCACTATCTTGCAGGATTCCTATTCCATGGCTTACCTGGATGAGCTCACGGGTATCCCCGGTCGGCGCGCTTTGAGAGAAGAACTGTTGAAGCTGAGCGGAAACTATGTGATTGCCATGCTTGATATTGACTTTTTTAAAAAGTTTAATGATACATATGGGCACGATGTGGGAGACGATGTACTAAAACTTGTCGCCTCAGTGATGCAAAATGTCGGCGGCGGCGGTAAACCTTTCCGTTACGGCGGCGAAGAGTTCACCGTTGTATTTCCTGGGAAAAGTGCCAATGAGGCTGTTTCTTGTCTGGAAGATTTAAGAGAGAAAATCGCCCAAACCGGCTTTACTCCTCAAAATAAAGACAAAAAGAAAAAGTGTGCCGCCAAACAGCTCTTTGTTACAATCAGTATTGGACTTGCGGAAAAAAACAAAAAAAACAAAACCCCTGACCAGGTCATCAAATCGGCTGATAATGCCCTGTATCGCGCGAAAAAGAAAGGGCGGAACTGTGTCAGCAAATAGTATTAGTAAATAATTGAATGACTAATGATAACCATTGACTTATCATAATATACAATTTATCCTTAAAATTGTAGGGAACTAAAAATATAGCAATAGCAAGGAGAAACATTCGGTGAAAAAAACAGTACTGATTGCTGATGATGAACTGCGCATGAGAAAACTGGTGGCGGATTTTCTCATGCGGGAAGGATACAACATTCTGGAAGCCGATAACGGCAAAGCAGCTCTTGAGATAATTTCCAATAAGGAAGTTGATCTGGTCATTCTCGATGTGATGATGCCGGAGTATGACGGGTGGACCGTATGCCGGGAAATTAGGAAAAAAAGCAACGTCCCCGTCATTATGCTTACAGCCAAAAGCGAAGAAGTGGACCAGCTTTTCAGTTTTGAAATCGGCGCCGACGAGTATATTACCAAACCTTTTAGTCCCAAAGTATTGGCAGCCAGAGTCAATGCCCTTTTTCGCCGGGTGGAAAGAGATAAGTCCACCTTGTACGGCGGTCTGGAAATTGACACTGCTGCCAGACAAGTACTAATGGACGGCCTTTCATTGGAATTAAGCCCCAAGGAGTACGAACTGCTGACTTACCTGGCGGAAAATAAGGGAAATGCATTAAGCCGCCAGCAAATTCTGGATCATGTTTGGAACTACGACTACTTTGGCGACTTAAGGACTGTTGACACCCATATTAACAGGCTAAGAACAAAACTTGGCGACAAAGGTAATCTCATCCAGACAATCCGGGGCTTTGGCTACCGGTTTGAGGCGGAAAAATAAAATGAAAACATCAATTCGCACCAAATTATTCATAGGAATCAGCGCTATTGTCCTGTCTTTTGTCTTAATGTCGTGGGGACTCACCATTCTTGGACTGGAAAAATTCTATGTGTGGCAAAAAAAAGCAAGTTTGATCGGCAGTGCCAAAATGTTTGATGATATATACCGGGGCGACCCGGAAGAAATATCCCTGGAACTGGAAAGATTAGGAAATACTCTCGGCGCAGTTCTCATAATAGTAGAGGAAAATGGTTTTGTAAAATACAGTTCTTTCGGTCGTATTATCAGCCAAAAAAGATTCGAGCGGCTCTCACCGCCGCAATTTTCCGCTGCAAACGGATTGTCCGACCAAAATGGGATATCGGCGCCGCCGATGCTGGGCCCACCCTCTACTATCTTAAAAAGCAGGGAATATATTAACAACAATTCAATATTGGAAATGCAGCAAGACCGTCAAGTTAAGATTGACTTTATGGTTCTGGGCTATCGTCTGAATAACCAGGATTTTCTCCTTATCCGGCAGCCATTGGCGCCTGTATCGGAGAGCGCCACGGTTGCCGGGCAGTTTATGCTCTTTACCGGTTTGCTGTCCCTGTTGGCCGGCGGAGCCTGGGCGTATGTCTTTGCCCGAAAATTTACTACTCCGATACTGGAATTGAATCAAATTGCCCAACATATGTCACAGCTTGACTTTTCCCAGAAATGCACCATTGCCCGGGGCGATGAGATCGGCGAACTTGGCAACAGCATCAATAATTTATCCGACCAACTGGATACAGCCATATCGGAACTCAACAAGAAGAATCGGCAACTAATGGCCGATATGGAAAAAGAGCGCAAGCTTGATAAAATGCGGAAGGAATTCGTTTCCAACGTATCCCATGAGCTTAAGACTCCCCTGGCATTAATCCTGGGTTATGCCGAAGGACTGAAAGAAAACATTGCCCGGGATGAAGAGAACAGAAATTATTACTGCTCGGTAATTATTGACGAAGCCGATAAAATGGATAGACTGGTAAAGGATTTACTTAATCTGTCTCAGATTGAATCAGGCACATATGACCTTTACCGCACCGACTTCAATCTTTCCATATTCTTACATGACATTATTCAAAAGTATCAGACCCTGTTGCAGGAAAAAGAAATTTTACTGGAAACAGAAATAGAGCCGGATCTGACTGTAAACGGCGACGTATTGCGTATTGAACAAGTGGTGGTAAATCTCTTCAACAACGCAATTGACCACGCTGGCTACGCAAAAATGATAAAAATATCGGCAGCAGACATAGGTGATCATATAAGGGTATATGTTTATAATACAGGAAATCATATACCGTCGGAAAGCCTTACTAAAATTTGGACCAGTTTTTATAAGGTAGACCAGGCCAGGACCAGGAACCATGGCCGATATGGGCTTGGTTTGTCTATTGTCCGCGCGATTCAGGATATGCACGGCAATGCCTACGGCGCCGAAAACGTCTTGGATGGCGTGACCTTTTGGTTCGATCTGACCAAACCCAATCTATAACGAATCTATAAGTATTTGTAACAAGAGCGTAACAATTCTCCTCCATAATAAAGAATTGAAAAAACCAATTTAGTTCCAATTTAAATTTAGGAGGGAATAAAATGAAAAATGACCTGACAAAAAAAATTATAAGCGGACTGGCTATCGGCTGCGTGGCAGTTGCACTCGGAGGGGCTGCTTTGGCTTATGACACGAAAGCGGCCCCGGCGCCGGGATCAAACTACAGTGCGCAGCAACACCCCGGGAAGTCACCTGCGGATATGAAACAGCATATGGCCGACAAACTTAACAAATTAGTAAATGACGGTGTGATAACCAAAGAACAGTCCACTGCAATTGAGAATTTTTTCGCCCAGAAACTGGAGCAGGGAAAAGCAGCCAGAGAAAAAATGAAAAACATGACTCCGGAAGAACGCAAGGCGTTTATGGAACAAAAGAAACAAAACCATCCTGATTTGACCGGGGAACTGGCGAAAGCTACGGGAATTTCGGAAGAGCAGGCCAAAGCGGTGGCAGATGCCCTGCGCCCGAAATTTGATCCCCAAGCCATGGAACAACACTTAACTAACCAACTGAACCAATTAGTGGCGGCAGGAACCATCACCAAAGATCAGTCGGACAAAGTTCAGGCTTTCTTACGCCAAAAATTTGAACAACATAAAGCCGACTTTGAGCAGCATAAAGCCGACAGGGAAAAAATTAAAAATTTGAGCCCGGAAGAACGCAAGGCGTTTATGGAACAGAAAAAACAGAACCACCCCGACCTGACCAACGAACTGGCCAAAGCCGCCGACTTATCGGCAGAACAGGCCAAAGCGGTAGCCGAAGCCATTCGTCCCCCGCATCATCACCATCCTAAAGGTGATGTAAAACCTGATACATCAAAACAATAACATCCCTATTTCCCCCATTAATTTGCACTGCCTACCTTACTGCCTATATTAAAGAAAAACCTTCAGAGTCAGATTCTGAAGGTTTTTTTCTATAAAAAAGGGGGTTTTGCCCGCGGAAAATTAATTTGATATAATAACAAGCAAGGTTGACGGAGGAGGAATGGAAGTGCGCCCAATTGATGTTGAGCAAATTACGCAGGTTTTGGCAAAAATGTGTATGGATGTGGCCTATTATTTACCGAAAGACATTTACGACGCCCTGGCCAGAGGACAACAAACCGAAGAATCTCCGCTGGGAAGGGACATTCTCGGTCAAATTGTTAAAAATGCCGATATTGCCCGGAATGAGGACCGTCCCATGTGCCAGGACACAGGCATGGCTATTGTCTTTATGGAAATCGGGCAGGATGTTCATTTTATTGGCGGCAATCTGGCCGAAGCAGTCAATCGAGGCATTGCCCAGGGATACATAGAAGGTTATCTTCGCAAATCCGTTGTCGGGGAACCTTTATTTAACCGGAAAAATACCGGCGATAACACCCCGGCGGTGCTGTATACTTCCATTGTACCCGGCGATAAAGTAAAGATTAAACTGGCGGCGAAAGGCTTTGGCAGTGAAAATAAGGGCGGCGTAAAGATGCTTGTGCCGGCTGACGGCGTGGAAGGTGTAAAAAAAGCCGTACTGGAAATCATCCTGCATGCCGGTGAAAACCCCTGTCCGCCGATAGTAGTGGGTATCGGCATCGGCGGAACTATGGACAAAGCGGCCGTATTATCGAAACAGGCGCTGCTCCGCCCCATCACCAAACGCAATGAACATCCGGCGTATGCTCAACTGGAAGAAGAATTGCTCACTTTGATCAATAAAACCGGCATAGGCCCGCAGCTTGGCGGCACTACTACCGCGCTGGGGGTAAATATCGAATGGTACCCGACCCATATTGCCGGCTTGCCGGTTGCCGTTACTATTTCCTGTCATGCCACCCGGCACGCCGAAATTGAATTGTAAGGAGACGCTGAGCTATGACTGAAAAGATCCGGATTACCACTCCCCTGACGGAAGAACAGGCCCGCAGGTTAAAAGCCGGTGACAGCGTGCTGATCTCGGGAACTATCTACAGCGCCCGCGACGCGGCCCACAAAGCCATGGTGGAAGCGCTGGAACGGGGTGAAAAACTCCCCATTGACTGGAATAATCAAATTATATATTATTTAGGGCCTACCCCGGCTAAACCGGGTGACCCGATCGGGTCCGCCGGTCCGACCACTTCCGGGCGCATGGACGCTTATACCCCGAAGATGCTGGAACAAGGTATCAAAGGGATGATTGGCAAGGGGTCACGGTCCGCTGCAGTAGTGGAAGCCATGAAAAAACACGGTGCGGTTTACTTTGCCGCCGTCGGCGGAGCTGCCGCCCTGATCGCCAAAACCATTAAAAAATATGAAGTCCTGGCCTATCCCGAACTGGGCCCGGAAGCAGTGGCGGCCCTGACGGTTGAGGACTTCCCGGCAATTGTGGCTATTGACACGGCAGGAAATAATTACTATGAAGAAGGACAGAGACGCTACCGGCGAATATAAAATTTATCTTGTATCTTGGCAGTTCATCATTTTAACTTAAGTTTGGCCAACGCATCGGCCAGAGCCGTGTTAATCGGCTCGGCGCCGGACTTTTTCTGTTCTTGGAGATATGCGGCCACATCCCGTTTGGAAGCCGTTGCCCCATCCTGCTTTTTGCGGGCCTGGAACGCGGCAAGCTTTTCGCGATGGCCGCAGCCGCAGACAAAAATACGGCCTTCGCCTTCGCCTCTGAGTTCCAGCTTTTTATGGCAGTTCGGGCAGCGGGCATTGGTAGTGATGGCAAGCATCTTGCGGCTGCCGCACTCCCGGTCCTGACAGATGAGCATTTTCCCCTTCTTGCCATTGACCTCCAGCATGTATTTGCCGCATTCGGGACATTTATTCCGGGTCAAATTGTCATGCCGGAAGGTCTCCTGGCTGTTTTTAATCTGGTGAACGACTGTTTTGGCATACTGCTTCATTTCGTTGATAAAGGCATTCTTGTTCAAGGATCCTTTAGCGATGGCGCCGAGCCGCTGTTCCCACTGGGCAGTGAGGGTAGGGGACTTTAGATCACCGGGAACAAGTTCCAGGAGTTGTTTGCCTTTGGCGGTGATGAAAATATCCTTACCCCTTTTCTCAATTGAAAAGCTGCTAAACAACTTCTCAATGATATCGGCCCGCGTGGCCACCGTCCCCAGTCCGCCTGTTTCCTCAATGGTTTTTTTCAGGGCTTGGCTTTCGTTTTCCATGTACTTTACCGGATTCTCCATGGCCGACAGCAGCGTCGCTTCGTTAAACGGCGGCGGCGGTTTGGTCTGGCCGGTGGTCAGTGAAACCTTGGACAGGCTGAGAAGATCACCCTGGTGGATTACCGGTAAGGTCTGCTCGGCAATACCATCAGTGGCCTCATCTTCAAATTGATTGTCATACACTTCTCGCCAGCCCGGGGCGATGATCCGTTTTCCCCGGGCAATAAAGAACTCCTGGCCGATTTGGGCTCTAATGGTAGTTTGTTCATACTCAAAAGGAGGATACAAAGCGGCGAAGAATCGTTTTATAACCAGGTCATAGACTTTTCTTTCCTTATCCGACAACGCGCCTAAATTGACAAACTGCTCAGTGGGAATGATGGCATGATGATCCGAGACCTTTTTGTCGTCCACAAAGTGACTGTTTGCTTTAATGGGATTTCTGGCAATCTTTAGCGCCATTTTGGCGTAAAAACCGATGCCGCAGGCGTTGACCCGGTCTTTGAGGGTCTCCACAATGTCGGTGGAGATGTAGCGGGAATCGGTTCTAGGGTATGTCAGCAACTTGTGGGTTTCATACAGCCGCTGCAAAATCGCCAGCGTTTCCTTGGCCGAATAGCCAAAAATCTTGTTGGCATCCCGCTGCAGTTCCGTCAAATCATACAATTGCGGTGAAAAGCTCTTTTTGGCAGCTTTTTCAACCCCGCTGACCCGGACTTGGGAATGATCTTTTTTTATATTGGCGACAATTGCTTCACAGCGCTCTTTGTCAAAGGTTTTATTGTCCTTGGTTTTACCATCCTGCCAGGTCAGGGCCAGTCCGCCTGCCACTATGGATATGCCGTAGAAAGTTCTTGGCTTAAAATTCTGAATCTCTTCCTCCCGTCTGGCAATGATAGCTAAAGTCGGCGTCTGCACCCTGCCGCAAGACAGTTGGGCATTATACTTACAGGTTAAGGCCCGGGTGGCGTTGATCCCCACCAGCCAATCCGCCTCCGACCGGGCGACGGCGGAAGCGTAAAGATTTTCATAATCTTTGCCCGGCCTTAACTTGCTGAAACCCTCTTTGATGGCCTTGTCGGTAACGGAAGATATCCATAAGCGCTTTACCGGTTTATTTACATGGGCCTTAGCCAATATCCACCTGGCCACGAGTTCCCCTTCCCGGCCGGCGTCGGTGGCAATAACAATCTCATTAACGTTTTGCCGGTTCATCAGTTCCTTGACGACGTTAAACTGCCTGGATGTCTGCCTGATCACCACCAGCTTCAAATCAGGCGGCAACATGGGCAGGTCTTCCAGCCGCCAGGCCTTGTAGCGTTCATCATAAGCTTCCGGGTCCGCCAATGTCACCAAATGCCCCAACGCCCAGGTAACAATATACTTTTCCCCTTCAAAATAGCCGTTCCCTGATCTATTGCACTGTAAGACTCTGGCCAAATCCTTGCCGACAGAAGGTTTTTCAGCCAGTACCAATTGTTTATTCATAGCCATTCTCCTCAAAGTGAAACAAAGATATATAATATGATATCATGAATCCATTAATCCGGGTACCTGAATCATCCTTTCTTATCTCATCTCAATATCCCGTAAACGGGCCAGGAATTTTTCCACTTTGCCGGGCTCACCTTTGACTTCATATTCGTGCAGCCAAAACGCCCCCTCCTTGCGACTCTCAACAAGCCGCAACTCAACCAGGCATTCACTGGCCAGGTGCGCGACTCTTTCCGGTTTGACGGACGTTATGACGGGTTCGGGGACAATCACCGGTTTGGGTGTTGGCCGCCTTCCCATTTTCTTAGTCGACATTCTCTGTAAGTTCACCCACTCTGCTATATTATATATGGCGCATTAAGGGATTGACATCCGGGTATTAGGTTAGGCGACAGCGTCGAGGCGTTCCTAATATAGCTGCTGCCGTATAGCTGCTGCTTTAAGGTTATTCTGTTATTTTCTATACTGTTTTTGCAAAACCTTTTTAGAACCTGCTAACCCGCTACTGTTAGCATGCTCGCAAAGCGGAAAATAACACTTAAAACGCAGGCTTACAAAGGTTGGCGAATCTTGCTCTATCTAAATCATAACCATTTGATCAGATAACCGTCCGGAACCATATTTTGGCCAAACTACGCTTTGACTTTTCTTTACTTTTATAATATATTTATAGAGTGATAAATTAGCTATGCTATATAGATAATAGATAATAGATAATAGATAGTTTTCAAAAATGATTTATATAAAATCATTTTTGAATTTCATATAGATATTCAGATATCCAGATATCCAAAATTGGAGGTTTATTAATGTCGGAAAGAATGAATCTACAGGATGTACTGCGTGAACACGGCGTCCCTTTAATTACTCTTAACGTAACTGCCTCTGAGGCGGAAAGCCTCAAACTCCGGGAACGGCTGATGGCAATCCGCGATTTGAGCCAAGGCAAGGAACAGGGGTATCTGGAAGTGTCCTGCACCTTTTATATCGATGTTCATGATATTGATCGCTATTTAGCGGGAGAACTTGCCGATCTGGCCGCAATCTACGCCTTTCCGGAAGATGTAAAAACCTACAGGGAGGAATAACATGGAAAATAACATGAAAAAACTTTTGGTACTGACATTTTTGTTTGCCTTTGCCTTTAATACCGTTTGTTTCGCCGCCGTAGGCAGTTCCAAGCCTAGAATGTCCACTCCTTCCCGCAAGCCGCCTGCCACGCAGCAAGCCTCGCCCTCAAACGGCGGCTACCAGCCTTCCGCCCCCGCCGGCAGCTATACGGATAAAGCCCCGGCTGCCAAACAATCCACACCGCAAACCGCACAAACCCCTCAGCAGCAGCCTTCTTCCGGCGGTTTTCTGCGTAATATGGGAATGTTCGGCGGCGGTATGCTGTTAGGCGGCTTGCTCGGCGGTATGCTTGGCTTCGGTAACGCCGGAATGTTTGCCTCCCTTATGGGAGTGCTCTTTAACGTCCTCTTGGTTGTGGGAGTTTTCATGGCCGGGCGTTACCTATGGGATAGATTTAAGCGCAGCCGCGAAAAAGCAAATATGTATCGCTAAGAGACGTTTTGCGTCTCTTTTTTTTTGCGATAATAATAAAAGCCTGCATGTTATTATGCAGGCTTCAAACTCCAACAATTATGCTTCTCCTTTGAGACGGGCAAGTTCCGCTTGTTCTTCGGAATAATACCACCGGATTGATTTACCGAAAACACATCGCATGGCATCTACCTTCCCTTCCTGGGCCAACTTCCTCATTTTTTTTAGATCGAATCCATTTGTAGAAAAGTAACCAGCTGAGACGAACCCTCGATTCTTAAGCCATTTACGGTAGTGATCAAAATCTCTACTTTCCAACTGGACTTGCCAAATCGCCATATTCTCCTCACGGCCTTTCTATTCTTTTACTACTATTGTATCATATTTTAAGCGTGAAAATGTTAACTAATCGTAAAAAATATAAAAAGAATGTCGGTTGTTAACACAAAAGTTCTTTTCTCTCTGTCACAGCCAGCCTGTACCGTTGGTTGACTTAGTGCCGTCATTGAAAATGAAGGTGTTGAGCTTATAACCTCCGCCCTGGTTCCAGTCAGCAATGGTCACAGTATTAGTCCCGATCGTAATGATCAAATCGTCGCTGTCAGTACCGCCGATGCCTACCAAGGCTGATGAACTGGTGAAAGAGCTGAAATCGATTCTGTCCAAATTGTTGGTCGCGTCGGCACCGATTATATCGTTGCCGAATGTTCCCTGGAAGACGTCGATATCGACGCCGGTACCGTTGCAGAGGAAATCGTTGCCGGTGCCGCCGGTCAGTGTATCGTTGCCGGTACCGCCATACATGGTGTCGCTGCCTTTGCCGCCGATCAGGTAGTCATTGCCGATACCGCCATCCAGGTAATCATTATTGTCATCGCCGTAGAGATAATCGTTGCCGTCACCACCATAGAGGCTGTCACTGCCGTACCCGCCATAAAACGTGTCATTGCCCGCTTCACCGCTGATGCTATCGTTGCCCGCGCCGCCGCTAAAGGTGTTGTTGGCAGTATTGCCTGTAATCACATTATCCAGTTCATTCCCGCTGCCGTTAATTGCATCAGTGCCGACTAATGTCAGGTTCTCAACGTTGGCTCCCAGCATATAGGTAATAGACGATTGTACTGTATCTGTGCCCTCGTTAGAGTCCTCAGTTACAATATCACCGGTATTATCTACTACATAAGTGTCATCGCCGGAACCGCCATACATGGTGTCGTCTCCTTCGCCGCTGACCAGGTAGTCATTGCCGGCGCCCCCTGTGAGAGTATCATTTCCCAATCCGCCGAAAATAAAATCGCTTCCCGTTTCACCATCAACATAATCGTTGCCGTATCCTCCATCAACAAAATCATCACCTGTTCCACCGTACAGCGAGTCTTTACCATCTGATCCGTTGATGATATCATTCCCGAGCGAACCAAGCACGAAATCATCCCCGTAAGAACCCTCCAAATAATTAACGTTATCTTCCGGAGCATCGGAGTTTTGATTCGTCATATTTAACATTTTTTCCACCAAATCATATCTTGCAGACATTTCTTCTGCGGTCAATGTTCCATCTGCAAATTCAAACAGTGAGATATATTTTGTGTCCTTCCAATCGCTGATACGTAAAATCTCCTTTGTGTCAACAACTTCAAAAATCAAATCATTATCGTCTACAGCAAAGAACACATCATTCATCGACAATTTGTCAAAAGTAATTTTGTTTTCGATCACCTCATTACCAAATTGACTTACTATGGCCGGAGTATTAATTTCGTACTGACCAAGAAGTTGTACTAAGTCAGTGTATAACTGATTAGAGTATTCTACTAAATCATTCTCACTGCCCCTACCCCACATGACGGTAGAGCGATGACCGTTAAGGACAATCCAATCATTACCCGAACCGCCAATTAAAGTGTCGTTATAAAAACCGGATCTTAGAATATCTTGACCTTCGCCACCGTCGAATGTATCACTGCCGCCGCTAATACCTGCCAAAAAATCTTTGGCACTATATCCAAGATAATCATCACCACTATATCCCTCGATTTGATCATCGCTTATTGTGCCTGAAAGATAATCATCGGAGCCCGTACCTTTTGTTGCTATATACCGCATCAATTCTTCCCCGGTCAGCGTCACATCTTCCAATTGAAAAGTCAGTCCACCGGAGTATTCGAGTTGTTCCTTTGTTTGGGATAATACAATAGGTCTGCTAGTTGGAAGCCCATCTGTATCAATTTTACACCTTGAAAGATCATCGAGTTTGATTCCCTGCATTTTGACCAGGCCATTATTGTCAATAATATAATCGTTACCATAGTTTACGCCATATAAATACACGTCATTTTTTCCGGACAAATAGTCATCTCCTAGACCTCCGTCCAGGGTTGTAGTATCAGAGCAAAAATCCAAAATCTCATCATTGCCGTTTCCACCAATCAAAAGATCGGAGGCTGTTCCTCCCACTATATAGTCGTCGCCGTCACCGCCGTTTAATGTACATTTAGTATTGCTGTTATTCACTATTTCATCATCACCCCCACCCCCATAGACGGTCATGGGATCCGGTTGGTATTGTCGGTAACCCGCTTCCGGATATCCCCACGCCTCAAGCATATTATGTACTACTACCTGCTCTACACTTTGATCATAATTACACAGTTCGGAAAAAGTCAGGGGATTTGACGGCCCACTACCATCTAAATATACTTTTTTGTCAGGTCTTGCTGTACCGTCCTCGTATATATACTTAATCTCAACCGGATAACCTGCTCCAACAAATTTCCAGTACGATGGTACCAGCCCTCCATCCTCCAGCCAAATGCGATAGTTTACAAATTCATAGCTGTCTTCGCCAGTTATTTCTATATCCCAGTTATTACGTTCCATTCCCTCCACCTTAGTAGAGCCAATACTAATTTTCTCCTTGTCATCAGTGCCGCAATAATCAAGTTTAGTTACCACTCCCTGGAAATTTACATCAAAACTTTTTACTGATGATACACCATCAGGATAAACCGACGTACTTGCATTTACTTTTGTAATAGAAAAAAGCGCATAAGGTTTAAGAACAACCTCCTTAGTTCCATTGGGCATAGAAAAATCAGGTTTGTATTGTGTAATTATCTGATAGTCGCTGTCAGGGTTTTCCCCAATCGCCGGGATAGGTGAATACGGATTATCAATTGTTGTCCATGTTCCCGTATACGGGATTAGTTTGGCGGCATACTTTATATCGGAATTTGTTCCCAATAAATTATTAATATAGTACGTCAAATTAATATTCCCTTTTACCGGATGGACACCGGTAACCAGATCATTAACAATAAAATCAATATCATGCAAATAAATGGATATAAAAGTCGGGGCCACGCCACCCAAAGTCCGGCTCACTGCTCCACCAGGATTTGGCATTGTATATATTTTTGCCCCGATATCAACTCCACCCGGTATATTATGTAAAAATTCGCCGTCATAATTGATGATATTTATATCCTGGTTGCCAAATTTTAAAATATTGTCTTGGTCTAACTTTTTATATCCTTCAACTTGTTCCTTACCTTCTGTAGTAATTTTTGTCGTATTAAAACAAACCGCCGGCGCCTCAAACTGCAACGCAGCCATCTGCGCTAGAAACCCGCCTAAACTATCCCCTGTAAAAGATACCCTTTTTCCGTCCTTCTTCGCTTTTGCAACGACATTTTCTAAATATGCATTCCGCTGTATTGATTCTCACCCCGTGTCCACCAATCTCCTGTGTCAATTAATTGCTCAGTTCCCTGGAAAGCTACGATAACTTCCGTATTACTTTCGAAAATACGCGCATAACCCCCGTTGTCAGGGTTATCAATCACATCTTTTTGATAATATCCCTGTGCGGAAAGCTCATCAATACATTTTTGGGAACCGTCAATATACGCCGCTCTTGCCATCTTGGCATATTTAATTAGTTGCGCCTGGGTTATTTCCATTCTCTTTTCCTCCCTGATATTAATTAGAAGAACCGGTTTTCTTGATGATTATTAAATCGGACGGGATTGCGTACTGGCTGGACGGAGACTGATAGTGGCGCCTAAAAGCGATTTGGTTGCCACTGGGAGAAAATTTAGGCAGTTCATCCGGATGGGTGGTTAACCTGACAACATTGCCATCCTCGGGATTGAACAGCCAAATACCTCTGGTTGCCAGAGCTCTTGGATTAAGAAAATCAAAATAACCTGATGAATAGGGGGTGTTTGCATAGACAAGCTTGCCGCCGGCGCCGACATCCCAGTCGTGCACCAGGTGAGAGACCGCCGTTCGCCAACCTTTTTCCGGTTCCCGCAGGTTATAATAGTCCAGGGAGACATCATACCGGTGCATCGTTTGGGCATAGAGCATTTGACCGTCCGGGCTGATTTTCAGGTCCTTGATAAGAGTAATTTCCTCCCCAACAGGTATGCTGCCGATTACTTTCAAGTCCAGTGAGTACACGTTTAACTGCAATTTATAGCCGGTGCTCTCATCTCTCTGCGCTATCAGTATGGCTTGGCTATCCGGCAGCCAAGCCACCTTGATGTCCGCTACCCAGCTCGTTTGTTCCCAGGGCCAGTAGACGACTTTCGGACTCGGAATACCCTTGTTAAAACTGCCCCGGAAAAATACTTTTTGACCGTCAGGAGACAATAAACGAAAAGAACCTAGACCAAAAGATTCGGCCTCCAACATTATTTCTTTTGGTCCATCCGGCATTTCTTGCCGTATATACTGAACGGATTTCTTAGGCTTATCAATCAGGCGGATATAACCAACCCAGTTTCCATGCCTTGAAACACTACTTTTACCACCCCCAATATCAATAATAGTAAGCTGCCCGGTGTTAAGATCGAATACTCTTAAAGGACTCAAATCATTGTGTTCGTTTGGCATTTCAAACCTGCCCACAATAGCGCTTTCATTTAACCAGTTAAACTCGAACGTCCCCATTGCGCGGTGAGTTTCTGCGAACTCAGCCCACTCGGAATAGGCAGGTTGCTGTTTATATATCAGCACTTCATATCCCAAGTAATTTGCTGGTATTGCAACCAAAACAGCAGAAAATAAACTAAGCAATGCTCGCCTTTGTTTTACGCCGAAACGCCGATGGTTCAAATATAGCAATACTAAGAAACCAGACAGCAAAGAAAGCAGAAAAAGCCGCAATTCATTGAGCATTAAATAGCTGAGCCATATTTGCCAACCGGCGAAGAATAGCAGGAAGAGAACACAATAATAATACCGTGCTTGACTCGGACGGACGGTACTGATGAATAACTGAACAAACAGTCCGATAAAAAAGAGAGGGATAATCCAACCGATATAGAATGCCCCTGGATCATGCGTCACTGCAATATAGAGGTGCCAGCCAATATTGGCAAGCAAATAAAATTGAAACAGCCGCCAGAAATAATGGTTAAATAAGTTTTGCATGGATTCTGTTATGATCATAATCATCTCCATTGAAGAAATCCTTTTAAATTGCCATTATTGAATGTTATCCGCTGTAATACCCCATATCAGAATTTTTTCATTCCTTAAATAAAAAATATATTATTATTTTTCATCGTTATCAAATATTTCCTGCTTATTGTTAAATGTTTTAATAAAAAATGAAGAACAACTAACAATTAGACGTTAGCCGTTCTTCATTTTTTATCGCTCTTTTTCATCCCGACAAAAAGGATTTGGGTTCCATTAGGCAAACTTATTAAGTTAATATAAGCAGTTTTCCTTTCTCAAATCAATTTGCGTTCCTCCGGTCTAGCCAAATTTAAATTAACGTGGCAATAGCCGCCTGGTGTTTTGCCTAAATAATCCTGGTGATACTCCTCAGCCGGATAGAAATTTCTTAAAGGTTCCACTTCAACCACAATAGGTTCTCTGTAGCGTGACCGTATGGCTGCAATATAATCCATCATAACCTGCCTGTCACCTTCATCCGTGAAGTAGACGCCTGTCCGGTACTGAGTTCCCCGGTCAGGTCCCTGGCGGTTTAAAGCAGTTGGATCAATTATGCGGAAGAAATGTTCCAATACCCCGCGCAACGATAACACGCTTTCGTCATAAGTCACTTCGCAGACTTCCGTGTGACCGGTTAACCCGGAACAAACCTGTCGATAGGAAGGATTTTCAACGTTTCCCTGCCCATATCCCACAATTGTGGCAAGAACCCCTTTAAGCTGTTGAAAATACGCTTCCACCCCCCAGAAACAGCCGCCGGCAAGCCAGATCTTTTTCATACTGCTCTCCCCCTTTAAGTTATGTTCTGCTACTGTACGGAGACCGTCTTAAAAGCTTGGAAAGCTTTTAAGACGGTCTCTCATCTTCATTCTCAAAAAATGACTGTATATTCGCTTCTATAATTTCACTTCTTTCGGCAGCCACTTCCTGCTGCTGTCCTCGCTGCACTCGCAGCAACCGTAGAGTTCGGTAATGGTTTTTCCTATATTCTGGTAGGCCGTCATAATATCCGGAGCCGGAGCATCCCCGCAAAGGCGGCATTTTACAACCGCCGGGTTCTTTTTCATTTCCTGATGGGAAACTTCAATGGTTTTCTTACAGGATGGGCACTCAAACGAAAAAATCATAGGTGTCACCTCCAAGTTATTTGTTAATATTATTTCGCTAAATATTCTTATTCTCCTTCGCGTTTTTATACATTCTGCCCCGGCCTGAAACCGGACCCGGTAGAATTTTTCGTTCCGGACCCTTGTAATTAATATAACCGATAGTGTTAAATATAAGTACAGCTTACCCGGCACTCAAGAATTTAGGAGGGATTTATTTGGACACAAATTACCGTATTGCTTACAACAAAGGCTGGCGCGACCTAAAAAGCAAGACGCCGGCAGAAATTGCCGCCAGCATGGATGTAGAATATGTAAGCAGCAAACAGTGGTTTATAGTACCCTTTCTCAATGAAAACTACATCGTAGACTGTGGCAGCGAAACGATTGGCAAAGAGCCGGACGGAAGCGTTCCCCCAATCGGGGCGGCCATATTGATATTGCATTATCTTAGCTATTTCCAGTCCAAAGAAGAAATCGCCAATAAATGGGTTAGTCTAAAAGAGATACCGAATGGGGGAATCCTGTTTTACCCTGCGTTTCACAAGGAAGCAATCGGCGGTCTAATCAAAGCCTTTGGCCAGCAACCGGAACTCTTGCTGAAATGTGCTGCCTCTCTGGGCGGTAAGCCCGCCGCCTTTGGCGACGTGTCCGCCACCTTCCAGGTGTTTCCCAAAATCCCTCTGTGTATTGTTATCTGGGAAGGAGACGAAGAAATTCCCGCCAACGCCACTATCCTTTTCGACCCTTCCATCCAGCATTTCCTGCATATCGAAAGCATTATCGGCCTTGGATGTCAGGCTGCGGACAAACTGGTCCAACTGGCGTTAAAACAATAAAGATAACCGGGGAACTATTCCCCGGTTATCTTTATTGCAGGCTGTTGAAAAACTTCGCCTAGCGTCGTTGCTCCTCAGAGCTCGGGTTAGTATGCAAGTTGTTTTACTTACACTCTAACTTTTCGCATAAAGTAACTCTCTATGGCGACGTGCTCTTGCGTACCCCCCAAGTACGCGGCGCGGCGGGCTCTTCCGGTGCGCCTAGCTATGCTCGTTTTTGAACAGCCTGGGATTTTTTATTGAATCACCATTTTCTGCTGGAACCGCCGCCGCCGCCGGAACCGCCGCCAAAACCGCCTCCTCCTCCACCGCCGCCTCCCCGGCGGATAAGCGAAAGCAGGAGAAAGGTAATCGCGCCGCCCAGGAACAGCCAGTCAAACATAAACAGGACTAAGACGCCGGCAATCATTGCAAGCTGAGCCCACCACGGCAACGTATCCCACCAGGATTCTCTGCTGTCTGTTCGAGCCGTAGGAACAGGCTTGGCATCCGTCTTCAGTTCCAGATTGTATTCCTTAGCCGTCTCGGTGACAAGAGCCTGGTATCCGTTTAAAATACCCTGGTCATAATCTCCCCGCTGAAAATGCGGAATCATGTATTCGTCCTGAATCCTGCCGGTTTTAGCATCCGGCAGGGCGCCTTCCAGGCCATAACCGACCTCTATCCGGGACTGGCGGTCACTGACGGCTACCAGCATAACAACACCGTTGTTGAGTGTCTTGTCGCCAACACCCCATTGCCGCAATATTCCGAGGGCGTAATCCTCAAGCGCCGCCCCCTCCAGGCTCTTAACCGTAACGACGACAACCTGGGCTTTCGTCTTAGCTGCCAATTGACTGCCAAGACTGTTAATCCGTGACTTGGTCTCACCACTTAATACCCCGGCAAAATCCTGCGCGTAGATACTGCTGGCCGGCGCCGGGGGAATATCAGGCTGAGCAAAGGCTACCGCGGCAAGCGCGAGGTAGGCGCCCAGTATCAGCCAGGTCAGCCACTTTTTCATCATGGCCCCTCCACTCGCTAAAACTTAACTTCGGGAACGGTTTTTGCACCTTCTTCGGCCCTAAAATATTCTTTGGCCCCGAATCCCATGGCCCCGGCATACAGGCTTGTGGGAAAAGAACGTATTTTGGTATTGTAGCCCTGCACGGCATCATTATAATCTTTGCGGGCTACCGCAATCCGGTTTTCAGTCCCCGCAAGCTCATCCATAAGAGCTTTAAATGTTTGGTCCGATTTCAAATTGGGGTAGTTTTCCACAACCACCAGCAGCCGGCTTAACGCACTGCTAAGTTCGGCATCAGCCTGGGCTTTCGCCGCCGGCCCCTGGGCGCCCGCCAGGTTGGCCCTGGCATCGGTAATGGATTTAATCACCTGCTGCTCCTGGGCCGCAAACCCTTTTACCGTATTAACCAAATTGGGAATTAGATCAGCCCGGCGCTGAAGCTGGTTCTCGATTTGGCTCCACTTGCCGTTAACTGATTCATTAAGAGAGACTAAATTGTTATACCCGCCGACACCTACTATGGCCAGGAGTGCAATAATGATCCCGGCAATAATCCAACCTTTCAATAAGGGCACCTCCCAAAGTATTTAAATTGTCGCAACTCATTTATATTATATCAGTTTTTTCTTGTTAACAACTATCCCGGAGAGTTTTTTCGACAAATAACGCTAATCAAAAAGCATATTCGACAAATAACGCTAAACATAACGAATACTTAACAATCGATAGCAGGAAAGTTCTTTGTCATCGTAGAAAAGCACAAGAGTAAAGAGTAAAGCAGATTTTAGCGGAGATGATAATGTGAATCCAACTAAAGTTGCCTCTCATTTGTCCCCTCTGCCGCAGATGTCCGGCATTCTTATGGGCAGCATGGTCCAAAGAAGTCCCTTTGTCTCAAGACAAACTGCGGTGGAGAAAGTAAGCGAAATTTTTACCCAGACGAATGCGCAAGGTATTGTGATTGTGGATGAAATGACACCTGTCGGCCTATTAATGAAAAACAAAATGCATTTCCATTTAAGTTCCAAGTATGGAGTATCCCTCTATTCTAGACGTCCTGTTGAACTGATAATGGATAAACATCCTACCATCGTGGAATCTTCCCTCCCGTTGGAACAGGTTTCCAATTACGTTTTTGAGCGTATGGAAGAACAATTGTATGACTTGATCATTGTTGTTGACAATGGCCAATACCTGGGAACGGTATCCATTATCCAACTGCTGAGACAATTAACCGACCTTCAAATTCGCTACGCCGCCCAGGCTAATCCGCTGACCGGGTTGCCGGGAAATCTTATGATCGAAGAACGACTTAAGCAAACAGTAATTAAAAGCGTCAGCAGTCATTTTGGCGTTTTATACATCGATTTAGACAATTTTAAAGCATTTAACGATAAGTATGGATTTGAGCATGGAGACAAAGTAATTAAATTTACCGCTGATTTGCTGGCATCTTGTTTACTAAACTTTGATCCTTCCTTTAGCATTTCCTTTTTAGGCCACATCGGCGGCGACGATTTTATTATCGAGATCGATGGTGACAATCCGGAAGAGCTGGCTGAGTCAATTACCCAGGAATTTGACAAAGGAATTCATTCTTTTTATGCGACTGAGGATCTGGAACGGGGATGTATAAAAGTTTATAACCGCAAAGGCCATCTTGAATCCTTTCCTATTATGAGTATCTCCATCGCCATCGTACACAACCGTTACCGCAATTTCAACAATTATCTGGAAATCGGTGAAATTGCCGCCCGAATCAAGAAAAAAGCCAAAAAAGTCTGCGGCTCCATATGGATTGTGGACCAAAGGAAAGAAAAGGATAAAGAAGAAGAAGAAGATAAAGACTTCGTTTAGTTAATATAGTTAAATTTCATGCCCGGCTTAGCAGGATTTCTTTTGTAAATGACGAACTACTCCTTGATCAGGTTTCTTACCCTATAGAACAAAGGAGGATGGTCGTGAACAAGCATAGCTGGGTACTGAAAGACAGTTGGGAAGTTGAAAACGGGTGGAGACTGATCTTTACCAATAAACCCGACCGTGTCCATTTTATTGACATCACGCTGCCGCAAGAAATAGATCCGGCAGTTGTAAGCAAAGTGGAAACCGAACAATGGTCCACAACTGAATTGATTCAATATTTAAATCAGCTTGTTGCCAGATAATATAATGCTATTATAAAATCTATTCCCGATATGCCGTCTTCTCCGTCTTCCCTTGCGAAAAAACCTAGTATTATGACAGGCAGTCTTAACCGACTGCCTGTCATTTACTTTTTAGAACACGTCTACCTCTCTCCTACCTCAGCGTAAACCTCACAGGAACTGCCACCCATTCCGCCACAGGCATACCTTCTTTAAGCGCCGGACTGAATTGCCAGCGCCGCACGCCGGCAAGAGCCGCCTGGTCCAACTGGCTATAACCCGAGCTGGCAATAACCTGGACATCTTCAACCAAACCTTGTTCTGAAACCAACACCCGCAATTTGACCGTCCCTTCCCAGCCATTCTGGCGGGCAACTTGAGGGTAATCCGGTTCTCCACCGGCGATAACCCTGACTGATCTCGTCGGGCCGGACGGTTTGGACGGACCGGGCGGGCCGGCGGCGGCGGCTCCTGTTTCCGTACCCCCTTGGCTGTCTGGTCCTGCAGCCTCCTGCCCGGATGAACCGCCAATATTTATCAGGCCGTTTCCTGCATTTGCCGGCACATTTACCATATTTCCATCAGTCGCCGCGCCGGCGGCTGCCAGCGGCTGAACGGACGATGGACCGGCAGCAGGCTTGGCCGGCTCCGATTTAACCGGTGCCGGTACTTCCGGCGGTGCACTTGCTTGCTGCGGCGCGTTTGCCGGTGAATCAACCGGCTCCGGTGGTGAGAAAAGCTCGGCCAGCGACACTTCTACTTCTACGTACTCAGGCTTACTTGACTGCAGCTGCGAAAACGTGGTATTGAGCAGCCCTAGAATGATCAAATTAATGAGTACAGCTGTACTGAACGGCAGATACCATTTACGCTCCGGCATGGCTTATATACCCTTGGCGTCTACTGCCACCGACAGTTTGGAAATGCCGGTTTTGCGAATTTCGTCCATTACTTCTACCACCGTACCGTGCCGCACTTCTTTGTCCGCCTTCAGATAGACCACCGGCTGCTTGGCCGCGGTGGCTGTCAAAAGCGACCTTAACTCGCTCAACGATATGGTTCTGTCACCTACCGCCAGTTGCCCGTCCCGGTTGATAACGACCACGATATTCTGGGGCTGGTCAGCTACCGCCGCCGCTTTGGGCAAATTAATCGGCAGCCCGGGATTAGTTAAAATAAAAGTGGTTGACATCATAAAAAAAATGACCAGCAGCATCATGACATCAACCATAGGCGTCATATCTAAGTGTACCCCGATGGAATGTCTCGATTTTCTCAACGACACAGCATTTCACCTCTTCGCGCTACCAGTCTGGTAATTTCCCGCGTCCGCCTTTCCAACAAATGGAGCAACGTTTCGGCCCAGTTGCGAAAATGGTTGTGGGCGATCACGCTGGGGACAGTGACCAGCAGACCGGCGGCTGTATTATAGAGTGCTTCCGATATTCCCTCCGCCAGCTTGTGGGGATCACCGAGACCGCTTAACGACGCGGCATGAAAGGTTTTAATCATGCCCAAAACAGTTCCCAACAAGCCCAGCAGCGGCGCGATAGTGGCGATTGTCGCCAAAATATACAGGTATTGTTCCAGTTGCGGCGCTATCTCGGCCATCCTGTCGTCAATTGTTATCTCCGGCTGCTCACCCCGGCGGCAGTTTTCCATTGCTTCTTTAAATACTTCCGCCAAAAAAGTCTCATCATGTCCCACTGTCAAGGCTGCCGCCGCAATTTCCTGTCCGGTAAGGGCCTGTCTTACCTGGCGCATAACTTCCTTCTCTTCCCGCTCGATGCGCCGGTAAAACCGCCAGCGTTCAATTATGATCGTCAGGGCAATAACCGAGCAGCTGACAATAATCAGCAGGGTATAGCCGCCTTTGTTTATGATATCCACGAAAAAACTCCTCCCATCAATAAATAAGCCGGCACTGTATTAAGGCATGCCGACCGGTTTGACCCTAGCTAGCTAAGTCCGTTTCGCTATAAAACAACCCAATAAATACTTTATTTTAATATAATACGCTATGGGAATTGTTGTCAAGGAATTCCAGAATATTTCCCTTCTCGCCAGTTCCTGGATCGGGACTCTCTTTTACTTTGCCCTTTCCTCATTGGCAGGCGATCTTGTTATGTATACTTTATTAATGTTAATTTATCGGCTTATAATGTTAATTTATCTTAATCCTATTGTAGTTGACTCAGGCTGTTTTTCGGTTGTAAAAACAATTTAAATAGTCTATTATGGAAATAAGAAGAAATTTTACAGTTGAGGTATTTTGTTTATATGGATATAAAATCCAAGAATGCGGCCAATAATTTGTTTTTGTCATATCATTATCATTATCATTGCCGGACTTTTTTCTTCATTATCTGCTTGTTAGTTTTTACTATACATTTTAGCTCTGCCGAGGCTCCGCCAAATGACGGACCGTCTGCACCCGCTTTAGATGCGCCAGCTGCGACCGCCCCAAATAATCCACCTTCCAGCTCCAGCCCGCCGGAAAATGCGGCATCTTCAACTGTAGACAAACCAAGCAATCCGCCGGAGAGCCCACCCGCTGCAACCGTCCCAAATAATCCGCCGGAAAATACTGCAACCAGCCCGGACAGTCCGCCTGCGGCTCCTGAGTCGCAGGCCCCTGCAGCGGCGCCGCCTCCCGCTGAGTCGGCAACCGCCGGGTCAAATCCCTTTGTTGTGAAGCTAGAATATATAAAGCCTGAGCAAGTGAAAACCATGCTGACCGTCGTGTTTCCCGATAACCAAATCAGGGCGGAGATTGTGAATAACATGCTGGTTGTCGCCGGCAGCGACGCCGACTGCAGCACCGTCAAAGCCATGCTGGCAAAACTGGATGTCCCGCCGCGGCAGGTCATATTTGAAGCGGAGGTGGTGGAAATATCCCGTGACAATCGGCGAAATGTCGGCATCGACTGGGGGTCGCTGACAGGATTGCCGGAAGCGGCTACGATGGACGGCAGCGCTTTTCCCGTCCGCCTTGGTACTCGTTATGGCATCGAATATGGCACCAATATCGCCGGCGTTCTGCACCGTCTGGTAGAAAACAAAAAGGGCCAATTGCTGGCCAGTCCCCGCGTCGCCGCCCTGGATGGCCAAATGGCCCAAATTCTCATCGGTGACAAATTGGCGGTGGAAAGTACGCAGATTAACAGCGGCACTCAATCCACCACAGTAACCTACGTTGAGGTCGGCATCAAGCTGGAAATAACGCCCACCATCCATGAGGACGGCACCATAACCACCCACATCAAGCCGGAAGTCAGCAACAAAACGGACACTACTACCAAAGGAAACCCCAATATCCGGACCCGCCAGGCCGAAACAACCCTGCGGGTAAAAAACGGAGAAACAATCGTGCTGGGCGGCTTGATTCAGCGCCAGAAAACCTTTGATACCCTCAAAGTTCCCCTTTTGGGGGATCTGCCTCTCGTCGGGTCACTTTTTCGCTCGACCGACAGGGAAAATACCGAAAGCGAGCTGATTATTCTGATTACCCCAAAACTGGTGGATTCATGATAAGAAAGGATGCCATAGCTATGAAACGTGCTTTTATAACAGGCTTATTCCTGCTGGCCTTGCTTATTGCCCCGGTGCAGACCCCGGCGGCCGGCAATGCCGATCTGATCTGGCAGTGGGCGCCGGTTATTTATCAACAGGATGACCACCAAAACCCTATAGCGCGGGAAAACGTCTTTACTGTGGTAAACTTTGATCGCGACTGGCGAACGAATAATAATTGGATAAACTTGCCCTACTATTCGCCGAATGCGGCGGTGTACTACTCGCTGGTGGAAAGCGACACCCACTATTTTATCGGCTATTATCTCTATTATCCCCGCCACGCAGGCGGGACCAACCATGAACACGACATGATCGGCGCTATGGCTGTGGTACAAAAAAAGGCCGATAAATCGGGACAGCTTGAATTGCTATTGACTTACAGCAACAATGAGTGGCTCAAATTGGGCGGTTCGCAAGTAAAAGTCGAAAATGGCCACCCTATCCTGACCGTAAGGGCCGGTACCCATGGGATATCGAATAGGCAGGCGCCGGGTACAGGTGGTACTTACCCCTTGCTGCCCAATGGCGCTCGGAGCGACACGACGGCCCGTGGCAATTACCAGTTGGTTGACTTGCAGGAATTATGGCAAAATCGCAATGATATCGGCCAGAACCGTACTTTTTCCCGCTGGGGCTACTTCGACAGTAACTCTTATCTCAATACAGGCGCACCTTGGGCCTGGCAATATCGCGGGATCAACTGGCTGGCTAAACCGGCCGAACTGGCGCAACTGATTCAAGGAGTCCAAAACAAGCCGGGGACGTACCTTACTAATCCATATTCCAGCGTTCGGTAAGCTTAAAAGCACTATCTTTCCGGTAACGGATGATAGTGCTTTTAAAATTGCTATTCTATTATTTATTATAGAAGTTAATCATGCTTGCATTGTTTTTTATTCAGCTTCGCCTGCTTCGTCCTGGCTGTCGCCGGCTATTACATCTTCAAAGGTATCCAGAATATTGGCATGATGATCATCCAGCGAGTCGCTGATAAGCCTGAGAACCGCGCTGGTCTGTTCTTCCGGCAAGCCCATGGCTACAATAATGTCTGTCAAACGGTCTTCGAGGATTTCAATATCGTCGGTGAATAGTACTTGGATATCCTCCGGTATTTCAAGATCTTTTTCGTCACACATAATATACACCCCTTTACCGTTGTCTGTTTCATTGATAAAGCGAAGGCCTTACCGTTAAAGCATGTCCTAGTGGTCTGTCTACACTGAAATCATAATTACTTCGCGGGCCTTTTTCCGTAATGCTTCGTTGTCGTCAGCTTACATATATCCGATATGCGCGCCTCCTCCGCCTCGCCTTGCGAAAAAATTCCCGCGAATTCTTTTACGCTTTCAAAGTAGACAGCCCACCAGCGCTTCATTTATTACCATAGTAACATGGATTTTGTCCGCTGTCTTGTAAACATTTTGTAAATTATACCGGGTCTTCCTCTTCCTCGCAGTCTGCATCTAAATCATAGTGACAGAACCACCAGTCGAAACATTCTATTCCACCATGGGCGGCTTGCGCTAACCGTTCTTTCGCCTCTTTCTCCGTTTTGGCCGGGGGAATGATAACATGGTCGTCAATTATACTATTGTCAGGCCAATTAGCCGGCGTCGACACGCCAAATTCGTCGGTAACCTGCAGGGCCCGTATCAGCCTCATGATTTCACAGATGTTTCTCCCCGTTTCCTGCGGGTAATAAATTATTGCTCTGATAACCCCGTTTGCATCAACGACAAAAACCGCTCGCACGGTATTTGCGCCTTTATTGGGGTGTATCAGCCCCAACCGGTGGGCAATGATCCCCGTTTGATCCCCTATTACCGGGAACCAGATTTTGGTGCCGAGATTTCTCTCAATCCACTGTATCCACTTTAAATGAGCAAAAACCTGATCTACCGAAAGCCCGATCAGTTCGGTGTTCAATCGGCGAAAATCCGCTCGCCGTCTGGCGAAATCGACAAACTCCGTAGTGCATACCGGCGTAAAATCCCCGGGATGGCTGAACAAAACAAACCATTTCCCCCTATATTGCCCCGGCAAACAAATTTCGCCCTGGGTTGTGGCTACTTTCATGGTTGGAAACGGATCGCCGATTAACGGCATTTTTGTATCAGTCGCAGGCTGCATAGCATCTCCTCCCATTTGTTTCTAATATATTTATGTAATATTATATTCCTGCCCCGGAAAAACTGTTCAAAACGTATAACTGCAAGAGTTGCGCCGCGTATTTTAATTATTAACCGCCAAGCACACCAAAAGCGCCCAAAAAAACAGCAGGACATTAGCCTAGTGGTCTTGGGCTCTTGGCGGTCAGAAGTTTTATGCAATTTTCGTACAGCTTATGGTTTCTTTAATTACTCCTCTCCGCTCTTGCTCCGAATAGCTCGGCAACCAATTGGGCGGCTTTAGCTTTGTCAGGTACCCAATAACTACTTTCATTGACTGTTGCGAAATCACCCGGCAACATTTCAGCATGAAGAGAATCCGATTTTATGCCTTTTAATGCATTGGCCACTCGAATTAAGGTGAAGGTGCTCATGTCGGTCTGAACATACTGGCTGACAGTTGTCACCAGTGCCGGCAGTTTCAGGATGGTGCCGGCTCTAAGCATCTGACCGGTCAGTGCCGTTAAGAAACGCTGCTGCCGCTCAACCCTTCCAATATCACCCAGCTCATCATGCCGGAACCGGACATACTCCCCGGCCTTTTCACCGTCAAGGTGCTGGTAGCCTTGGGACAAATGAATGCTTAAATTTTCGTATGGGTCCTCGTAATCCATATCCCGCTCCACAGTCATATCCACGCCGCCCAATATATCCACAACGTTGATAAATGCCTTCCAGTCAATCACGGCGTAGTAGTCGATAGGGATATGAAAGTTGGCTTCAACGGCACGAACGGACAGTTTCGGCCCCCCGTAAAAGAAGGCATGTGTGATCTTGTCATTCCCGCTGCGCCCGGGAATACTTACTTTCGTATCCCGTGGAATGGAGAGCAGGTTTACTGTGTCTTCACCCGGATCAACACTTGCCACAATCATAGTATCGGACCGTTTTGCCCCGTTGGCAATATCAGGATCGCCGTCATCTATCCCTAATAGCAGAATATTGATACGGCTTGCGGGTTTATCATCAAAGGTTATACTGGCAGGAGCAGCCGGGGAAATGACGGACGGCGGCTTGGGATTGGATGCGGCGTCTTCAATTTTGCTCAAAATTGTAAAAACTGTGACAGCCGTCATAATGAATAAAACGAAACAACCGGCAAATAGCAGCATCTTCTTCCAGAACCATTTCATCCTGCTTCCTCCTTCCACTTTCTTACGGAAAGTAAATAAAATAGAAACGCTCGCAGGTCTTTGAGCAGGGAAAAAGTATATCACATAATGCTATTGCTAGCTATACCAGAGTAACAAATATCCGCAAAGCTTTCAACCGGTTTAATATACCAGAACTTAAACGATAGTGTCGAAGTGTTAATAAGGCTGTCCTTCGCCGTCTTAAGCATGTACTTTGATAATATAAAAAACCTGCACCTCTCTCTCGGTGCAGGTTTTTTTATCTCTTGCTATCTTATTTGCTATTTGCCATATAGCCGGGACAGATAATACATAATCATATTTCGACCGGCTGGTAACGAATCTCCCAGGTAAGGGATCCTTTGCGGGGAAGGTCCTGGAAAACCCGTCTTTCATTCATACTATATCCCAATATGGTAATCTCCTTGGCTCTTTTTTCCGGCATCAGCTTTCTATCGATGGTTCCGGGATATATCATTTCAACTTCACCATTTTCCCAGACGATGCGAATGGCAGATTTTTCAGCATGCTCCCCTGTTGCCTGGAAGTTAACAACAACCAATCCTTGTGCCAAACGTCCGGCGATAACCTGACGCAATTCCTTCTTGCCCTCAAAAGATACTTTATCCCCCTGAAGAATCCGCAGCGACGGCAGGGGTGTAATGGTTACCGCATCAGGGGGAATATTTATGTCTGCCGGATTAGGAGAAACTTCCGGCATAGAAGGCGTTTCCTGCTTAAAAGGAGTTTCCGACTTAAGGAATGTTGGTTGCCAGGGATTTCCTTTTGACAGGAACAGGTAAACTCCCGCTACCACTGCAAGCATAACAACAGCTCCACCCAAAAATGGCTTCCAATGTTTGTGCATACTCTACTACCCTCCTCCTCGCATTGTAAAGCTTTTTGTTTCTTTTCGCAAGGAGGCAGGCAGGCGCTATTACGCTATTATTTGTGTATATCCCAAAAATATTGTATCATTGCACTACAATGGGTGATCAAAGGATCAATAGCAAAAAATCCGGTTGCGGGGAAGGAAGGCTGGCAATGAAACCGTATCATACCTATACAGTAGCGAAAGAACATGCCGATTTAACGGTTGAAGAATATTTGAAGCAGATTTTGCAGTATTCCGGCAGGAAGATTCAAAAGCTGACCAGGCAAAAAGGAATTCTCTTAAACGGCAAACCGGTATATCTACAAAGAAAAATTAAACCGGCGGATACTTTGCGTGTACTGATTCTTGCCGATACCGCCCACGGCCTTCAGCCGGAACCGGGCATAATCGAGATACTTTATGAAGATGACTGGCTGCTGGTCTTGAATAAACCGGCTTACCAGCTGGTACATCCAACCGGTCAAACCACTTCCGGCACTCTGGCGAATTATTTAGCCTATGAATTGCAGCAGCGAGGGACGGCAGGCACTGTTCGTCCTCTGCACCGCTTAGACCGGGAAACCTCCGGCTGTGTAATTTTCGCCAAGGATTCCCGCAGCCAATTTATCCTGGAACAACAGTTAAAAACGCACTTGTTAAAACGTACATACCGGGCTTTGGTAAAAGGAATGATTCAACCGCCTTCAGGCGTTGTCGACGCCCCCATCGGCCCCCACCCAAACCTGCCGAACCGCCGGGCGATAAACCCGGCGGGCGAAAGGGCGGTTACTTATTACCGGACTATCGGCAGCTTTGACGGTGCCACGCTGCTGGAACTTAATCTGGCGACAGGGAGAACCCACCAAATCCGTGTCCATTTGGCCCATCTCGGCTGCCCGGTTATCGGCGACGCCATGTATGGACTTCGCACTTCCTGGATGCCCAGGCAGGCTTTACACGCAGCTGCCGTGAGCTTTCAGCATATAAAAAACGGGCAGGAGATTACGGTTTACGCTCCCCTGCCCGCCGACTTTTCCCAGGCTGTTGATTTTTGTACAAAGATGTAAGGATATATAGTTACTCCGCCGAATCGCCGCCTTTACCCAGTTTTTTGGTTTCCCCGGCAACGATGTCCGTACCGGTATGATACGGGCTATTTGTGTTAATTGTCGGTTCAGCCACAGGAATGCCCCGCTTAATAAGAAGATCGCGCAACACCCAGGGCTGATCTGTAATCAGACCGTCAACACCCATATCTATAAGCATGTTTGCCTTGCCGGGATCATTCACAGTCCAGGGTACCACCTTCATACCCAGTTCATGGGCTTCGGTGACTAATTCATTGGATAATTCTTCCCAATAAGGAGAAACGACGTCGGCGCCGATGGCCTTGGCGGCTTTGATATAGTCCCCTTTATAGGCATCAATATCAAGACCGGCCATCCATGGAGACGCCCCGGGTTCGCCTACTTGACGGCAGACGCTGTCACGACCCCAGGAAGGTTGTTCACAGGTTAACGCTACCAAAGTAATTTTGGGGTCCAGTTTTTTCATTTCCTTAAGGGTTCTCCAGTCAAAGGACTGTAACATGACCCGGTCTTCCATGTGATATTTTTTGATAACCTCATAGACTTTTTTGACAAACACGGTCGGATCAGGATTATTTTTCGCTTCCGGGAATGCAGGATCCGGGTAGGATTTTGTTTCAATATTGAACATTACCTTGTCGTTACCGTAGGCTTTAGCCAGTTCAAAAACTTCTTCCAAAGTAGGCATTTTGGTTCCCGGTACGGCTAGTTGCGTTTTGCCGTGTCCCGCGTAATAATCACCGGCGGCGGGATTCATGGTCCCCAGATCAAATTGTTTAACTTGCTCCAGCGTCATTGTACGGATATCATATTTGCCGGATTCAACATATTTTCCGTCGGCGCCTTTGGCTAAACTGCCGTTCATAAACGCATTATGGCTAATTACGATGCGGCCGTCTTTGGTCATTTGCATGTCCATTTCCAGAGTAGTAACACCCAATTCCATGGCATAGGCAAAAGAAACCAGCGTGTTTTCCGGGCGAGCGTCCCGTCCGCCGCGATGGGCTTCGAAATCAAAGATTTGGGGGACAGCTGCCTGCGCATGATCAATGTGGACTACATTGACACCGGCTGTCAACATAGCGGCAGTAAGACTCACCGTTAACAAACGCCTCAAGTAACTCATTCTTTTGTTCATTTGGAACCCCCCTGAAATGATTCTTGATTAGTTGAGCAAGTACAATTATATATCCATAACCCAAAATGATTGTTAAGAAAATGTTATCATTATGTTAGTATTCCATTAAATACCATCTTATCCAATTCCAAAGACACCCACTTCTATAAATGGGTGTTACCACTTCCAAACTTCGGTGGGGGCAGAGTCTCCCCCACCGAAGCCCCGAAGTTTAGCAAAAGCTAAACGAGTTCACTGGCCCAAAATCATTGTCTACCGCCGGCTCAATTCACGCCCGCAAATGTATCGATCCTTCACTGCCTTAATTTTACCCATCGCCTTGGTAAAATTGAGCCGGAGGTAGAAGTCGAGGAAGGTCCATCTGGACTTAAATAAAGGTATTCTTTCCAGCGCCAGGAGATTGCCGCCTTTTTGAACCCTGCCGAATTTGACGGAAAAAGCAGCTTTGTACCCGGCCTGCAGGACTAATTTTTCAATTTGCGAATCGTAAGCCCCCCCGGGATAGGCGAGATACCTTACCGGTGTATTCAGCCGCCATTCGATTCCCTCGCGGGATTTAACGAGTTGTAAATTGACTTGCGCCACCGGAACTTTGGTAAGGTCCGCATGGCTCAAGGTATGGGAACCGAATTGAAATCCCTGCTGCCGCATTTCCTTAACCTGATCCCAATTCATATACCAGGGATCATGGCCGATTACATCGGTTATGAGAAAAAAAACAGCGGTAAAACCATACTTTTTCAGTATTGGATAGGCATTTGTATAGTTATTGGCGTACCCATCATCAAAAGTAATTAGAACCGGCTTATCCGGAAGTTTTTTACCGGCGCTCAGATAGTCAAGCAACTGATCCGGTGTTATCGCTGTGTAACCCTTGGTATGCAAATAGGCCATTTGGTCCTCAAAATCCTTGATTTCCAAAGCTAGAGGATTATTTACATTATCCTCCACTCCATGATAATTCAGCACGGGAATCCCGGACGACAAATCGTCTGTCTCGCCATAGACATAGAAATAGATACCGATAATACCAAAAGTTACAAGGCCACAGACGATAATCACCCCCAAAAAAGTACGGTTCAAAGTATCAACTCCTCAACAAAGACAAGAAAGCACTATAATACACTATAACAATGGTAGATCTTCTTGCTATTTTCGTCAATATTATCGAGTGCAAAAAGGCCGGGCTATAAGTAAATATAAACTGAAATGGATAATAGGTAATACTTAACACCGGTTTTGTTATTGATAAATCCCCCTAGTTATGATAGCATTCATTCTATACAATGATACAATCCTAACTAGTGGGAGGCAACTATGGGCAATGTCAAGAGTGTAGCTTTTCTTCTGCTGCTTGCAATGTGTACAAGCTTCATAATTCCCGTCCCGGCTTATGCATCACCGTCCGGGGATACCGGCGGCTTTTTGGGTAATCTGTTTGGGCTGTTAAGTAACTTGTTAAATAGTCTGTTTCATATAAATCCAACTTCGCCGGTTAGTTCGACTACGCCAAATCAGGGGCCAACAGGCAGCAAGGATGTCATCGGCTTTTATGCCGAATGGTGGGGAAGCGATACCTCTTCTTATAATGACCTGGTAAAACACACAGACTCGATTGGAACTATCGCCCCGTTTTGGGCTACTCTTCAGGAGGATGGTTCCGTGACTGACCGCGGCGGCAATGATCACGCGTCAGTGGTAAAGTACGCTCATGACCATAAAATTACTGCCTTGCTGCTGGTGAATAACGCTAAAAACAACAACCCGGAAAAAGGAATACATGCCATATTATCCAATCCGTCCTTACGCCGGACAGCCATTGACAACCTTGAAGCCTATATAGAAAAATACGGTCTTGATGGGATTAATGTGGATTTTGAATCGGTTCCGGCCAAAGACCGTGATAATCTGACAGCCTTCATGCGGGAATTATCCGCTCGCTTGAAGCCTCAGGGTTATATTGTCACCATTGACGTTTTTCCTAAGCATAATGAGGAAAATGATGTGGCGGTTGCCTACGATTACCCCCAGCTTGCCCAATATGCGGACAAAATTATCCTTATGACCTACGACTATCATGGCAGTTGGAACGGTCCGGGATCAATAGCGGATATCCGTTCGGTGGAACAGGATTTAAAATACGCACTGACAACCATACCTAAAAACAAGCTTTACCTGGGAATAGCCGGTTACGGCTATGACTGGTCCAGCAAGGGCGTGGAAAGCCTTGAATACGGTGCAATCCAAAACCTGATTGACCGCTTCGGCGTCAATCCCCAATGGGATGACGCATCAAAGTCACCCCACTTTAGTTATACCGGCCCGGATGGAATAAGACACCAAGTGTGGTATGAAAATAGCCAGAGCCTTAAATACAGGCTGGATCTGGTTAATAAATATGATATAGCGGGAATTGCTATCTGGAAGCTGGGTGAGGAAGACCCTGCATACTGGCAGCTAATAAAAGCCAGTCTAAAACCCTAAACATGGGGAGATAACCGCTTCCAAGATGCAGTAGCAAAGGAGCTTTGAATAAAGGCTCCTTTGCTTATTCGGGCAAAACTGCATTCCAAATTTATGCTTCGGTAAATTTCTCATCCCATAAATTCCCGTCGGGCAGCCACATATACATACTGCAAATTTTCAAGCCTATCTGTTATCCTGCAATTATGGTACAATATAATACATAGCAGTATTTTTTTCAGGAGGAGTAGCATGATAAATGAATTTAGATTAGTTAAAGGGCACTTGGAAAATCCCTTTGTAGATTTACTCGAGATGAAAATTGTCGAAGTGGGGGAAGGCAAGGCAACATTGACCATGCCAGTAGCAGCTAATAAGCATACTAACTTATACAATACGGCTCATGGCGGCTCATTGGCCTCCTTGGCTGATACCGTTATGGGGGTGGCCTGTGCAACGACCGGTAAAAAAGTCGTAACCCTGGATATGAACCTGAACTTTATCCGGCCAGCCACTCCCCCGGAAACCCTCAGTGCTTTCGGCCGGGTAATTCATAATGGCAACCATACGCTGGTAGCCGAAACAGATATTGTAGACAGTATGGGCAACCTGATTCTGAAAGCCAGAGCTACCTTTTTTGTAGTAGGTACGTTCTCAGCGGCAAGTGAAGCGATTGAATAGTAAATAAGGTCCGGTGGGTATAATGGTATCAAAACAGCTAACCTCGCTTAAATGGAGGATTTAAATGAAATCCGGCACTTCAATCTACCGCTCTATTGCTTTGGACCTGGCCCAAAGGATTATTAACGGCGAGTTCGCGACCGAGACAAAAATTTCCGGCAGAACCGTACTTGCCAGCCATTATAATGTTTCACCCGAAACCATCCGGAAGGCGATTGCCCTGCTAAAAGTCAAAAATGTAGTTGCGGTCTCCCAAGGGAAAGAAGTAACCGTCATTTCCACCGAGAACGCCTACGGTTTTATTGAACATTATAAAAGCGCAGAATCGGTTTATTCATTGCAGCAAGATGTGGAAATTCTCCTCCGGCAAAAGCGGGAAATTGACGCCAAGTTGGAAAACTTACTGATTGATATCATTAATTACTCCGATAGATTACGAAATCTCTCCCCCTACAATCCGGTTGAAATTGAAGTCCATGAGACCAGTTATATCGCCGGGCGGTCCATAGCCGAAGTAAAACTCTGGCAACATACCGGCGCCACTATCGTAGCTATCCGGCGCGAAACGGAAATTATCATATCGCCGGGACCTGCCGCCAGAATTCTCCCCCATGACCGTATCGTCATCGTCGGCGACAGCGGCGTACTGGAACGCACCATAGATTTTATTAACCACAAAAACTCCTTTTAAAAATTTCTTTTTTATTAATCAGAATACATAACAGACGTCCTGAATACTTATCACGTATCAGGACGTCTTTATATATTATATATTACATCTATTACAAAATTACAAAATGCAGGAGCGGGAGTCAAAGGATTCGTCGTTATAGTGGAGAACCGACCGGTTTACTTTGAAGTAGTTCTTTTCTAACCGGTATACATCTTTCATTTCGAAAAAACCCGTCCTGCCGTGAATGAATTGTGCCGCTTTAAATGCGCCTTCCGCATAGGCCTCGCGGGAAAATGCCGTATGAGCAATCTCAATCTGATCGTACTTGCCGGTAACTAGAATCTTGTGCCGTCCGATAATGTCCCCGGAGCGAATGGAATGAATAGGAATGGGATTGTTTTCACCGCCATTTTCGCCAATCGTTGACGATATTGCCGTGGCAATTTTCTTGGCTGTTCCTGACGGACTGTCCGTCTTGTCTCTATGGTTTTCCTCAATAATCTCAAAATCACATTCCATTTGCAGATGAGCGGCAATCCGGGCCATCATCAAGAGGACATTCACACCATAGGTTATATTCGGAGCCATTACTATGCCGATTTTTCCGTTGCGGGCAACCACCTTAATCCGTTTGGTCTCCATCTCGCTGTAGCCGGTTACGGCGGTAACCACATTTACTTTACACTTTGCCAGTACCGCCAGATTTTGGCTAAGAAAACCGGGCCGGGAAAAGTCGATCAATACATCCGGTTGATATCGCAGTAATTTTTCTTCCAGATCCGCTGTCGATTCTATGGCAATACCGGTAGTTGGTCTATGTAGAATCTCCCCAAGGTCTTTCCCCTCCTTGGGACTGTCTTGGCGGCAAAGGACCATCGCAAGCGCCTGTTCTTTCAATAAATATTCGGCAACAATTTTACCGGTAGTGCCCAATCCAATCAATGCGATTTTCACTGCAATCCCTCCCCACGGTTTTTTATTCCTGCAACTTTATGGTATCATTAAAGTTGTTAGTTAGTCAAGGGCTAGGGTTATCCTTATTCTTCCATTTCAAGCGGCACCAGCATAGCCGCGAAGAAAATCAAATGTATTCATTATTTTCGCAAAAAATCTATTGACCAAAATGACTTTATCTGATATCTTATACATCAATATACCCTGTGTATTAACTTGACAAAGGCGTCAGGGACATACATCCCGGCTCCTTTTTGTCTTTTTCAAACAAAAACTCTCAACTGTCAATGGAATTATTTATCATATTTATACCATACTTATTGAATTAATATACATAATGGAAAATAGAGGGGGATAAAAGCATGAAGAACTGTACTGGTTTCAATCACCTCGCTGAGGGGAAAAACGTATACATTGTTGACACGACACTGCGTGATGGGGAGCAGACTGCAGGTGTGGTATTTGCCAACAACGAAAAGATGTATATTGCCAAACTTCTCGATGAAATCGGTGTGGACCAAATTGAAGCCGGCATCCCGATCATGGGCGGCGACGAAGCCGAAGCCATCAAAACGATTACCAAACTCGGCCTCAAAGCCAGCATCATGGGGTGGAACCGCGCCAGCATTAAAGACCTGGAGGCATCTGTTAACTGCGGTGTCGACGCTGTAGCCATTTCCATCCCCACTTCCGACATTCACATTAAATACAAACTGCAGTCTTCCCGGGAAAAAGTGCTGGAAAGCATGGTAAAAGCCGTTGAATTTGCCGCGAAACACGGGCTATATATATCAGCAAACGCCGAAGATGCATCCCGCAGCGATGAAGTATTTCTCGTAGAATTCGCCACAGCCGCCAAACAGGCCGGCGCCAACCGTCTGCGCTACTGCGACACGGTAGGCATCCTGGACCCGCTGGAAATCCATCAACGCATCAAGTCATTACGGGAAAAGGTCGATATTGACATTGAAATGCACACTCATGACGATTTTGGTATGGCCAGTGCCAACGCCATTGCCGGCTTGCAGGCCGGCGCCCGGTTTATCGGTGTCACGGTCAACGGTTTGGGGGAGCGGGCCGGCAATGCTGCCCTGGAAGAATTCGTCATGGCACTGAAATATGTGCTGAAAAAAGATATTACCTATAATACCTCAAAGCTCAAAGAAACCTGTGAATATGTATCCCACGCCTCCGGCCGGGTGCTGCCTATCTGGAAAGCGGTGGTAGGAGCCAATATGTTTGCCCATGAGTCGGGGATTCATGCCGACGGCGCTTTGAAGAACCCCATTACCTATGAGGTATTTGACCCGATGGAAATCGGACTGGAGCGTCAGATTGTCATCGGCAAGCATTCCGGAACGGCAGCCATTGTTAAGAAATATATGGAATTTGGCTTCGTAATTGACGAGAGCGTGGCAACCCATATCCTGACCAAGGTCCGGACGCTGGCGGTCAATTTGAAACGGCCGCTTTTCGAAAAAGAACTAATGTACTTATATGAAGAGGTCCTGAAAGAGCAGGAGAACCAGAACGCAATCTAGAATATTTAAGAACATTATATATAATGCAGTTGGATGCAGTCTATTTGGAGGGAAAGTATGAATAAAACGCTGGCAGCTAAAATCCTTGACGCGCATCTGGTCAGCGGACGTCTTGTTGCCGGTGAGGAAATCGGCATCCGTATCGACCAGACGCTGACTCAGGACTCGACCGGTACTATGGCTTATCTCCAGTTGGAAGCCATGGAAATTCCCCGGGTCAAAACCAAACTGTCTGTCGCCTTTGTAGACCACAATACCTTGCAGTCCGGGTTTGAAAATGCGGATGACCATTTATACATTCAAACTGTCGCCGCCAAACACGGCATTGTTTTTTCCAAGCCTGGCAACGGCATTTGCCATCAGGTTCAATTGGAAAGATTCAGCCACCCGGGCTGGACACTTCTGGGCTCAGACAGCCATACCCCTACCGGCGGCGGTATCGGCATGCTGGCCATTGGGGCCGGCGGCCTGGATGTGGCGGTAGCCATGGCCGGCGGCGCCTATTACCTGACCATGCCGAAAATCTGTCAGGTGGAACTCACCGGCAAACTGCCGGCCTGGGCCGCTGCCAAGGATATTATTCTTGAAGTTCTAAGACGCCTGACCGTTAAGGGCGGGGTCGGCCGCATTTTTGAATATACCGGTGACGGTCTGGCGGGACTAACCGTTCCCGAACGGGCCACCATCACCAATATGGGCGCCGAACTCGGCGCCACCACCTCCCTCTTTCCCAGCGACGCTACCACCCAGGCCTTTTTGTCCGCCCTGGGGCGCGGGGCCGATTGGCTTCCCTTGACTGCGGATGCTGATGCCGTCTATGACGAAACAGTTACCATCCGTCTGGACGAACTGGAGCCGTTGGTGGCTTTGCCCCACAGCCCGGATAATGTGGTCCCGGTGGCGAGTGTAGCCGGCAGTAAAGTCGATCAGGTGGCGATCGGCAGCTGCACCAATTCCTCGTATCTTGATCTTAGTAAAGTAGCAAAAATTTTGGCAGGAAAACGGGTTCATCCCGAGGTGTCCCTGGTCATTGCGCCCGGTTCCCGCCAGGTACTGGGCATGCTGGCTGACAGCGGCGCCCTCAGTTCCCTGTTGCGTTCCGGTGCCCGCATTCTCGAATGTGCCTGCGGTCCCTGCATCGGTATGGGGCAGGCGCCCAAGTCGGGCGGCGTATCCCTCCGGACCTTCAACCGCAACTTTGCCGGCCGGAGTGGAACCCCTGATGCCAAGGTCTACTTGTGCAGTCCGGAAGTGGCTGCTGTCAGCGCTCTGACCGGCAAGCTCTCCGACCCGCGGGATTATGGCCATCCCCCGGTTATCGACCTAAACACCCCGTTTGTCGGTGACGACAACTTACTGGTTTTCCCACCCGAACAGGGCCAAACGGTAGAAGTGGTGCGGGGACCGAATATTAAGCCTTTTCCTGTCGCCAAACAGCCGCCGGTGACCCTCACCGGCGCCGTATTGCTTAAAGTGGGCGACAATATAACCACTGACCATATCATGCCGTCTCACGCCCATTTGCTTCCTTACCGTTCCAACATACCCCATCTGGCCAAATACTGCTTTAGCGGCGTTGACGCCGATTTTCCGGCCCGGGCCTTAGCCCAGGGCGGCGGCCTTATTGTGGCCGGCGCCAACTATGGACAAGGCTCCAGTCGTGAACACGCCGCCCTGGCGCCGTTATATCTTGGCGTTAAAGGGGTAATCGCCCAATCATTCGCCCGGATTCACCGGGCCAACCTGATTAATTTCGGTATCTTGCCGCTCATTTTTGCCAACCCCGGCGACTATGACAAATTGGCTCAAAGTGATGTCCTGACCATTGATGCTCTTCATACTCAGGTGCAGAAGGGCGAACTCATCACTGCCGCGAATACCGCCTCCGGTCAGGAAATACCCCTGCGCCTTGTCGCTACTTCCCGGGAGAAGGAGATTATCCTGGCGGGCGGGCTCCTTAATTTTACCAGACAGACAGGCGGATTCCGGTTTTCATAAGATAACGGTTACGTGAAAAAAGACCTGCAGCCACAGAGAATTAACTGGCTGACAGGTCTTTCTTCGTTACAAAGCGTACTATTGGCGGGAGCGGCTTTGCAAGAAAACGGACTAATTTGCGTCTTTCTTTATTCTAACTCACCGGGGTGTATTTAGGGAGCGACAGTATCCCCTAATTCAGTATTTTCAAGGGAAATTAGATTATCACCGTCAAATGTGAGCGCTTTAGTCGTATAATTCCAAACGGACTTACCCGGCCCATAATTGTTCTCGTCAATGGAAGCCGGGCGACCCCAACTGAGCCGGACTTGTTCCTTGGTCATACCCACCTCCACAGTACCGGTTTCAATTTTTTCCCATAACGCTTCCGGCCAGCCAAATGTGACACGTGGATTTTCCATAAATAACACGTCTTGCCACGGCGGGCTATTTTGCCAGGTACTAAGCGGCTGATTCGTGTAACTATAAGCAAGGGGCAGCGTTGCCTTTTGCCCATTTACCATAACAATTAACCATATAGGGTCCTGAGATTGAATACCTGCCCAAACATCAATTACTTGAGCCGCGCTGCCGATTTTAGTTGTTACCGCCGCCGGCGCCGCGCCGGAACTTAGGTCGTAAACTCCCGGCAATACCCTATTCTTAAGATAAATAGTTTTACCCAGGAATTGCTGCCGGGCTTTTGTCATATCTGCTTCTAATACCAAACCATCCAATTTCCCCCGCATGGTACGCCCGACCAGTTTTTCTCCCGTATTATTCTCAGACAAGTAAACAATGTATTCATTATTATCACCGGCGGGATAGGTGACTACATCGGTAACGGTAACTTGCTTCCCAACATGTTGAGCATAGGGGATGCGAACGGAGCGATCTCCCTGAAAGCCTTGCTCTGCCTGGTCTTTATTAAAAATCTCATACCCTTCGGATCGTTTATCGGCTGGTAAATCAAGAAACAAGAAGGTGTGCCCCACCCATTGTTCAGGTGTCAAATTAGGGGAAGATGCTTCCTCCGCCCGCGCAGGGCCTGTAATTCCTAACAATAGCACTAGCAGCACACTCACCATTAGTATAATACGTAAACTCTTTTGCTTCATTAGATCCTCCTTTTGTTTGGCTTAGCTCACTTGGACGGCATTGAATGACTTTGTTAAAAATTTAATTAGCAGCTTAGCAGGAGCTATGCTATGCCAAACGAAATAATGATTTTGTAACCTTGCGCTACCCTTATTATACACATTTTTTTACTTACCCGCTATAAGCGGGGTGTGCATGTAAATTATATCCAGGTATTAGGAACGCTTCGACGCTAACGCTTAACCTCAACTTATCCTAATACCCGGATGGCAATTCTTTAATGCGGCATATATAGTCTTGACAGATGTTTATCCATAGTGATATATTTGAAACAAATCTAACTTTAGTTAAAATAGTTAAAATCAATGACCAGGAAGAGTAAATATGGCAAGAGAACTACAGCGAGCCAATGGCAGTGGGAGTTTGGCGTTGCTCGGCATATTGAATGGGCCTGAGAGATACAGTCCGAGCCGGATAATCCGGGGTAGGCGCTGTCCGGGTTTCTTCCCCCGTTAGCAGGAAGCGGGTATCGGACAATGTTTTCTTATTCATTGCCCCGTACTTAGTAAGCCGGACCGGGTATTCCGGTCAATTAGGGTGGCACCGCGGGTTAACCCCTCGTCCCTAGACATAGGAACGAGGGGTTATTGTTTTTATTTATTATTTTTTATTTTTATGGAGGGATCGAATATGGAAAATCGTAATGGTGATATTCTGCCTACGAAGATTGAAGCCAAAGGCGGGCGTTACCGGTGGGCGACAGTTACCGCCATGCTGCTGGCCATCGGGGCTATTTTGCGCTTGGTAAGCCCAAGTATAGCAGGCATATCGCCCAACTGGCTCATTGCCATGTATTGTCTGGCCATCGTGCTTTACAAACCCGGCAAGCTGCGGGCGGCGGGAATCGGCCTGGTGGCCGGGGCTCTTTGTCTGGCCACATCCAAGTCCATTTTTCCCTATGGCAATTTAATCAGCGAAGTGCTCGGCGCGCTGGCCTGTTCAGTGTTGGCGACCCTGCCGTTAAAGCTGGAGTTTGGTTCGGTTAATATCCGCCCGGCTGTATGCGGGCTGGCGGGAACACTGGTTAGCGGCTTTACCTTCGTCACAGTAGCGAAACTGGCACTGAATTTACCCATGAACATCTATCTTTACGGTATGCTGCCTGTTGTGTTGACTGTAGCCGCAGTAAATACCATTATCACCCAAGTGCTGTACTATCCGGTTAATAGGCTGCTGTCAGGAGCTTTGGCCGCAAACCGCCAGGATGTTGCGAAAATTAAGGAGGTTGGCAAATAATGTGGAACCCGGAAGTTGAAACCATGAGCCGCCCGGCAGTGGAGGAGTTGCAGCGCCGGCGTCTGCAGGATGTTGTTTCCCGGGCCTATGATAATGTTGCTTTTTACCGCCGGCGAATGGAGGCCAAAGGCGTAACTCCCCGGGACATCCGGTCCCCGGCTGATCTAAGTAAACTGCCTTTTACCACCAAACAGGATATGCGCAATACTTATCCTTACGGCTTATTGGCCGTTCCCGTAAAAAATATTCGCCGCTTCCATTCTTCCAGCGGCACAACCGGCAAGCCGACAGCGGTAGCTTACACAGATAGCGATTTGGCAGTGTGGGCGGAAGTGCTGGCACGGACATTGTCGGCCGGTGGCCTGAAGCGGGGCTCGGTCTTTCAAGTAGCCGTGAATTACGGTCTGTTTACCGGCGGTCTGGGTATGCATTACGCGGCGGAAAAGGTGGGAGCTTCGGTAATTCCGGCCTCTTCCGGCAATACCGCCCGCCAGATTATGCTGATGCAGGATTTTGGCACCACCGCCATGGTATCAACCCCGTCTTATGCCCTGCATCTGGCCGAAGCTATGGAGACAATGGGGGTAAGGCCCCAGGACCTGGCTCTTTCCTCTATTTTTTGCGGCGCAGAAGCCTGGTCGGACGGCATGCGGCGCGAAATTGAAGCCAGCTTTGGCGTCAAGGCTTATGACGTATATGGGTTAAGTGAAATTATCGGACCGGGGGTATCCTGCGATTGCCATGTTCAGGATGGGCTTCATATTCAGGAAGATCATTTTTACCCGGAAGTCATAGACCCCGAAACGGGAGAGATCCTGCCGGACGGAGAAATCGGCGAACTGGTGCTGACAACCCTGACCAAAGAGGGAATGCCCATGCTCCGCTACCGCACCCGGGACCTGACGGCGCTGGATCGTACTCCCTGTCCTTGCGGGCGTACCCAGATCCGCATGAAACGGGTGGTTGGCCGGAGTGACGACATGTTGATCATCCGGGGTGTCAACATTTTCCCATCCCAGGTGGAAAGCGTTCTCCTCGGTATGGGTACAACCGCTCCCCATTATCAGCTTATTGTGGACCGGGAAGGAAATCTGGATACCTTGACAGTAATGGTCGAAATGACCGGCGACCTGGCCGGCAGCCTTAACGGCAGCGCTGACAAACTGGAGAAAAAAATCCAGGGCGAACTGAAGTCCGTCCTGGGTTTGAAAGCAGTCGTCCGGCTGGTGGAACCCCGTACAATCGCCCGCAGTGAGGGCAAGGCCAAACGGGTCATAGATAAGCGGGTGATTTGATTTTTTCACCGTTACTATAACTTCCGCAACACAATATCATCCAGGGTAAAGCTATGCTCAGGGCCGGGAAAAACACGTTCGTTAACGTCCTTTTTATAGGCCGTGACAGCAGCGGCAATATGCTCATGCAAGTTTGCATATTGTTTTACAAATTTAGGCGTATTACCGGGATTTATGCCCAATAGATCATTTATTACCAGTACTTGCCCGTCACAGTACGGTCCGGCCCCAATCCCGATTGTGGGAATACCCGCCGACTCGGTTATTATCCGGGCCAGAGGCGAGGGAACACATTCCAGAACCAACGCAAACACGCCACCGGTTTCTAACGCCTTGGCATCTTCCAGAAGTTTTTTCGCCGCTTGTTCACTTTTCCCCTGAACCTTATACCCCCCCAGTTGGTGAACCGATTGAGGCGTAAGCCCAAGATGGCCCATCACGGGAATACCCGCTTGAACCAGGCTTTTAATAGCCGCAACCATTTCCTGGCCCCCTTCAATCTTGACAGCCTGGGCTGCCGTTTCTTTCAGAAACCGCCCCGCATTACGCAAAGCTTCCGCCGCTGACACCTGGTAGGACATAAAGGGCATGTCCGCAACTATCATCGCCCTTTTCGCCCCCCGGCTGACAGCCTTGACATGATGTATCATCTCATCCATCGTTACCGGCAAGGTAGATTCGTAGCCAAGCACTACATTTCCTAAAGAATCGCCGACTAACAGCATATCAATGCCTGCTCCGTCGATAATTTTGGCCATAGTGTAATCATAAGCCGTAAGCATGGTAATGGGCATTTGTTTATCTTTCTTCTGTTTGATTGTTGAAGTCGTTATGCGTTGCTGCTCCATCAATAACACCTCTGTCCTATTTTATTCCGGGAGTTAACCAACTCAACCAGCATCCCCATGTTGTTCGCTGCTTCTGCATTCTCTTATTCTGTTTTTCTCATCAACCATTACCACAATCGGCTGCCAGCTCGCCGCTTCTTCCGGGCTGGCCAAGGCGTAAGTAATAATAATAACGTTGTCCCCGGCCTGAACCAGTCTGGCGGCAGCTCCATTCAAACAAATGACGCCGGAATTTTCTTCCCCCCCGATGACGTAGGTCTCCAGGCGAGCACCATTATTGTTATTTACCACCTGGACCTTTTCTCCCGGGAAAATTCGGGCTGCCCTCATCAAGGCGCTGTCAATCGTAATGCTCCCCATATAATTCAGATTGGCTTCGGTAACGGTGGCGCGGTGAATTTTTGATTTCATCATCGTAAGCAGCATCTTTATCCTCTTTCCCCGGGTTTTAAAATAATATTATCAATCAGTCTTGTCGCGCCGAACTTGGCTGCTACCGCCAGCAATGCTTCCTGATTTAACCCGGCCATTTCTTCCAATTGGGGAAAAGAGTGGATTTCCACGTAATCAATGGTTGCCATAGGCTCCGATTTTATGGACCGGACTACCGCGGCAACAATATTTTGTACGCTTTGCTCGCCCTGGCTCACCAGCTGCTGCGCTGCACACAAGCTCTTATACAGAATCGGCGCGGACTTACGCTCGGCGGCAGTCAGGTATGAGTTACGGGAACTTTTCGCCACCCCGTCCGGTTCCCGTACAATAGGGACCATGACAATCTCAACCGGCATGTTCAAATCCTGTGCCATTCTGGTTAGCACGACTACCTGCTGGGCGTCTTTTTGGCCAAAGAATGCCTTGTCCGGTTGAACAATATTAAATAGTTTGGCAACCACCGTGGTTACCCCCCGAAAGTGGTTGGGACGGGATTTACCGCAAAGCTTATCAGTTATCCCCGCTACTGTCACCCAGGTTCCCCAACCGTTGGGATACATTTCTTTAACGCTTGGACGAAATACGACATCAACCCCGACGGCAGAACATGCTTCCAAATCCTCCGGCCAGGTACGCGGGTAAGCGTCATAATCTTCGTTGGGACCAAACTGGGTTGGATTGACGAATATGCTGGCAACTACCACATCGCTGCATTTTTTGGCTTCCTGCATCAATGTCAGATGTCCTTCATGCAGCGCCCCCATTGTGGGAATAAACCCGATTGTTTTTCCCTGTTTTCTGGCCTGGGTTATGAAGGCACGCATTTCGGCAACTTTTTCAATCACCGTTATCACTGTTGTTCCCCTCCAAAATCCTAATGTAAAAGCCGGCATAAAACAAACTCACCCTTCTTGTCCGCATGCAGAATAGACAAGAAGGGTGTTTCTCTCTTCCTCACTGCCTCCGTCTAAGTCCGTATCGGATCCAAGCGGCACTTAACTGTTCATTTCGGCTACAAGAATTACCCATGAAGCACGGTATCACGGTATGACCTCGAAGGTATCATCCATTTTCCGGGCAAATCACCAACAACAATATTATAATACTATAAAATATTAATATGGACAATAAGAAAGACAAAAAGAGGCAGTTTCTTTATTTTCTAGCCTCATATGCCTATGTGCCTCTCACTGGCCCTGGTTGCCTCTTCCCTTGCTATTTTCGGGATATTACGGAGCAATTGCACATATATTGTGATAAAAACTGGTTAGGGGGGGCAACAGAGTGGCCAGATTCTGGAGGATTATAATTAAGCCCCGAAGTTATTTCGCCATTGTATCGTTACTTATAATTACCTTGTTTATCGGTATTTTGAGCCTCGACTACTGGGATGAACTGGAGCTAGCGGCTATTCCCGATCAACCGTCAGCCGCCCCTACGGGCAGTATATCCATTGTTATTAAGATTCCAGCCCGAATTTTGGAACTGCACAGTGACGGGAAACTATACAAAAAGTATCGTATCGCGGTCGGCAAAAGCAGCACTCCTACGCCCATCGGCGATTGGACGGTGATTTGGAAATCCTACAGATCAGGAGATATCATGGGTACCCGCATCCTGGCCCTGAATATCCCCTGGGGCGGAGGCGGCTACGGCATCCATGGGACTAGTCAGCCGTGGAGCATAGGCCAGTTTATCAGCCATGGCTGCATTCGCTTGCGCAACAAAGATATCGAAGAACTCTATGAATGGGTGCCGGTGGGGACGCCGGTGCGTATCGAAGACCAGAGAGCTTATATCCGGCGGGCTCTCAAGTATGGGATTACAGGCGCGGATGTGGTCCAACTGCAAAGAAAATTAAGAGATTTAGGCTATTTGGAAAGTGGCGCCGACGGTTTCTTTAGTCGGGAAACGGAAACGGCACTAAAACGATTCCAGCATGATAAGGGGCTTAATCCTACCGGTATCGCCGACCGGAAAACCCTGGACCTTTTGGGACTTTAGGTGATATTATCCCTAACCCAAACCATACTTCCATACTTGTAATATTTTACTAGCGCAAATAATTATGTTATAATAACAAACGTAATCCGATATTCGATAATGGATAGGGAGGCATATCATGAATGAAGTATTGAAATTTCTTCAAGACTGTGGAGTATTCTATGTTGCTACTGTTGATGGCAACCTGCCAAAAGTTCGTCCATTCGGCTTCATAATGGAGCATGAAGGCAAGCTTTGCTTTTCAACCAGCAACCAAAAACCAGTTTATGCACAGCTAATGACCAATCCAAATATTGAAATTTCCGCGACAACGAAAGACGGGAGATGGGTGCGTCTAAGCGGTAAAGCCGTATTCTGCACTACAAAAGAAGCCAAAGCTAAGGCACTGGAGCTTGTACCGATGCTAAAGGGCATGTATTCTGTAGAAGATACGATTTTTGAAATTTTCTATCTTGAGAATGCCGTTGCAAACTTTTTCTCAATGAGTGGCGAACATAAGACTATTAATCTTTAGTATCTAATATCTAATATCAAATGTAAAAATTGTAAAAATAATTTCCAAATCCAATAGACGCACGTTTGGGTAAAGAATCAACAACCTCCCTTGGGTTGTTGATTCTTTAATTATATGTCACCGTTTCCTTTGCTGAAACAATATACTTCGCCCCATATTTCTCGCCGTAACCATATAAATCCACTGAATAGGGCGACAATTACTTAGTTATCTTAAAAGCACCTTATTATGTAGATTGGAATACAATATATTAAGAATAAAGTAACCAAGAACAAATAGAGGTGAATCAAATGCCTTACATTCAGGTAGAAGAAGGGGTCAGGATTTTTGTAGAAGACTTAAACCTCTGCTCGGAACAGACCGTTCTTTTCATCCATGGTTGGCCAGCAAACCATAAGATGTTTGAATATCAATTCAATCAGCTTCCCAAGTGTGATATTAGATGTATTGGTATGGATATAAGAGGCTTTGGCAAGTCTGATAAACCATGGCACGGGTACTGCTACAACACGCTGGCGGACGATGTACGCTGCGTTATTGAAGCCTTTGGTCTTGAAAACATAACCCTTCTCGGGTTTTCAGTGGGAGGAGCAATCGCCACGAGATATATGGCCCGTCACTCAGGGTACGGCGTCGCAAAGCTCGCCCTTGCATCATCTGCAACCCCCCTGTTTACCCGGCGCCAAGACTATCCTTTTGCAATTCCCGTTGCAGAGGTCAACAAACTTATAAGTCAAACCTATACGGATCGCCCCAAAATGATAAGTGATTTCGGTGATACATTTTTTGCCAGCAGCCTTAGCTGCGAATTTAAAAATTGGTTCAACGGACTCGGGCTGGAAGCATCCGGTCACGCAACTGCCAGTTTGGCAATTTCCCTTCGTGATGAGGATTTAAGGCGCGATGCACGGCAGATACGCATTCCGACAGCTATATTTCACGGTGTTCATGACCAAATAGTCCCGTTCCCAAGCGCTGAGGAAACGCATCGCTACATTAGAAATTCTATATTAATTCCCTTTGAATTCAGCGGACATGGCCTGGTCATCGATGAGCGGGATAAATTTAACTATTGCCTTGCCGAGTTTGTGAACACCTAAAAAAAACGCGCTGGACAGGGATGTTGTATGTGCGTCCCTCCCTTGCGCGTTTCGTACCGTTTGCAATAGATTCTAAGGTGCGAAAGCTTTGCCAAGTCGTCCCCCCCGAGCCAAACTAGCGGATTTACGTGCCATAAGCTCTTATTTTTGAGCGGTTTTATTACGTTAGGTCTGAACACAGAAAAGCCGTCCAGGGCCGGACGGCTTTAAGAAGTTATATAGGTTTTCTTGGAATCGAGCTGGAAAATATCTAAATTTTACTCAATACTTACGAAAAAATTTATATTACCAAAAGGAATCCTGAATCTCCACCCTGCCGAAGAGTTGAAGCCGTCAGGAAAAAAGAATCATCGTCAGAACCGATCATGACAAAGGACCCGTCTTGCCAGAATCCTATACTGACTAACTCATCTGAATTATTATAGAACACGGCTGCATCCGGTATATATTGTCCGCGATACCAAAAATTATAACCGCTTTCACTATACCAGCCGTAAGGGTTTATTACTGGGAATCTTTCTTCCACAAGGCAATAATGAACCCGTTCTACCGGGTAATAATTAGGAACCGGGTAAAAGTCGGCTACCGGATAATAATCGGCTGCTGGATAATAGTTAGCTGCCGGATAATAGCTAGCTGCCGGATAATAGCTAGCTGCCGGATAATAGTTAGCTGCCGGATGATAGTTAGCTACCGGGTGATAGTTAGCTACTGCCGGGAAAAAAGCTACCGGGTGATAATTGGCCGCCGGACGTTGATGCCGTACATAAGGGATACCTGGTTGATAATCTATCCGGGCGTTCTCCCGCCGGTTCACCGGCTCTATCCTCTTACCGGGGAAATAACCAGGTTTGGGTTGCGGGGCTTCATATCTTGCCCCTTCGCGTTTATACTCAGGGCCGGAATATGCGCGTTGGGAATCTTTGTTCCTTATAATTTCACGCTGTGAGTTTACTTGTCTTGGCATTTCACGCTGCGAATCTTCTCGACTTAATCTTTCGCGCTGAGAATCTCCGCGTTTGAAATTATCGCGCTGCGAATTTTGCTGCTTATCCCGCTGCGAATTTTGCTGCTTGAAATTATCCCGCTGAGAATCTTGATGTATTTGCCTCTCAAACTGCGGATTCGCAGTGGCTACTGTCGAAGACAAGCTCGCCATCACTAACGCAAGAACAGATAATAATAATACCTTCTTCATTTATCTGCCTCCTAATTATAATGTGTTTAATAAATAATAATGTAGAATACGTCCCCTCTTATTATTGTTATTATATTCCACAAGCAATACTAAATCCCTTCCATATATAGGGCTTGATTTTAAAAAAATCTATTATTTACAATAATTGTAATTTATAATATTTTCCATATATTTTCATATACAATCGCTCATATAGTATATGAACTATTTCAATTAAATACTACTTTAAAATCACCCCCGCCGTCGACCCTCTCAGCCCCTTGTCTCTGCCTCTTGCCCTAGAATTCTATGGGCGAATTTCTTTGCCGCGGTAATTGCTGCTGCGCTAGTAAAATCGGATATTCCATTAATATCACGAAGAGAAAAATGACCTTTAAAAAGTAGATGGGCATATTCAGCTAATCGTTTAAGCGCAGTTTCCATTAAATCTGAGCCTTCTGATATTTCAGCTCCACAAGTTGTTAGCAAAGCAATTCCCTTTCCCTCTAAAAGCAATGGTTTCTCCGTTCGGCCTGAATATTTTTTTGAGCAGGAAAAGAGTCTATCCAGCACTGCTTTCATACCTGGAGTACAAAACCATGTAAAAATCGGTGTAGCAAATACCAAACAATCTGCAGATAATACTGAGGCATATATTTCTTTCATATCGTCTTCTATGATACAACCCGGACTGTCCAAAACACGTTGACAAGAGAAACATTCAATACACTCTTTTAGATTTTTGTTAAATAATGGTATGTAATCAACAGTTGCACCTAACAAACTTAATTCGTTTATGAACGGTTTTAATAAAGCAGCGGTGTTGCCTTCTAGCCGCGGGCTTCCCATCAATATACAAATTTTCACAAGCAATAATCCCCTTTGTCATCTGAATTTTTATTCCCATTATTTTCTCTGCTTGAATATAAATCCCTCTATAAGCGGCAAAACTCTAAATAAATGTTCAATAACGATTACTAAACTGAGGCAACTTGATATTCAAATAAAAAATTGGAACACTACCCGCTTCTGAAATTATTTTTTTGACTAAATAGTCTAGAAAAGATAAAATAGGTATCAGAAAGGAGGTATTAAAGTGCATGGGCAGGAGCAAGGAATTCGATACAACGCTTGTGCTGCACAAGGCTATGGAGGTATTTGGCCACTATGGTTATGAAGGTACTTCGCTGCAAAATTTACTCGATGGGTTAGGTATAGCCCGCCAAAGCCTATATGATACGTATGGAACCAAAAGAGAGCTCTTTATTTCGGCAGTGAAATATTATATGAATGAGAAAACCGATGCCGTCATTTCCTGTCTGGAACGCACTGGTTCAGTGAAGGAAGCCATTGCCGATATCATTCATCAGATTGCAGCCGTTCTGAAGGATGAACTGCGCCAGAAGGAATGCTTTATTTTGTACAGTGCCATTGATCAAGTCCCTCACGATCCGGACATCGCAGCGTTTTTCAAACAAGATATGGCGCGTTTGGAGCAAGCTTTTTATAAAGCATTGGTGCGCGCCCAAAAACAGGGTGAAATCAGTGACCGTCAGGATCCCCTTGCCCTTGCCCGATTTTTGAATCATGCGCGGTATTCGTTAACCCAGACTGCTAAATTAACCTCGAATCCGGAAGTTTTGGACGATATTGCAGTTGTCATACTCTCTACGCTTGACTATTAAGGGAGCGGTATAGACGCTTCATTTATTTTTAAAATTATTAGATCGTTCGGTCTAGAAAATCATTTGGTAACAAGCATAATACAGCCGGTACAGCCGCAAGCAGGCATGGGATTTGCATAATCGGTTTCTGGTTTGCAAAATCAATATTTCAATTTTGATTAACTGTTACAACCATTCCGGACTTATCAGTCCAAAAAGGAAAGAAAAAGGGGGTAGTTAATATGACTAACAGCGGTAAAATTCTAGTAACAGGCGGAAGAGGCAAAACGGGAAGCCGTATAGCGAAAAGACTTACAGATCTCGGTTATGCCGTTCGTACGGCCGACCGCGGCACTCCCGCACCAGGCAGCACAAATAAGCATGTGACTTTCGATTGGTTTGATGAAACAACACACGAACCGGCTTTGAAAAACGTGGATAAAATTTATTTGGTTGGTCCGGTTGCAGTCATGGATCCATCCAAGATAGTATTGCCGTTTGTGGCGAGGGCTGTGAAGGCAGGCGTGCGCCGAGTAGTTTTGCTCAGCAGCGCTTCTGTGCCTGAAGGCGGACCGGTGTTTGGCAAGGTGCATCAGGCACTCCGCCAGCTTGTGCCGGAGTGGGTGGTATTGCGGCCTTCTTACTTTATGCAAAATTTCACTGAGGGTCATCACGGAGCTCAAATTAACAGTGACGGGACGATGATTACCGCTACAGGATCGGGTCGGGTTGGATTCGTTGATGCCGACGATATTGCCGAGGTTGGAGTAAGAGCGCTGATTGACGAACAATCTCATAATACCGATCATGTCATCACAGGTCCTCAATCCCTTAGTTACGCGGAAGCTGGTGAAATCATCGGGGCGATTGCTGGGCGAACCATCAAACATGTGAATATCAGCACGGAAGAGCTGGCGGCCGGGATGATGAAATTGGAGATGGGCGAAGACTACGCCCGTTTTCTCGCAGGATTGGATGAAGCGATCAGACTTCACAGTACCGAAGACCAGGTTACGGATACAGTTGAACATATAACCGGACGACCGCCCAGGTCTCTGCATGATTTCGCCGTTGCGCACGCCTCCTATTGGAAACAAAAATGAAAGCGGTGAATCTAATTGCATATCTATAACGAACAAACTAATACAAGGAGTGGTAAATATGATATTCAATCCAACAAATAACGAAATGAAGCGGGAATCTTCCCGGGAGGTTTTCAGTAAATTTTGCAAATCTATTTTGGAAAAAGATATGAGTCAATTTATTGAACTTTTTGATGACAATGCGCTGTTCGAGTTTCCTTACGCTCCAAAAGGCTTTACTCAAAAACTTGAAGGGAAGGCTGCCATTTATGAATATATAAAAGACTTCCCTCAACAATTTGATGTCACACGGTTTAGTGAACCAACGTTTCACTTCACGTTGAACCCTAATATTATGATAGTCGAATTCGAAATTGAGGAAGGGCGAACCCTGACTACCAGCAAGCCCTATCTTCAGAAATATATCTCCGTCATCGAAACCAAAGATAATAAAATCGTCCATTACAAAGATTATTGGAATCCGGTAATAGCGCTTGTAGCGCTTTTGGATACAGCATCCTTACAGAATGCCTTAAACGAGCAGTAATACCAAGTGCCACACTAAGTGCCGCAGGAACGCGGTTCTATTGATACACCTCTTAACTAATGTCAAGCGAACCGTCCCCATGCCAAAACTCCTGCCTCCCGGCAGCCATTACCGGGTCTTAGCCATAAGCGGAAGTCAAGTAGCACGGTGGAGCGTTGGCTAAGACCCGGTAATGGCGTTTACTCCGCCGCCCAGTTTACTCTGCCGCCCAATTATTCATTCTATTTTATCGTCAAATCTTCCCCGTTCAAAATCTTCTTCATATTCTTCATCGGGCACATCTTGCCGCACATAGTGCAGGTGTCTTCACATTCCGGTTGGGATTGCTCCCGGTAGCGTCCGGCTTTTTCCGGATCAATAGCCAGTTCAATCATACGCGGGAAGTTGACTTCCGCCCTGGCGGCGCTCATGGCGTTGTCCCAGTCGCGGGCGCCGGGAATTCCCTTGGCGATGTCGGCGGCATGGGCCGCGATGCGGGAGGCGATTATGCCTTCTTTCATGTCTTCCAGATCAGGCAGGCGCAGATGTTCGGCGGGAGTAACGTAGCAGAGGAAATCCGCGCCGCTGGCGGCGGCGATAGCCCCGCCGATAGCGCTGGTAATATGGTCGTAGCCCGGCGCAACATCGGTTACAATCGGACCTAAAACGTAAAAGGGAGCGCCATGACACAGCCGTTTTTCCAGGAGCATATTGGCCGCAATCTCATTAATCGCCATATGACCGGGACCTTCAATCATGACTTGCACATTCCTGGCCCAAGCCCGCTTGGTCAGTTCGCCCAGCACAATCAGTTCCTCAATTTGCGCCGCGTCGGTGGCGTCGTGGATGGAACCGGGCCGGCAGGCATCTCCCAGGCTAATGGTTACATCATACCTTTCACAGATGTCTAAGAGGCGGTCATAATATTCAAAAAAGGGGTTTTCCCGGTTATTCAATTCCATCCAGGCAAAAAGCAAGGATCCCCCGCGGGACACGATATTCGTTAGACGCCTGTTGTTTTTCACCTTTTCGGCAGTGGCCCGGTTAATACCGGAATGGATAGTCATGAAATCCACACCATCTTCAGCGTGTCGTTCCACTACACTGAAGAATTCATCCACTGTAATATCTTTCAATTCTTTATCCAGCATGCCGACGGCATCATACATAGGCACCGTACCAATCATGACAGGCGCCATGGCGATTAACCGCCGACGGAATTCCTGCGTTTTGCCATAGCAACTCAGGTCCATAATGGCTTCGGCCTTGAGTTCAATGGCTCTTTTTGCTTTTTCAAGCTCCAAATCAAGGTTGTAGCAGTCTTTCGACACCCCAATATTGACATTGATTTTAGTCCTGAGACCGTTTCCCACACCTTCCGGATCCAGGGATTTGTGATTTTTATTGGCGGGAATGACAACTTTTCCTGCAGCTACCAGTTGCTGCAGCCGGTTAACATCCATTTTTTCTTTGCGAGCCACAATCTCCATTTGTTTGGTAACAATGCCCTTGCGGGCGGCGTCCATCTGAGTATTGTATTCCACAGTTCTGCTCCTCCTTTGTGTATGCCCGGAAATTCAGGATTAATTAACAAACAAAAAATAGGAACGGCGAGCTATATACGATTGCACGTAGTAAGCTTGCCGTTTGTCATCATCATCCGCTTCCCTACGGTGGTACTAGCCACATCAGGTTCGAGGGTCATAGACTTAGAATCGGGTCTATATCTCAGCCAGCCTCATCTGGCCCCCCTAGCGCCTATATTTTTATTAATTTTGACTTTACCACATAATAGTGCCGCTGACAAGGGTTATTATAAAAAAGTACCAAAAACGCGCTTACGGAAAACTCTAACAAAATCAATATTTTATCGGTTTTTGCACATTTCAACCTGATGCTCATATTATGTACTAAGAACACATAACTCACTCTTATGCCCTAGTAGTCCACTATAACTGCCCCCTTTCCAAGCAATAATTTAATAGTACCGGCAAAACCGGTATGTTAGTAAAACTAAAGGAGGATATTGGTAATGGAACAAACCAAATTACAGGTGCCCAACTTTTCCATTTTTGAAAATGCCGTTCGTCAAGAGTCATGTTCTGACCCTAACAACCTTTGCACTGATTGCTGTGCAATACATTCCGACCCAAATTGCCGGGCCAATTTTGGGCTTGATTTGGCACCTGTCAACATCACCCCGAACTGCGAGTGCCACGACATCTCTGTTGAAGAAGTCCGTCTCATATGCGCTCAGAATATCTCTTGTACGTTTAACTTTCCGGGAACCGGCAATTGCCGTTTAGGGCCCCGTACAGCCTGCTGCTGCCCACCTACCTTCCCGCCCAGCGGCGTTGCCGAAGTATTTATCACTGCCGCATCAGAAGAATTAGCGCCGGATTGTCAAGGAGTCAACGTAGCGGTTGACTTGCTGGTTGTGCATCCCAACATTTCTTGTCCCCAAATTATCATGCCTGTCGGCATTACCAGGACTTGCAATACCTTCTTCCGTTTCCCGCCGATTGGCACCGGCTGCAACGATCCGGTGAATGTGGTCGGCCCCAATGAGCTGCCTAACGAGCTAAAAGAAATCGACGGCTCCAGCCTGTTGATCCAGGTAGCAGCTGAGTTCTTCAACGACCCGGTTAACGGTCGTCATCTGGATATTACTGGAAAAATTGTCGACAAACTTTGGAAACATGAAAACCTGTGGGTAACTGGCCTGCGTCCGTACGAAATCACCGATGTACAAAGAAATGCCGGCTTTGTCAGCATCACTGTTTCCAATGATTTCACCGGTCATCAAATCCCCGCAGCTCCACAAGGCTGCTTCTAGAGTGTCTAAAACCGGGAAACTGACTTTTTACATCCTGATTGAATATCGACAAAGCGCCGCCACAGGCATTTTGTCAATATCTTTTGCCTGACTTTTACCCAAAATTCTACGTACGAATGAAAGCAATCATGGAAGGGATATCCGAGCCGATTCCGGCATCGAATATCCCTTTTTGCAGTATCAAACACTCCTGTCGTTGAAAACGATACCGGCGAAATAGGAAAGTGCTCTGAACCATTTCAGTGGCGCAGCATCCGCAAAAGCCGCTTCATTCCTCTGACCGGATATCCGCACAACCGCTTTAACCTCCAGCGCAGGCTATATTTCGCCCGCCGCCTTCGCCGCCGCTTAGCGTCTAATTGTATCAATTTTTCTTCCACATCCCGGAGCCGTATAGATAACTCCTTCAGCAAGCTCCTGTTACTGTCTTCGATTGACACCTGATTCCATAATTTGCTTCGGCTGTATTCCCCGGAAGCGCTACCGGGAATTTGGGATAGCACCTTTTGCAGCGTAGCAGCATCCGGCGCCAGATAGATTTTCCGGTCACCTTCCTGATATATAACATTTCCTTCCTGAAGCAGCATTTCCAAATCCAATTTGCTTCACACTCCTTTAGCGCATCACGGATCATGCTTAGGGCAATATTGCTCTATTGCTCAATCATCTGCGCAAGCGCCTCTTCATAAGCCGCTTGCGCCGCAGAACCATTGAACAGCACATCTCTGGCTCTTTCCTTAATTCTCTGTTTTACACTGCGACGCAGTTGTGCATTCTGAGCAAACCTTACCGCCCACTGAATGTATTCACCCTCATTGGCGGCAATGCCCTCGTTAATTCCCAATGCTCTCAGCATATAAGCCCCCCAGCGGCTGCGCGCCATATCTCCCTCCTGCGTAACAACGGGCAATCCCACGTACAACGCTTCCATATTGGTAGTCCAGCCGCCATAAGGGTAAGTATCCAATTGTATATCGGCGACAGCCAGCAAGGAGGAAACAAAGGGTAATGGCGGCACGACAAACAGCCTGTTGTCAACCCCCGCCTCCTTGGCCGCATTCATAATCCGCCGGACAAGCCGCTGGTCAACATTTGCTGAATGGCACGGCTTGAGTATGATCCAGGCATTGTCCGCCTGTTTCAATATTTCGGCAAAAATGTAGTCCCGTCCGGCAACATGCTTGATTCCGTTGGCGCAGGAAACGAATACCACCATATCTGCCGGTATGTTCCAGGCTTGCCGGGAAAGAATTTTCTGACGCCCAAAAGGCGGCGGATATTGGGCCGCCCCCAGGTTGGGCAGTCTCACCAGCTTTTCCCGGTAATGAGCCGCAGCGTCCGCCGGTTCAAAATCGCCACTGATATAATACTGAATTGTCGGCAGCCCGGTAGTGGTCCCGTGCCCGACCAGGGCGCACTGCACAGGCGCCAGTTGGAGTCCGGCCAGCATATAGGTGGCCGGGTCCATACCAATGTCGGTGTAAATAAGAATATCCAGCTCACTGTCCGTAATACTCTGGGCAATAGCAGGCACGTCATACAGATTGTTGAAACGCTGAAACCGGTCACTATGCTTGACAAAAAGCTCGCTAATCTCATCGTGGGTATCCCCCAAAGCAAAGGTATATACCTCAAATCGATTTTTATCATGATGAATGAGACGGTTAACCATATAATAACTGACCGCCTGACTGTAAAAATTACGGGAAATATAACCTACGCGGATTTTGCGGCCGGCGCCGGGTTTCCGGTCACTAAAATTCAAAGCGGCATAGCGGGGAAAATAATGTTGCATATGAGTTGAAATCAGATCACCAAAAGCGGACAACGATTGGATGTTATTACCGCCCAAATATGAAATGCTCCAATAATTGGCGACGAATTCCTGCACCAAGGCGACAAAAACGCTTGGCAGCCGGTGCTGAACATGGTTCAAAGCTTCCCGGCACAAGTCGGTGGCGCAGGTTAGGAATTTTTGCCGCTGGGTTTCCCGCCCACTGAAGTAAGGAGTATTAATCATCCAAAAAGTAAAAACCATTTTAGCAAAAAAAGGAAGAAAAGACGCGTTCCAAACATCCCCGGCTTTTAAAGCTGCGGTCCCGCCGGCGAAGGGCTGGTACAGGCTGGTTACCAGGAGACCCGGATACCAGTTTGCCAGATGATACCCCCTGTCACCATCTTCTTCCTTCTCTTGGTTATTTTCGGCTTCAAGATTCTGCGGCGCAAAGGGGTTCAAGAAAACGCTGCGCCATAATGTAATCAGCAGCCACTGCTGCTCCTCGGTCAATTGGGTAACATGCTCCACCGAAGTTCGCTCAAAATACTGCCTGAGTTTTTCCCTTAGGGAACGGCAAAACTCTAGGAGGGCCTGATATTCATCATCAGGCAAGTTCCCATTGCGGAGCGGCATTTTACGATAGCCATACCACTTTTCCATGATATCCCAGAAAACCGGATTGCCGACGTCCTTGAGCAGCAAGAGGCAATGCCGGAAAAACTTGTCGGTAAAAATCGCGCGCTGAGTCGCCGACTGGCCTTTATAACTATTGTACTGCCGGCCAAACTCCTGCCAAACGCAGCCCCAGCCCTGTTCCGCAATCATCGCCGCTATCTGATGGAAATCATACTCTTCCCCCGCGGAAACCGCCGGCGCTTTTTTCTTACCATCCGGTCGTCCGACGGAAGGCGGCGGCTTCCGTCCCAACTCCTCGTACAAAGCAAGATAGCCGTCAACCATTGTCCCGGCGCCAAAGGCTTCCACCGCTTTCTTCCTGGCTGCGGTCCCTGCCTGTTGCCGCCGAGCAGCATTGCCGAGAAAACAGTTGATGCCTTCAGCCAATTGTTTACTGTCTCCCAGCTGCGCCAGATATCCTGTTTCCCCATGGACAACAAGTTCGGCCATCCCGCCGGCGGCCAGGGCAACTACCGGCGTACCGCAGGCCATAGCCTCGCAAACTGCCAAAGTTGCATTTTGCCGGCGGTTTAGAGCCAGGAACACGTCGGCGGCCCCGTAATGCGCCGCCAATTGCCGTCGGTCAACGGCAACGGGTATGTCAATATGGGAAACCGGCAGTCCGGCCAAGCTTGAATTGGTCGAATTGGTTGAATGATCAGTTCCGCCCAGGTTTAGCAGCACCAAATCCGGAAACGCCGCACATACTTTACGCAGGGCCGTATTGGCCCAATAGGCTTCCCGGACCCAATCGGTGATGCCGTGGCAATCGCACAAAAGCACCGGCCGATCCAAGGGCAGACCTAGTTGGGTGCGAAAAAATGCTCTGTCACCCGGCTGAAACGCTTTCCCATCTACGCCATTCCGTATGAGCCGGATGTCATGTTCCTGCAGGATGCTTGCCGCCACCTGATCTTTTAGCCACTTGGTGGGGCATACTATGGTAAAATCGGACAATTGAAAAGAAAATCCCTTTAAATACTGTACCAGCTTGCAAGCTTTACTCCCTTCGCCTTTGTCGCCTTCCGGACAGTGGGTACACCAGCCTTGCCGCCAGTAATCGCAATAATCAGTGTGATAACAGCCGGCAGTAAAAGCATAAGTATCCTGCAATGACCATACCATCGTCTTGGCGGTCAGAAATGGCAGCAGTAAGAAAGAAAAGCCGGCATTGACAGAATGCAAATGTACAATATCAGCTTGGGCAAATGAAGGATGCTCAAGGATGTCTAGGACAGCGGCGGAATACAAATCAAACAAGCCTTTACGCTTTTCCTCGGCTAAAAGTTGCTGCCGCCAGCCGGATTGAAGACCGGAAACCGGTATAAAGCGAGGATCACCCGGCCTACTGTGTTGGGAAAACAGGGCCGTGTCATGGCCCAAAGCCGTCATGGCTTCCATGAGGGTCCTGGCAATACCGGTTCCCCCGCTTTGACTGTCAGAGAAGTCTATGTGGACTACCCGCAAACCCCTCATCTCCTATCACTCATTGCTCTCAACTAAGGTGGGAACTGCTGAAAAACCGCCATCTGCGTCGTTACTCCTGCGTGCTTCACTCCAGCGTACATCCCAGTACGCTTACGTTCCAGTACTCGTCGTGCCTAGACGGTCTGACTATGATTGATCATAAATGATTATCAAGTTGATATTCAATAAGTCTGTTTCATATGCAACGGTATCTAACGATTTTTGAGCAGTTCGTGGCAATCGATGGTCTGAGTACTACTAACTATATTACTCTTTACAGTGCCTGTCATATATTTCGCATAAAACCGCCTCGTAGGCTGCCTGGGCTTCTTTTCCGTTAAACAGGGTGGGCTTGGCGTGCTGGACAATTTGGGTTTTGACTTTTTGGCGCAGGTTGTGGTCCTGGGCAAAGCGGACTGCCCATTCCACGTACTGACTTTCGTTAGCGGCAATCCCTTCCTGCACTCCCAGGGCTCTCAGCATGTGGGCTCCCCAGCGGTTGCGGGCCATGGTCCCTTCCTGGGTAACAAGCGGCAGCCCCATGTATAACGCTTCCAAATTGGTGGTCCAGCCGCCATAGGGAAAGGTATCCAGCTGGACATCGGCAATTGCCAAGAGGGACATGACCTCTTTGGCATCTTTTAGGGGATTGATGATAAACAACCGGTCGCTTACCCCCCGGGCCGCCGCCGTGCTCCGAATCCGTTCCATCAGCCGGTTATCAAGCCCGGAAGAGTCGTAGAAGGGGTTTAGAATCAACCAGGCATTAGGCGCTTGCTTTAAAATTTCCGCCAGCAGCATATCCCGCTCCGGGATATGCTTGATGCCGTTGGCGCACGATACAAAAACTATCACGTCCGCCGGTATACTCCAGTCTTTACGGCTGGCAAGAGCCTGCCCGGAAAATGGCGGCGGATATTGGGCCGCCCCCAAATTGGGCAAGGTGATGAGTTGTTCCCGGTAATGGCTTTGTCCGTCCGCCGGTTCAAAATCCCCGCTGATATAATATTGAATGGTAGGCAGGCCGGTTGTGGTGCCATGACCGACCAGGGCGCACTGCACCGGCGCCAGTTGAAGTCCCGCCAGCATAAATAGAGCCGGTTCCAAACCAATGTCAGCATAAATCAGGATATCAAGCCGGCTGCCGAGAATGGATTTGGCAATGTTATGGATATCATAAGGGTCGGGAAAACGCTTAAAACAATGGCTATTAAAAATGAACTGTTCGGTTACTTTGTCCTGAGTGGGTCCCAGGGCGAAGGTATAGACTTCAAACTTCGACCGGTCATGGTGAATAACCCGGTTCATCATATAGTAGCTTACGGCCTGACTGTAAAAACAGCGGGAAATATACCCGATCCTGATCTTCCCCTGCTCACCGGTTTGACACCGCTCAGGCTTGGCGGCCGGGTATTCAGGAAAAAACCGTTTCATATTGCTGTTGACAAAATCACCGAAGGGGGACAGGACTTTGAGGCTGTTCCCGCCGGCATAAGAGGTCAGCCATAAAGCATAGGTCATTTCCTGTAATAGGCCAATAAAAATACTGGGCTGCTTTGCCTGCCGCAAATACATATCGGCCGCCCGGCATAAAACCGGCGCGTAGTTAACCAGCTTTTGCCGCTGTTTCTCCCCGACGCCGTAACAGGGAGTATGAATCAGCCAGAATGTTAATATCAATTTCACACAAATCGGTATGCCGGCATCATTCCACAACTCTTCCACATCAATGGACTCCTTGTCGGTAATAAAAGGCTGATACATGCTGCGTTGCATCAATCCCGGATAGCCGGCAGCTTGTTTTTCATCACTCCAGCCGGCGGCCGCAACGTTTGTTTCCCCTTGGCCGTCACCGGCTTGCTGCAACACCAGCGGGGAGAAAAAATTCAGAAATAAAAGACGCCATAGCGTGATAAGCAGCCACTGCCATTTTTCATCCAACGCCGCCAGTTCCGTCAGGGATGTACCGGCTAAATACTCATCCAGCTTTTCCCGTAAGAATTGGCAGAACCGCTTCAGTTCACCGAACTCGGCGGCAGACAGGGTACCGGAACGCAGCGGCATATTCCGGCAGGAAAGCCAGGTATCCAGAATATCCCAGAAAGCAGGTTGGCGAACAGATTCAAGCGCCGCCAAACAATTGCAACAAAACTGGTCCGTAAAGATTCCCCGGGCTTCAGACTCGTTTTCCGCAAACCGGTTGTAGCGTTGGCGGAACTCTTGCCATACCTCACTCCAGCTTTTTTCCTTAACCATATCGGCGATCATAATCATATCCGTCTCTGCCGTTTTTACCGCCGGGAGCGGCCCGGACGCAACGGGCAACACCGGCGGATTTTCGCCGCGCATCAATGCGTTATAAAGCTCCATATAACCATCCACCATGTGCTTGGTGCTGAACAGGGTGGCAACTCTGAGCCGGGCCGCATTGCCGGCCCGTTCCCGCAAGGCGGCATCGTCCAGAAAAGTACGGATTCCCCTCGCCAAATCATCACTGTCGGCCAGTTTTGCCAGATACCCTGTTTCCCGGTGAACAACCACCTCCGGTATGCCGCCGACAGCAAAAGCAACAACCGGCGTACCGGCTGCCTGAGCTTCACATACCGTCAAACCGAACACTTCCTGCAAAGCCGGCGCCACAAATAAATCCGCCGCCCCATAGAATTCCGCCAGGAGCCGTTGATCCTCAATGAATGGCATATCAATGCGGCGTGTCGGCAGTCCTGCCAAAATGGATTTATCATAAGTGCCTATATTCAGCAGCACCAGTTCCGGATATTGGCCATGGAGCATATTGAGAGCTTCAATTAAATATCGGCCTCCTTTGCGCGGATCGTTAAACCCGCCATGAGCGGCAAACATAATAATCGGACTATCCGGGGGCAATCCCAGTTTGGTCCGCAATAAAGACCGGTTTCCCGGCTTAAAGGTCTCCACATCCACACCGTTGTAAATCAAATGCACAGGATGGTCCTTCAAAATGCTGGCCTGAGTTTGCTTTTTCAACCACTGGGATGGGCACACCAGAGTAAAATCCGCGGCCCGAAAGATAAAACCTTTCATCAATTGCAGCAGTTGCCGCTGCTTCTTGCCGTCTCCTGCCTGCGCATCAAGCGGACAATCGGCGCACATTCCCTGCCGCCATTGATTGCAGAAATCGGTGTTATAGCAGCCGGCAGTAAAGGCGAGAGGATCATGCAACGTCCATACCAGGGGTTTAGCAGCCAGGAAGGGTAACAGCCAGAATGAGAAATATCCCCCATTGATGCAGTGCAAATGTATCACATCCGCCTGCGCAAAAACAGGGTGTCTCAGTACGCCCAGGAGGGCGGTGGAACTTAGATCAAACAACCCCCGCTGCCTTTCCCGCTCCAAAAGTTTATTCTGCCAGGAAGTCTCCGGCGTGGGTATGGCTATGACCCGGGGATCATTGACGGTTTTACGGTGGGCAAAAATATGGGCGTCGTGTCCCCGGTCCGTTAGGGCATTCATAAGAATCCAGCCGATGCGGGCCGCTCCCCCGGGGTAATCAAAAAGATTGATATGCGCTACACGCAAACGCCTCATCCTCCCTTACTGTGTTACGTTAAAACCATATTAGCCAAAATGAGTCACTTGGGTAAAGCTGTCGGCCTGAGCGTCCCGGATCACGTAAGGAGGATGCCGAAGCGGAAATTCCATGGCAACCGCCGGTAAAGCCGTACAAGCTGCCGCCTGTTTAGTGTGTGTAGCTTCAGGACCAAAACCGACGTTGGAGACCAAATTACGGTCAGGCAAAATATGTAGCCCATTGTTTAGCCAGCTGGCAAAAGTCATCTGATAGTCCCAGGTGTCAATTTCCCCTTGATACGTGGCCTCAAATACAGCCTGCCAATACTCCAGCGCCTGCTGATTGCCGATAAGGGTATAGATCTGCCTGTCCCGCCATTCCGCCCACATGCTTCCCATTATGTCGGACAGCCAGTTTCCGTCACGGATTTCCGGCCAGTATTGCATGGTGACGTCATACCACTGCCAGGCCCGTCGCCAGGTAGCCCATCCCCACATGTGGGGAAACCGGGAAAAGTAATAGCTGTAAGGAGTCCGACGTCTTCCAAACTGAAAATTGTTGCCGGAAATAGTCATGACCCGCCGGTCATCCCGGTATCGTGCCAGTAATTCCTGACAATAAAGGAAGAACGACGGATGAGGCACACAGTCATCCTCCAGAATGATGGCTTCTTCTACCAGCTCAAATGCCCAATCCAGACCGCCGGCTACCCGGCTTCGGCAGCCCAGGTTGCTGTCCGCATAGTTTTTTAAGAGTTCACAATCCCAATCAATGGTGTCGATGACCGCCCGCACAGCCTGGCATTCTTCTTCTTCGCCCCGTCTATTTGAACGCGGGCCGTCAGCAATAACCAATAATTGTTTGGGTTTGACCTGCCGGATTTGTTCAAAAACCTGCCTGGTAGTTTCCGGCCGTCTAAAAACCATAAATATGACAGGCGTAGTTAATTCAAACTCATCCATGCTCCCATCTCCTGAAAAAACGACAGTCACCCCGCTGGCGCACTGCCGTTTTCCTTATTACTATTCCTGTATTCACCCTTTGCGAAAATACACATAATGCTCTAAAAACTCGATATAGGAAGCCAAACAACTCTTTCGTAAGTACTTGACCAGTCCTGACTCAATATCAGGCACTTCTGCCAGGTCGGCGACCGCTCCGCCGCACGGCTTGAATTGTCCAGGGGCGAGTCAATGCAGATTTAGATTATGTCATAAACGTGCTTAGCGGCATATTCTTGCCAGTTTGCCTCACAGTAATCTTTCCATCGCCAGAAATAATTCTCCCCAATCGCCAGGGTAACAATGGCAATGGCAATGGCTTTGGCTTTGGAGTTTTTCACAGCCTCCTACATCCCCAAAAGTTTTTGCCACCAGGCGTTTTCCTGTAGTAAAGCGCCTTTATTAACCGGCAGAGAGTGCATAAACTCGACCAGGCGATGTTCCCTTTCATCCATTTCCTTTATCCACTCCGCCTGAGCAATTTTCATCTCATTCTCAGCCTGCCGATGAGTTACATTCACCTCAGCCAACTGACCTTTCAATTCCTTTACTTGTGCCAATAAATCGGCTAGTTGCTGCGATCCCAGTCCGGCTTCATCAGCAGGTTTGTTCTTACGCTCCTGCAATATAGTTTGCCTAAGAATACGGATCTCACCTAACAACAGATTCAATAAATCCACAACAGTCTTTTGCCGGCTTTCATCTTCCTTGCTCCGCGCCATTTTCCGCGCAGCACTGTCCCTTTGTATCATAGCTAACTGTTCCTGCAAATCTTTCATTCTGGTTGCCTGGTCCTCTTGTAAGCGACTTAATTCTCCCCGGATGTCGACCAACGTTTGAGTTATTTTCTCCCCAAAAAGGTTCTCACCCGCGTCAACCGTGGCATATTGATCATCATCCTCCGGGTCTGGACAGCGAGGTCCCGGGTCTGGCCCCAGCGGCACCCATTCCCCCATACCTTTGAATTCTTTTACTTGACCGGGCTTACGAAGGATTTCCGCCAGGTCACACGGACCGGATACAAGAAAGTATCCCGCCTGGCAGGAATCCCGGGAAGCGGTCATTTGTTCCTTTGCCCCACTCTTCGGCGCCATAACATTCACCGCCTTTTCCAAAATAAAGTTGTCCTGACCATATTCCTTTCTCAAATTACCAGCCAATAAGTTGAAATATACTTTAATATATGCCAAAAAAAGAAATGTGCTATATATGTGGCATGAAAGAATTGCTGCTATGAAATAACAGCGCTTAACTCAGATAGCTTATGTAACCGTAAGACGATCAGCCACATAGAATATAGTAAGATTAGTAAGTCACACACCATCCTTTCTCCCCTGATGCACCGACCGGCAAACATTATTGGCCAACTGAACGGCGCTCCTTAACTTTTTAAAAAAGTGTTCAGGCAAAAAGGAAGGTTAGGAGGGAGCCACTTTGAATAAAATTAATAAAACTGCCGCACCCGGCGTTCTATTTTGTGGCCAAGGGAATTCTGCCGCTGCAAATCCGACGGAATCGACCTGCTATGTATACCTAACTCCCGCTGACAACGGTACAGTGATTTGGGGCCAAGACAGTAACGGAAAAATTCATCCCGTCCGCACCGATGACCAGGGCCGCCTATTGATATTGATAGCATCATCCCAGCTTCCCGATACCCCCCGGCTAACCGGCAGTGAAGGTCGGGTCCAAATTCGCGATCAAAGTGTCGACACCATAGCCCGCCCTATTGGAGTTGACCAGCATAACACATTGAATGCCACTGCTTACTCCCAAATCGGCAGACTGTATTCCGTTGCGGACACCGGTCTCTTACACCAAAACCTGTTAACGCTGGCCTATATCATTGATAATCCGTCTACTTCCAGCCGCATTCTTTATTTGGAAAAAATCACCGGCGGCAATGTACCCGCCCTTTCCTCTACCGCGTACGTACCGGCACTAAGAACAATGATATACAGGGATGTCCAGACGAGAGGAACTGCCCAGGGGACACCCTGTAATATGAATTTTGGTTACCCCAATAACAGTATCATGCTGGTTTCCCGGCTGGAAGGCATGGTCAACGGCACCCCGGTTTTAGCAATCAGCCATACATCCGGCCAATTTTCCGTAGATGTCCAAGGTCAAATCATTGTCCCTCCCGGCCATAATATCGCCATACAATTCACAACAGACGCTTTGAACGATAACAACCAGCTGATGTTGAATGCTAATATTCTCTGGTATGAACTTGACAAGTAGAGACTGGATAAGAAAAAAAGCCCCGCTCCCTTACGGAGCGGGGCTTAAATTTTATCCGATTAAATTTGTATGTTCAGTTTATCGAAATGCCACGAACTGCTTAGAAATCGTCAGGTACCGTTGCATATGAAACAAACTTATTGAAATCAACTTGATAATCATTTATGATCAATCATAGTCAGACCGTCTAGGCGCGATGAGGACCGGAACGGAAGCGTACTGGTTGTACGCTGGAGTGAGGACCGCAGGAGCAACAACGCAGATGACGGTTTATAAGCAGTTCCCTACTTTAAGCCGATTAAATCTAATCCCGTACCCGGATCATGGTCCAAACACCGCCACCCAATAGCAATAGGGTATATAACAGTAATACACCTAGAGAAATCAGGGGAAGTTCCCCGCCTGAACTGATGATGCGTAAAGTGTAGGTTGCGTGAGTTAAAGGCAGCAGTTCAATAATATAACGAAAAACAACCGGCAGCCGGTCCGGAGAAAAAAAAGTAGCGCATAAGAAGGACATGGGAAGCAAAATATAAGTGCTGAAGTTGGCCATATCCTCATGGGAATTAATCAGCATGGCAGCCACCAGCCCCATTGCCGCAAAGAGAAGACACGTTAGTGTCAAGGCTGTCAGAAACCAGCCGGTCATGATAAACCGGGCGCCAAACAAATAGGCCAAAGCAACGATGACGCTGCAGGATATCAGGCCTCGCAGGGCTCCGGCCAACACTTTCCCGGTCACAAAGGCCACCGGCGAAATGGGAGCAATCAGGTATTCCTCCAGTGTCTTATGATATAAACGGCTCATATTTAACGGCGAGCCAACGGCACTGAAGCTGATATTCATGGCATTGAGCGCCATAATCCCCGGAACGATAAAGTCGAGGTAATTAACGCCGCCGACCTGAACCCCCCGGCCAAAGCCCAGGCCAAAGGCTACCAAATATAATATTGGGCTAATCATCCGCGAAAGCACAAATTTGAACATGCGCCTGTTTAAAACAATCCAATCACGCCAGAAAACTGTCCATATGTCATAAAGCATAGAAAGTCCCTTTCAAAATTATTATCAGATTATAGTTATTATTTTGCAGGAATTATTGCTCCCATAGAGTATTATATACATCAGTAAAGTTCTGCCGCATTCATGTGTGAACGCATGTGTTGAACGCTTAAATACTAAATTCGGGCTAAAATCCACTATTCCTGCCGGGTATCTTAATCAGCACGACATATAATGGGTATAATAACCCGTTATTAAGGATCAAAATATGAGAGTCATTCTTACATCTTTGATCCAAATTATATATAAAGGAGGAGTTACATTGAGTGTAAACAATGCCATGACAGCCGATTTCCTGCGTTCAGCTTACGGTGGTGAAAGCATGGCCCATATGCGTTATCTGATCTGGGGTGACGTTGCCGAAAAAGAGGGGCTGCCCAATATCGGCAAATTGTTTAAGGCAATCTCTTATGCGGAATGGGCCCATGCCAAAAACCATTTCCGGGAACTTTCCGAGCAGAAGGGTGACTTTACCGTAGCCGCCGGCGCAGTGTTCGGCAACACGAAGACAGTTGAAAACCTCCAGGGAGCTATCAACGGCGAGCTTCACGAAATCAATCAAATGTATCCGGTATATCTGGAAACTGCCCGTTTCCAAAAAGAACGCGGTGCTGAAAAATCCTTTCACTGGGCGTTAGAAGCAGAAAAAATTCATGCCAAGCTGTTTCAGGAAGCCCAGGATGCGGCTAAATCAGGCCAAGACTATCAAATCAACTCGGTTCATGTTTGCCCGTTCTGCGGCCATACCATTCTCAATGAAGCACCTGATAAATGTCCGATTTGCGGCGCCCCCAAAGATAAATACAAATCATTTTAACATATTTTATCTATATAGTTTTCAAAAATGATTTACAATCGTAATGCTAGGATAAGCGTAGGTTAAGCGGCAGCGTCGAAGCGTTCCTAGCATTACGATTAATAGAAAATCATTTTTGGATTCCATATATATGGAACCCATAAAAAAACGTAAAAAAATTGAAATTATATCCGGGTATTGGAATCGCTTCGACGCGATCCTAATACCCGGATATCAATTCTTTAATGCGACATAATATAAAGGCTCATTCCATCGAAGTTTTATAAAATTTAACAAATATACGCAGTTAAATTACCTTCTTTTCTGTCTCTCATCGAATATCCGGTGGCAATGTAGAATACTGCCTCAGCTATGTTAGTCGCCCGGTCCGCCACTCGCTCGATATAGCGGATAGTTACGTTATAATCGGCAAGTACTTCCTGCTGGTTTATGTTGGTTGTATTGATCAGCACGAGGTCTTGCAGCAATGTTTTATTTAACTGGTTAACCGCTGCATCCTGCCCCCAAACCTGACTCGCCAGGTTTGCATCATTAGTACGGTAAGCATGAATTGCATCAGTCAACATCTGTGTTGCTAAATTACCCAGCCTTTTAATCCGGGGCGCAAGAAGCCTGACGGCATTTCCTTCTATCCTGGGAAATTTTTTCTGAACAATTTTGGCAATATTATTGGCGTAGTCAGCCACACGTTCAATCTCACCGGCAATTTTTATACTGGATATCAGAAAACGCAAGTCTGTAGCTGCCGGTTGCTGGGTGGCAATCGTAGTTATGCATTGTTCATCGATACTTGAGAACATCCTATCCACTTCTTTTTCGAACCGGCGTGATCGAAGTGCCGCTTCAGTGTCGTTGGTAATAAAAGATTCTACCGCAGACAATACCGACGTGGTAGTTTTGTCTCCCATGTTTATAATTGAGCTTTTAATATTAGATAATTCCTGCAAATAATTTACTCGTAACACGGCACATCACCCCTTCAATAGTCTTTAAATTATTTCCCCTGTACTCGGTAACGCTGACACGAATCAAATTGCTCTGACTGATCGCCGATTGCATCGCGTCTTTGCCACCTATGATCCCGGTTTTTACATAATATTCAGATTTATCTCTCCTCATACATCCAGAATTTACCTTTAAGTAAAATATATACTAATACTAAATTCAAAAAAAGTCAATACCCCTTTCGTATTTATACTTTCTTTTATTGAAGTATTTCAACAAAACCTTGGGACCCATCAACCCGGATGTATTGCCCGTCCTTAATCAGCCGGGAAGCTCCATCCACCCCTGCCACCGCCGGTATGCCGTATTCTCTGGCAACCACCGCGCCGTGAGTCATCAGACCGCCCACTTCCGTGACCAGACCGGCGGCCAATGGAAACAAGGGAGTCCAACCGGGGTCGGTAAAGGGGGTAACTAAAATATCTCCCTTGTTCATTTTGGCATTGGTCAGCGTGAGAATTACCCGCGCCCGTCCTTCCACCACTCCCGCCGACACAGGACTGCCTGTGAAAGCACCCTGAGGCACTGTTTTATTCCTGTCATTGCCGGTATAGATTTCTCCTTCACTGGTCATCGTCCTGGGGGGAGTCAATTTTTCATAACGCTTAAACTGCTCCTGACGCTTGTAGATAAGTCCCCGGTCAATTTTACCTGTCTCCAACACACCGGCCAACTCACTCAGTGACAGCCAGTACACCTCTGCCGGCGACCTTAAAAGACTGACAGCGCAAAGCTTTTCCCCTTCCTTGAGTATTCCCTGTTTAATAATATCCAAATTCTGCACAAGAAAATACTTCGGATGTTCCCTTACCCCGATCAAAGCGCGGTGGACTTTAACGAAACGAGACATAATTTTTGCTTTTAAAAAACCCCATTTTGTATTTCTTAGCCGTGCCGCCAGCCGCTCAGCCGCCGCCGCTGCCTCCCGTTTCCCCCGGGAGAATTCCAAACGGTGCTGCCCCGGCGGCCGGCTCTCGATATGGCTTAAAATAGCCGGAACCATTTGGGTAGGCTTTTCTCGCCAGCGGTCCCGGGTGATATCTATTTCTCCTGTTGCCCGCATGCCATATCGGGCCAGAAACTCCATGAATGCCAACTGAACTTGTATCCCCCCGGGAACTGCACCCAGACCTGTAAAAAAAGTATCGTCAGCAGCCGTTTTTAAATAAGCCGCAACAGCCGGATATTTTCTCACCATATCGGCAATATCCCCTAATTGCAATCCCATTTCACTGGTAACGTTGCCGGGAGGGGATTTGCTGATGCTGCCCAATTCCCGTGCGTCTCCCAGCCATTTTCGCGAAAAGCCGTCTATTAGTTTGTAAGTGAGAAGTGCCGCCCCAAGGTATTGCGCAATATTCCTGAAAATGGCCGGCAGCAATGATGACAATATTGTTTGTATCTTGCGAATTCTGTCGGCACCGGACACTTCAGCCAGACCTGCCTGGTTTTCCTTTACTTTACCGGTGATAAATCCGTTTAACTTTCGTACCACGCTGGGATTATTGCGGTACATAATATTTCTAATTACATTGCCCCAGACGGTAAGAAGGCCAACAATCATATAAGGGGTTTTCGACCAGGACTTGGTTGCCGCTTGCGACTTAAACTGGTCACTGGCTGTAAATTCCATTACCGCCCGGCCGATAGCCGCATCCACATTCAGCAGCAATTTGGGTACCAATCTTCGGCCAAGTGGATTCGCCAGCAGATTGGTGATATCTATATAAAGTCTCCCGCCGGCTTCCTGCAGAAAAGGACTTTCAGCCAACCTGCCCTTTTTACCGAAAGGCGCCAAGGTTCTGAGCACCGAAATCCCTAAAGGCTTAATTGGGTCAGTCATCATTTGTGCGTGACCAAGGGATATATAGAACCGCAGTTTGCGATCATCGGTTTGCGGCAGCGGATACAATGTTGTTATCGGCCGGCTTTGCAGAATATAAATCTCATTATCCGCAAGACACCATTCAATATCCTGGGGTGAGCCGAAATGCTTTTCCAGGTTTTTTCCGATAGCAGCAAGCTTTAAGACGCTCTCATCTGTAAGCGATGGCTTGTTTTGTTCAGCAACGGGCACTTCTATCCGGGTAGTGCCGCCATTTTCCTGTCCGTAAACAGCCAGTTTTTTTTGGGCAATCTGTTTGACAATAATACTGTTATTTTTTACTTTGTACAAATCGGCCGATACTATCCCGGCTACGAGAGATTCTCCCAGACCAAAACTTGCATCTATGGATACCACCTTACGGTTGCCGGTAACCGGGTCAGCCGTAAACATAATCCCCGCTGCCGCCGGCAATACCATCCGTTGAACGATTACCGACAGCCGTACCTTATCATGCTGAAAGCCGTTTTGCCTGCGGTATAATATGGCCCGGTCGGTAAACAGAGATGCCCAGCACTTGCGCACATGGGTCAAAATGTTTTCCCGGCCTTGAATGTTTAAAAAAGTATCATGCTGCCCGGCAAACGAGGCTCCCGGAAGATCTTCCAGCGTAGCGCTTGAGCGAACGGCATAGGCGTAATCACTGCCGGTTTTTTCCCAAGCCGCAAAAATCTCCCCCTCAATCGCCGCCGGAATGGCGAGGCTCTCAAGATGGGACCTGATAGATTCCCCTGCTTCCCGCAGAATGTCCGGGGACGCTGCATCCACTTGCTCCAAAAGCCGCAATAGTTCCGGCAGCAGGGAACTATCTTCGGCAAAATCATGATAAGCTGCGGTCGTTATGCAAAATCCCGGCGGAACTTGAACCCCCGGTAGCTGGTATAATTCCCCCAAATTGGCTGCCTTCCCGCCTGCTACGCCAACGCTTGCCTTATTTAGTTCATTAAAAAATAGAACATACTGCCCCACAGCCGTCAACCTCCTGTTACAATTTCATTTTTTAATAGTATAACCGGTTGTCCGGCTTGTAACGTTATTGATATGATTTTTATTCTAGCGGCAGCTTTGGGACTAGCTTAGAAATTATATTCATGTCATAATAATAACAAGCAATTATATAATAGTTCTTAAGTTTACCTTTTATTTTATATTATCACGAAGTAGTAGTATGGAGGTGGCAGTATGATTGAAGGCAAAAATATCAATCTACGGACAGTAACTGAAAATGATCTTACTGAACTATTTGCTTTAGCCAGCAGGCTCAGAGAAATGGGCGAATTTTGGTCGGTACTCCTGCCTTCTGAGCCAAATCTTAAAAAGGAATTTGCTGAAACCGGATTTTGGAGCAAAAACTTCGGTAAAATGCTGATCACTGATAAAACCAATACGATAATCGGCGAAATATCTTACTTTAAAAATGCCCATTACCGCTGTGGCTATGAAATTGGCTATCAATTATTCCGGGAGGAAACCCGCGGCAAAGGTACCATGACCGAAGCCCTTTCCCTGTTTTCATCCTACTTATTTGCTCTTTATCCCATTCCCCGCCTCCAAATTACATGTATGGCCGGCAACATAGCCAGTAGCCGGGTAGCGGAAAAATGCGGCTTCAAACATGAGGGAACATTGCGAAAAGCTACGTTCAACCGTGGTCAGTACCATGACCTGGAATTATTTTCCCTGCTGCGGGAAGAATGCCCGTCCCTTGGGGATGTTCTAAAGACCCTCTAAAACGTTTCAAAGACACAACAACGGCTGAACCCCTGTTTCTTGGCAAACAGGGGTTCAGCCGTTGCAACAAATTACCTCATTCTACCTGGTTGCGGCCAGAGCCTGCCCCAGGTCGTCGATGACGTCTTGCACGTCTTCTGTGCCGATGGATAAACGCACCAGGTCGTCCGATACCCCGGCAGCCGTCCGCTGCTCGGAAGTGAGCTGGGAGTGAGTAGTGCTGGCCGGGTGAATAACCAGAGATTTTGAGTCACCCACATTCGCCAGCAGCGAGAACAGTTTCAGGCTGTCAATGAATTTCCGGCCGGCTTCCAGCCCGCCCTTGATACCAAAGGTTAAAATGGCTCCTGCGCCCTTAGGCAGGTATTTTTGGGCCAGCTTATAGTCCGGATGGCTGGGAAGGCCAGGGTAGCTTACCCAGGATACAAGCTCGTGTTTTTCCAGATATTCAGCAACCGCTTGCGCGTTTTGGCTGTGCCGTTCAAGCCGGAGGTGTAAAGTTTCCAAACCTTGTAAAAATAAAAAGCTGTTGAATGGACTGAGAACTCCGCCCAGATCTCTCAGAATTTGCACCCGGAGACGAATAATATAGGCCAGTGGTCCGAGAGCCTCCGTATACCGAAGGCCATGATAGCTGGGGTCCGGTTCGGAAAGAAGCGGGAACTTGCCGTTGGCCCAGTTAAATTTACCGCTGTCAACTGCCGCGCCTCCCATCGACGTCCCATGCCCGCCAATAAACTTGGTAGCCGAATGAATCACGATGTCGGCGCCAAAATCGATGGGGCGGCAGAGATACGGCGTGGCAAAGGTATTGTCAATAAGCAAGGGTATCCCATTGTTATGCGCTATGCTGGCCACACTCTCAATATCCAGTACGTCAATCTTCGGATTACCGATGGTTTCAGCATAAAGAGCCTTGGTTTTAGGAGTAATGGCCTTGGCAAAGTTTTCGGGGTCACTGGGATCTACGAAGGTTACCTTAACTCCCAAACGCGGCAGGGTATAGGCAAACATGTTGTACGTGCCGCCATACAGGGTGGATGAGCTGACGATTTCATCCCCTGCCTGGGCGATATTGAAGATAGCCGCGCTGATTGCGGCATGACCGGAAGTGAAGGCTAACGCTGCGATGCCGCCTTCCAGCGCCGCAATGCGTTTCTCGAAAACATCGGTGGTAGGGTTCATAATACGGGTATAAACATTGCCGGACTCTTTCAGGCCAAAGAGATTGGCGGCATGTTCCGCATCGCGAAAATTGTAAGATGTGGTTTGGTAAATAGGTACCGCTCTTGATCCAGTCGTGGGATCAGGCTCCTGACCACCGTGAATTGCAATGGTGTCGAATCTTAAGTTTTCTGGTAATGCCATAATAAGCCCCCCTATTTTTTAATTATGCCGGTAAGCTGGGCAAGGAAAAATAAATAGACCAGGGAATTACCAACGAAGCAATTCCTTGGCCTTTAGTGTATCTAATCAGCCAAATATTAAATTATCAGGATATGTACTATGTAAAATACTAGCATAAGGCCCGTATCCTTGTCAATATGCTTCCGGCCCTAATTCACCATTTCCAGGAAGGCCTGGACCCTGGTCTTGATCTGTTCCACGTCGCCTTGCGAATAGTCGGTTTCCACATGCAAATAAGGAATATTACCGTTTTTCTTCAGGTGTTCCTTTAACACCCGGCTTTCAACATTATAGGTATGACAGCCCTGCCAGACGATATCCACCACCCCGTCGGCACGGTACTCCTCAACCAGCTTCACCATGTTGTCCATCCGAATGGGATTGGGACTCATACAGGAACAAGGCGTAGACAAATATTTCTCGGCGATGGCTGCAAGCGGCGGCTGATTTTCGTCAACCAGGGTTACAAACTGTTTCATACCGGAGCAGTTTTCGATATAAACCACTGCCGCGCCGCAGTCCTCAATAATCTTGATGACCTTTTCGGCGCCCATACCGGTAGGAACACCGGTTACAATAATGCGTTTCGCCCCTTGGGGAAAGGCAGATTCACCTTTGGCGACACTGTCCTTTACATCATTGATGATGTCATGAATCTGCGCGGCAAATTCTCCCCGGTCAACAACAAAGTTCCGGCCCCATAACAGTTTAAGAAAATCCTGGCCGGACAGGGGAACCGGATCAAGCTTCATGAATTCCGACAACTGCTGCATCAGCCTGCGTTCGTTATTCAGCACTTTTATGGCCTGTGCCATGTTGTCCTCTGTAATCTCAGTCTGCAGCTCGTCCTCCAAAATGCCTTTGAGCTTTTTCACTTCCGCCAGCCAGTATTGTTTGTCGGAATCATCCGAATAACTTTGCGGCATTTTCATCACATGCACCCGTTTAAACTGACTCATAAGTTCAAACATTTTCTTTTTCCCGTCGCAGGTTGTTTCCCCAATAATAATATCGGAGTGAAGAAAATACGGACACTTGTCGGTTACGGCAAAACCATATGACGACTTTATGAGCGGACAAAAATTCCTGGGCAGCGTCTTTTCGCCGTCAGCAATCGGCTCTTCCTTTGTTGCGCACAGTGAAAAGCCCAATGCGTCCGCAGCCAGCACCAGTTCTTGCGGCGCATAGACACAATAAAAGCCAACTACCTTTTTGCCGGTTTCTTTCACATTTTTTAGCATAGTAAATGGATCAGACATGCAAATTCCTCCTAAATTAAAATTAAGCTTGCGTGTTTTGTGAAGCACGCTCTTTAATCCCGACTGACCGGGAATAATCCCACGCGCACAGCGCCGCCCCTATTGATCCGGCATACAAAGCATGCGAAGGAACTATCAGTTCCACTCCCAACTTTTCTTCCAGTTCCCGGCGCATATGACGGTTTTGCGATACACCGCCGGTAAACACAACCGGAGCCGCCAATTGAACAGAGGCCGCCATAGCTGCAACCCGGTTGGCGACAGACTTATAAAGCCCGGCAAAAATGGCTTGGCGGGACTTACCCTTATTTACCAGGCCAATCACTTCCGATTCGGCGAATACGGTGCACATGGCGTTAACAGTACAGGCTTCCTCCCCCGGACTCAATTCCAACTCGTTGAGCCCTGCCATATCCAGATTCATAGCACCGGCCATAACTTGAAAAAATTTACCGGTACCAGCCGCGCACTTATCATTCATAACAAAGTCGGTTACCTTGCCGGTGTTATCTACCCGCATGGCTTTCGCATCCTGCCCGCCGATATCCAGCACTGTCGCTGCTCCCGGTACCATATAAGCTGCTCCCCGGCCATGGCAGGTTATCTCAGTCATTGTCTTGTGAGCAAGGGGAAAATTAATTCTTCCATAGCCTGTTCCCACAATGCAGACAAGGTCTTCAACTGCAATACCCCAAGCCGCAGTTTCCCGGCGCAGCAAATCAAGAGCGGCTTCCCGCGGATTCCAACCGGAAAGGCGAGCTGCATAAGCCATCTGCACTCCGTCATATAAAGTAAGTTTTATTGCCGCCGAGCCAATATCGATTCCGGCCACAACTGATAATTTCATAGCCACCACCACGACCAGGAGAATGATTAATTAATCATTATTAATTATATTACTGCCATAAATTAAATTTATAATACGAAATTGATATTCGCGTTTATCGCCAAAAATCCTGCCTCTAGCAAAAGCAGGATCAGGATATAGAAAGTATTTATACTTTCTGTTAGACTAATAAAAGGTCATTAAAAAGTAGAAGCCGGTTTCCCAGACGGGAAACCGGCTTCTACTTTAAACTGCCCTTCTCTACCAGCACCGAGTATGTCCCATTGTCTCGCTTTTCGGCTTTAATAACTTTGTGGCCCTCATCCTTGAGACTTCGGGGCACGTTCAATATAGGCTCACCGTCGTTCATTATGATTTCAAGAATCTTACCGTCTGCAAGTTCCTCAAGCGCAACCAGGGTTTTTACAAAGGTAACGGGACAAACCACGTCGGTTATATCTATTAACGCATCTGCCCTTTTATCGCTCATAATGCCGCTGCCAACTGCCGGCGAAACAAATCCCATCCTACCCGGTCAAGAGTATTGCCGAATCTTTCACCTTGTTTTCCATACTGCTTAAAAAATTCAAGAGTGGCTTCCACCACTTTATGGAGTTCTTCATTGGAAAGCAAGCGTGGTTCCAGTTGCTTGCCAATGGCGATCTGCTTGCCGTAAAGCCCGCCAAAATAAACGATAAAGCCGCTCTTCCCCTGCCATGCTCCGGCAGGACAGACTTTTACGCATTTACCACAAAAGATGCAATCCGTGTCTTTAAACGAAAGCTTTTTGTCCTGCTGGTTAACTTGAATAACCTTTGCAGAACAGACTGCCTCACACAGGCCGCAAAAATTACATTTACCGGCGTCCCACTTAACCTCGGTTCCACCTCTTACACCAAGGTCATTTTCTTCGGCCTTCAGACAATTATTCCGGCAGCCGGTAATCCCCAGTTTGAATTTGTGGGGAAGTTCCCTGGCATAGTATCGCTCATCGAATTCCTTCGCAAGTGCCGTAGTGTCAATAAGACCGTGGGGACAAATCGTGGCCCCCTGACAGGCGGTTATTGTCCTAACCCTCGGTCCACAGGCCCCTGGCTGCACTCCTGCTTCTGCTAAGGCTTTTTTCACTGTATCTATATCCTCTAATTTAATAAACGGTATTTCAATACTTTGTCTTGAAGTCATATGAATATAGCCCTGTCCATACTGCTGGGCAACTTCATAGACTTTTTTCAGTTGTTCGGCCGTGATATGTCCGCCAACAATCCTTAACCGCAGGGAAAAGCGGTCCTTCTGAATTTGCTTCATGAACCCGCCTTTTTTAAGTTCCTGGTAATTAACTTGCGCCATTATGATCCCCCTCGACTAACAATTATTTTTTGATATTGAGCTTATTCGCGATTATCAGTCCAACACCTTCTTTAGATGCAGGCTTCGCATGCCGGGTGCGTATAATCGGCAAGTTTGGTGATGGACGGATTTTCGCCGCATACCGGGCAGTTACTGTCCCGTGGCAGCTTTACTTTCCGAAAATTCATTTCCAGGGCGTCATAGGTAAGAACATAACCATTTAGCAGTTCTCCGACGCCCAGTATATATTTAATGGCTTCCGTTGCCTGAATGGTTCCGATTACGCCTCCCATTACCCCCAATACCCCGGCCTGCTTACAGGTGGGAACAGCATCAGGCGGCGGCGGAGCGTGAAATATACACCGGTAGCAAGGACCCTGCCCCGGAATATAAGTCAGAGTCTGTCCCTGAAACCGGATAATGCCCCCATGAGAGAAAGGCTTGCCGGTAATAACACAGGCGTCATTGATTAAGAACTTCGCCGGAAAGTTATCGGTACCGTCGATGATGAAGTCATAGTCCCGGTCCTTGATTATATCAACTACGTTGCTCGCATCAGCCGCTTTTTGGTACATAATCACCTTTACATCCGGGTTTATCTCGTTGATTGTTTCCTGGGCCGACAGTACCTTGGCCTTGCCGATATCCTTCGTCAGATGAATAATCTGCCGCTGAAGATTGGCTAGCTCCACCGCGTCGCCATCTGCCAAACCGATGGTCCCGACTCCGGCAGCGGCCAGAAACATGGCCGCCGGCGCGCCCAGGCCGCCGGTGCCGATGATTAACACCTTAGATGCCAGCAGCTTTTGCTGTCCTCTGACGCCGACTTCTTTCAAAATAATATGTCTTGCGTATCTCTCCATCTGTTCATTGGAAAAACTCATACTCCCCGCCCCCATAAAACGCATCATTACGACTCCCAGCCCCACAAGGTTTACGCCCAGCATTGCGGCAAGACTGACATAAATATAATAGGAAAGACTAAAAGACTCCCGCACAGAAAATCTTTTAGCCTTTAGTTTTCTAATCAGTTGCTCAATACTTTATTTTCAGAATTAATAATACCACATTTAAAAAATAAATACCATAAAAACATATTTTTCTTATATTCCGTCACCATTTGTGCATTCTACGGAAGGCAGTCTAATCTTCTGGTCAAATTTTATGACTTGTCCATCACGTATTATGATAGTCACTTCCGTACTATATTTGGGTTTCTCTGGATCGGAATCGGTTGTTTTTTGTTCTTCAGGGATGGAATGAAGATTGTTTATCATTATAGTCCCTCTTTCTGCTATGGTTTCGAAATGCTGCCCACCGTCCGGCCGGAATTAAGAAAAACCCCTTTCCGAGGAAAGGGGTTAATTCACACCTTCCTCTTATCTGCCAGGATTTCTCCTGCTGGAATTAGCACCACTGCAGTTGCCTGCCGGTTGCCGGGTGTCATCGGGCCAGTCCCTCGACCACTCTGGATAAGAGCCATTTTTCATTCAATTAGTTACAATTTTAGCACAGGAAATATTGAATGTCAATATTACTTAATTTTGCTTAATTTTGCTTTATTACTTAATTTGCTTCCAGTGTATCCCTAACAAGATTAAAAAAAGCGAGATATCCAGCTTTATGGACTCCCGCTTATTTTGTCGGCATGAAATTTAATTTCCCTGTACTTTCTCTGTTTGCTAACCATTTCTGCCAATATTCCTCTTTATTATCCAAATTTATTCAAGACTGTCCCAATTTGTTCTTCGGTAAGTGAAGAAAATCCGCCAATATTGCCGACAAAGAAGCAAGTACCTACTATTACATCATTATTGTATTCGAAATTAACAGGAAGATCTCGCGGCTTTCCTTCATTGTTATAAGCTACAATCATTATATCATTCTGAAAATTAATATATTTCATGGGATCGCCAACGATATCCTGTATAGATCTGGTATCATTAGGAATGTATTGTAAAACGGGTAATTTTGAAGGTTTCTTGACTGCTACTAGAATATCATCATTAATGTAACGCATTCCGACAGTATCTCCTCCCATCCAATTGGATATTACACATTTATATTAGGTATACATTAAGTACACACAATTTACATTCTAGACTTTCGTTCAGCTAAAAAGAACATAAAAAATCATCTTTTTTACCCTAAAAATTCGAAAATAATACAAATTTAAACATTCTGCAGCTAAAACAGCTATAGTATTCCAACTATGTTTCTATCTATATACAATCTATTAAAGATTTACAAAGAACAACACAACCTATCAATGACCTTTAAAGGCATTTGATTGATTTGAGCGACAAACCTTTGAATCCTTTGGCGAATTTCATTGGTTGAGTGATAAAAAACGTTGTAGATACAAGAATGCTTGAGCCAGCCCCAGAATTCTTCAATTAGATTAAGATTGGGACTGTAAGGCGGCAAAAAAACAAGGGTAAGACGATCCTTGTTACTCTTTAAGAATGGCTGTAAGAGATTGGCATGATGAATTCTGGCATTATCGAGAATGATTACAATTCTTTCCCCTGGATACTTCAAAAGGATCTGCTGTAGAAAGGACAAAAAGACCTCGGCATCATAACGGTCACTTTCGATTACAAAGATTTCGCCGCTTTCATAGTCAAGCGTGCCTAAAAGTTTAATACCTTGATGCTTACCGTAAGTTGGGATAATGCGTTGCTGCCCTTTTGGAAACCAAGTACGGGCGATAGCCTGATAATCCCGAATCATAGATTCATCCTGAAACAAAATACGATCAACTTTGTCATGCAAAAGATCGGCTCTCAGGGTTTCCCATTTTTTTTGAATTCTTCTTGTTGAATTGGGTCAGCATGAGCAAGAGTATAGGTTGGACGAGTACAGGTAAAGCCCAGTTCGTGCAATAATACATTGGTTCCACTTCGAGAATATTCTACATTAAAGGTGCGAATTATCCATTCTCTAAGGATGGGTCCTGTCCAGTTCATCTCTGCCGGAAAACCTACATCCTCGGGTCTTTTATGGATCAGGACATCAAGAATTTCTTGTTTTTGTTCCTTGGTAAGAAAAGAGGGTCTGCCGGGAGAGAAGTTCATTGCAAGGGCCTTAAGGCCACCGGTCTGATAGGCGTTGAGAAAATTGTAGACTGTTTTCAAACAACGACCGGTGATTTTGGCGATCTGAGGAACATCATAACCTTCCAAGTAAAGTTTTATGGTTTGGTAGCGCTCAAACAGGCGTCGGTTTTTACAATTCTTCATTGCATGATTTACTGCAATTAGACGATTATCTAAGGATTCCATGTGTAACCCTGCTCCTTTGGTTAAAGAATAAGTATATTTTAAAAATACCACATTTAACCAAAAGAAAATAGTCCCTAATGTAAATCTTTTTTAGATTTTATATATTTCCAAAAAATTAGCAATTTGATGGATCGATAGACTCGATTCTCTTTTCACTTTGCTGATAAGTTTTTGACGCATACTGTCGTTCCCTCGGGTTTTTAAGTCGCCGAGGCAGATATTATATTCTTTGCCGGGACAATAGCGAATAGAGTCACAGAACCGTCCCTCGACTCTACCTCTGATGCTGACACCGATACCTTTGCTCAGGTCTTTGGCGGTGAAACCGTCTTTAAATTGTTTACCGATTTGGTTAAGATCCTGGTAGGTTTGGTAGCCGTAGAGGGCTTTGAGTCAACGAACCGTCCCCCGACTCACTAAGACCTTTGACATAGCTCATAAAGAATATCCTGATGCAACTCCCCTCTTTCATAGTGACAGGGGATTTCAATATACAAGTAAGGCCTTTCATAAAAAGCTTGTTGATGCCGGAATGACACAAAGTATGTCTAGGGTATCAAGATGCATAGACAACGGTCCCATGGAAGCATTCTGGGGAATGATGAAATCAGAGATGTATTATCTCAAAAAGTTCAGTTCGTACGATGAGCTGGAAACTGCGGTCAGTGAATATATAGAGTACTATAATAATCACCGATATCAAAAACGACTCCAATTGCATGACACCGTTAGAGTACAGACGCTATCGGAGTCATACAACTGCATAAAAAAGGTGATGCCAACTTTTACGCAAAGTTGGCATCATAGAGCTTTTATTTTTTCTACTGTCTACTTGACAGGGAGCACTTCAATTTTTACGTCCACTGACCTCTTTGTTATGTTCTAATGAGTTACCCAAATCTTAAAAACTTCTAAGATTTCTTCTAGATTTTCCGGTCCTCCTGCTCCTTGAAAAATATAATTTTTAACAGTACAATGTACCCAGTCACTCTCTGTCCGTTCAATTTTTACTGGTTTGAAATCCTTATTTTCAACCTCAGTATCAAACAAGTTAATATGGATTCTCCATCCAGGATTATCTAATGTATCAATTTTTATTCCATATAAATGTTCCCACGAACCATCGCAATGATTTTTATACCAAGTTTCTAGCCATTTTAAACTCATATTATTCATCTCCTCCCCCCGGAATCTCTTCAGGATTAGGTTTTCTAACCCCACCAGGAGCATCCGGGTCATGAACATGAGGTGTATCTACCCATTCACCAGTTTCTTTGTTATAGTGCGATTTTCCTTGTCCGTCATAACCTATTCCAGGTTCAAATGGATTTGGATTACGAGGGTCTGCCTCATCCCAACTTCTGTAATTCGTTACCTCTCCTGTAACTGGATCTCGCTTATAAGTAGTGTGAGGCCCTGAAGCATTCTCATCATACCCCAGATTATTAGAACCCCTTTTTGCCCAGAGAACAAAATCGTTCTATGCACTGCTTGCCTCATTAGCTATCCATGTTCCTGCCTCAGAAAACCATGCTATCGCTTTACCAGTATCATCAACTAAACTTTTCTGTCCGTTAATTAAAATAACAGAAATTCCTGCAGCTAGATAAGTTACTCCATTTATGGTTACTTCGTGCACATTCTCGTCATTATTTTTTGTTCCACTAGCTGCCGTACTTGCACCCGTCTGCGCATCGCCAACTGTACTAGACGCTGCTGCACCAACAATAGCACTAGTGTAGTGACATATTGATATTTAAACAAGAGTGCTAGCTTATAATCCCGCTTTATGTTACGCTAAAAGAAAACGGCGGTGAAACTATGGCTAGACCTAAAAAATATATTGTTATCCTGACGGATTCTGAATTAAAGGAGTTACAATCACTCCTTCGAAAGAAAAATACCTCTCATACTATTCGCTCTAGATGTCAAATTCTCATTGATCTGGATGAAGCTCATGGCAAAGTTCTGACCCATGAACAGTGTGCAAAATCCAATGGTGTCTGTATCGCAACCGTTCATAATACACTAAAAACATATGCTTCCGGTGGCATCCCTGCTATTGTGAAGTTGAAGAGAAATGTAAATTCCGATCAGGCCAGACGCCTTGTAGACGGACGCGCAGAAGCAAAAATCATTGAACTTGCCTGTGGGCCTGCACCGGACGGACATGTGCGCTGGACTCTCCGTCTGCTCGAAGAAAAATCACGAGTTGTGCTTGATACACCTGTAAGCCGGGAAGCCATCCGTCGCACTTTAAAAAAACGAACTTCAGCCTCACCTCAATGAGTACTGGTGTATCCCACCAAAAGAAAACGCCGAATTCGTAGCCTGCATGGAAGACATTCTAGAGGTATATGAAACACCCTATAATCCAATGCGTCCCGTTGTCTGCATGGATGAAAAACCTTACCAGCTTCTGGGAGATGAACGAAAACCGCTGCCAATGCGTCCCGGTGCTTCTCAAAAGATAGATTCGGAATACGTAAGGGAAGGAACCTGCAGTATATTTGTCTTCACGGAACCTCTTAGTGGTACAAGACATGTCAGTGTACGCGAACGGCGTACTGCTGCAGACTGGGCGGAAGAAATCAAATATCTTGTGGATGTCATGTATCCCGATATGGATAAAATCGTTCTGGTAATGGACAACCTGAACACACATAGGCCAGCGTCCCTTTATAAAGTCTTTGCGCCGCAAGAAGCTCGAAGAATTATAAAACGCTTAGAACTGCATTACACACCCAAACATGGAAGCTGGCTTAACATAGCAGAAATTGAGCTGAATGTTATGACCAGACAGTGCCTTTCCCGAAGGATTGATACTATATCCCGTTTAAAGGAAGAGTTGCAGTGCTGGAAAAATGAACGCAACCAGAAAGTATCGAGAGTTAACTGGCATTTTAGACTGGATAATGCCAGAATAAAACTTATATCTTTGTATCCCAAATTTGAGATCCAACAACAGTAATATTACGTTTCCCCTCGTTGATGTTTACTATAAATATCAACGTGTCGATACACTAGCCCACTGACGTAATGCAGGGTCCGTAATTTTTGATAGTTCACTTTGTACTGCTTCACTAACCCCTGCTCCAACTGCTCCTGAAGCAAAAGTACCACCGCCCATTTGTGACATTATGCCGCCAACTAAAGCATGCAACGCAGCAGTTTCTGAACCACCCTGGACCCAACCATTTTGTATTGCTAAATCCCCGATTTTTTGATAAGCTACTTCACCAAATACTTGCGCTAATTCCTGTTTCTCCTGGACCGTCTTTTTATCAAAGATCTTACCTAATGCATTGACGGCTCCTTCCGGGTCACGACTTAATCCGCTCAAATCCTGATTAGGATTGCTCCTAACTTCGATAGTTCCTGGTGATATAGCTGATTGGGTTGTACTTGAGGCATCCCCACTGGCTGTAACACTAATGTTAGGAGTCAATCCCTGATCTTTTTTGGCTACAGACTTACCATTGGCGTCTTTACCTGCGTTGTAGTTGACACCAATGCTGCTTGACGAATACTTTGCTCTGTTCTCCATATTGGCGAAGGTCAGCGTACCTGTCGAGAGGGCATTCTTTACTGCCTCCGCCTCACTAGCAATCACCGCGCCTTTCAGGTCGGTATTCTTCCCCACATAAATATCAAAGCCTTCCGCCCCGGCGAAGATCCCTGCCTGACCAGTGACACTGTCATAGTTGGAGTTGGTTTTGCCGGTATTGAAGGAGCCGGTTGTACCGCTGATCTTGCCGGTGCCGAAACCAATGCCAGTACTTTGATTGTTCGCCGTGTAGTCGTCGCTGTCCTGCAGGCTGGCGAGGTTGAGGTTGCCGCCGATGTTGGCCACAACTTTGTCGCCTTTTACTTGTGAACCAATAATGTTGGTGTCGTTGCCGGATTTGAGGGTTACGGTGCCGGCGGCGTCAATGACGCTGCCGGTATGGGTTACCGTGTTGCCGTTTTCCGTGCCGCGGCCGGAGCCGAAGCCGCCGGTCAGGCCGGTAAAGTTGCCGTCAAGGCCGAAGGATGCTCCCAAGGACCAGGAGGAGGAGCTGGTTTTGCCGTCGATCTGTTGTTGGTTTTGGGCGGCGTCCAGGTTGATGTCGTTTTTGGCGTCCAGGGTGACATCCGTCGCGGTAATCTTGGTTCCCTTGAGGTTGATATCCCCGTCGGTGGCGGTGATGTTGACGTTGCCGCCGGCGCTGATGTTGGATGGGTTGACGCTTTCCACATGGGTGTTTTGCTCGGATGTGATTGTTGTGCTGCCAATGCTGACGTTGACACCCACTCCTTTTGTCAGGTTGCCTTTGAAGTCCTTCAGTTTCTCAAGATCTTTAACGGCTTTGTACTCATACAGCGTTTTAAGCCGGTCATCCTGTACCTGACCCGAGCGCTGGATGTCGTTATAAGCACCCGTGGCAGCATCGATTACGCCGCCGCCTAAGGATACACTCAGGCCGCTTTGCTTGAATTCGTATTTGTACTGGCTGTCGTAGGTGTTTACTGTATTGTCGATGGTGACGTTTTTGCCGCTGATGTTGGTGTCCTGGCCGCTGATAATTGTAGTCCCGGCGCTGTTGACTTGGTTGCCGGCAATGAGGTTGACGTTGCCTTCGATGGAGCCGATGGTGCTGCCGGCTTGCTCCATGGTTTGTTGATCGAGGGTGGTTTTTTCGCTTTTGCTGCCGATGGTGAAGCCGAGGCCGCCGCTGCTGAAGAGGCCTGACATTTTTTCTTGGCGGTAGTGTTCGTCGCTGCCGGTTTCATCGGCGGCGGTGATGTTGATGTTGCCGTCGGTGGCGGTAAGACCGACATCGTTGGTGCCAACTATGTTGCTAATTTCATAGAGTCACGGAACCGTCCCCTGACTCTTCATGAAATATGGCTCTGCTTGTATTGTGGTGCGTAAATAATTATTATTTTGTGGTTCCATGAATTTTGAAGACAAAGTTTCTCTATAAAATAAGTGGAACAACTGAGGAACTACAAGAGAACTATGAAGGAACTGGATACTTTATTAGTTCCTTTTATGTTTTGGGAACTACTGTGATTATTTAAAATCCTTATATATTGGCGGCTGGTGTAACTATTAATATATGTTTTTCCGTTTTTTAAATTTAATATTTAAATATTACAAAACTGGGAAAGTGTAACATCATTTTGGTGATTTTTATAAAATATTTTTTTATCCGTGAAACGTGACATGTGACAGATGTTTGTCATAAATTTATCGGGTGATCTCTGTTGGATGATTTTCACCGGTAATATATTTTATTGTACCCGTTAATAAAAAATCATCAGAGGTCACAAAACTAACTCTGATGATTAACTGATGCATATTTGATTATTATTTAAGGTCAGATTCAATGAGATATTGATTTTACTGGATTTATGATAAATTACATGAAAAGAACCTCTGCGACGAAAACTCCATTTTCGTCATCACCGCTAGGTGATATATTAAAATTATTATTTTTAAGGAGGTTTTATTGATGTATGATAACGTGAGGAAATGTCCAAATTGTAGTTCAGATGCACCTTGTTTTGGAGCATTGATGAAATGTAAGGATTGTGGTAGTACGTATTGTGGCAACTGCTCCGGTAATGGCTATGGAGATAGTTGTCCGTTTTGTGGCAGTAATGAGTCTAAGTCCTTCTGATTCACCAGATTTAATTTTCAGGGATTATCAATAGGTAATATTATCCAGTTGTTGTTTGTTCACCAGACGACACCTGAGAGAAAGAGAGAGGTCAGCGGATTTTTACGTCCGTTGACCTCTCTTCTTAATGCACAAAATTTATTATACCAATTACTACTAAAATAGGTGCCCAATATTCCATTCGAAGCCAAAATAGGCTGTGAGTATTTACTATTTTTACCTCCTGGTTTGTTTTAGGGTCAAGTAAAATTCGTTCAGCATTTTCGTTGATTTTCTTCCCCAAAAACCAGACTGGTATGGCAGCAATGAACAACGCAACCGATACTGGCCATTTACTGAAAGTATAATATCCTTTATAAAACATCGCATCTAAAGAATATTGCAATACCAAACATACGGATAAAACAATCAACGGAACTGTAAACCCATATCCTCTCCAAATAAGCACGTAATTACCTCCATCTCAATATCATTTTCCTTTTATGGATTTGTATTGTTTAATATTCAATAAGTCATTGAGGTCAGCGGATTTTATGTCCGCTGACCTCTATTCATGACATTTAATTAACCAACAAAAACGTTATTTACACTGTTAACTGCAGCCTAACTCGAACTTGATGATAAATCTTTTTGAGATAAATCCATAGCAACGGCTAATTCAATTTGTTTCGTTTTACTTAGCTTTCGCTTATACTCTTTGAGCGATCTTATTCGTACTATAGGTTCGACATTTTCGTCATAACGGTCTAATTCAACTGAAACGACATGAGTTGCATCAACAAGAAGCACATAAATGTCTTCGCCTTGTTCAGGTGTATGCGCAAGAAAATATACAGTTTTCAATTCTGGAAATAAAGTTTTTAGTACATTAAACAACCTGGGGTTATGTCCCTTAAACAAAGAATCATGCGTAATAGCCATGATTGCCCTAGCGTTTTGTTCTATTAGGCTTCCAATGAGCTTCATTTTATCACTCCCGGTGTAGCTGTTACCAAATTACCTTGTAAATCGGTTAATACAGTCATAACTGAAGTCGGTAGATTAGAAAATTTATCAATCCCTATTATTTTATCTAAGGTTACTTCTCGTAAGAATCTAGGACCTTGATCACTTAACACTATTCTAAGTATAGGAGTCCCAATGACTTGTTCACTTTGAAGAATGCCTTGCAGTTCCTCTGGTGCTACAGTAAATTGAGAAGCATTAACCGAAGTATTAAAATGTCTGGATAATACATGTTCCCATCCAGCCTCCAAATCTCCAGTTATTAAGTTAATACGGGATTGAACACGCCCAGGTATTCCAAAACGTGTCATGAGTGCATTCGCTTCATTCACAACTTTTGCCATCATTTCTTCACTGGCAATCAACGCTTCTTCTGAATAAATTTCTAATTTTTGAAGTGCCGCCCTTCCTGCAGGTGTACTAGATAAATATCTAAATGCTGAAATTGCAGCTGTCCTTGCAAGTACATGTGCACCCCAGAACCAATTATTCCTTGTCTCACTAACCGCCGTACTTGCTCCGGTCTGTGCATTACCGCCAACAACACTAGCGGCTGCGATACCTACAACCGCACTAGCCCATTGATGTAATGCAGGATCTGTAATCTTAGCTAATTCCAGCTGAACAAGTTGATTAAATCCTGCACCAGCAGCGCCAGAAGCAAAACTTCCTCCGCCAAGTTGAGCCATTAGTCCGCCAGCAAACGCATCAAGAAACACTTTTTCAGGACTACCTTCAGTTAATCCAAGATTACCAATAGCCTTAAATGCTTCTTGGCCAAATAAATTTGCCAATTCTTGTTGTTCTTTAACAGTCTGTTTGTCAAAAATCTTACCTAGCGCATTTATGGAGCCTTCCGGTGTGCGGTTTAGATTAGAGATATCCTGGGTGGGATTGCTGCGAATATCAATAGTTCCCAGAGAAATAGCCGATTTTGTGGTACTGGAGGCTTCTCCGCTGGCTGTTACCCCAATATTGGGTATTAATCCTTTGTCTTTATCGGCAACATCTTTGCCATTGGCGTCTTTGCCTGCAGCGTAGCCAACTCCAACACTGCTTGCGCTATACTCTGCCTTATTTTGAATATCCGAGTAAGTCAGTGTATCGGTACTCAGCTTATTCTTATCCGGCGTAGCATCACTCGCAATGACCGCACCCTTCAGGTCGGTATTCTTCCCCACATAAATATCAAAGCCTTCCGCCCCGGCAAAAATCCCTGCCTGACCGGTGACACTGTCATAGTTGGAGTTGGTCTTGCCGGTATTGAAGGAGCCCGTTGTACCGCTGATCTTGCCGGTGCCGAAACCAATGCCGGTGCTTTGATTGTTCGCCGCGTAGTCATCACTGTCCTGCGTGCTGGCGAGGTTGAGGTTGCCGCCGATGTCGGCCACAACTTTGTCGCCTTTGACCTGGGAACCGATAATGTTGGTGTCGTTGCCGGATTTGAGGGTTACGGTGCCGGCGGCGTCGATGACGCTGCCGGTATGGGTTACCGTGTTGCCGTTTTCCGTGCCGTGGCCGGAGCCGAAGCCGCCGGTCAGGCCGGTAAAGTTGCCGTCAAGGCCGAAGGATGCTCCCAAGGACCAGGAGGAGGAGCTGGTTTTGCCGTCGATCTGTTGTTGGTTTTGGGCGGCGTCGAGGTTGAGGTTTTGCTTGGCGTCGAGCAGGACGTCGATGGCATGGATGTTTGTCGCTATCAGGTTGATATCCCCGTCGGTGGCGGTGATGTTGACGTTGCCGCCGGCGTTGATGTTGGACGGGTTGACGGTTTCGGCGTGGGTTGTTTGTTCGGCGGTCATTTGGCTGCTGCCGATGCTGACGCTAACACCGGTACCTGTGCTCAGGTCTTTGGCAGTGAAACCGTCTTTAAATTGTTTACCGATTTGTTTAAGGTCCTGGTAAGTTTGGTAGCCACAGATGGCTTTGAGTCAACGAACCGTCCCTTGACTCATATTGATTTTCCCGATACGACAGGGAATATCCGTCCCCTGTCGCATTATCGTCTCTTTACTTATTAGATATCAATTCTAAAACCTTGTTAGCGATATACTTCCAGTTATTGTAATCATTTTCAACTTCCTGATACGTTTTGCCAATAGTTTCACACCTATTTCTGACTTGCTTTAAATTAAGTATTTCAGCCGCTTCTTTGAATGAACTGATGTAAGTAAAGTCAGACTTATTTAAAATGTCTAATAGATGATTCATCAATTTGCATGCATATTCTTTCTCAATTATGTATGCAGCACCATATTTATTTTCTTGAATACTTGAGTTTATGAGTAATTCCCAAAGATCTTCAAACTCTAGTTGCGGAATTCTCATAAAACCACATTCATTTCCCCATCCAAAATCATACATCTCCTTTTTAACCCAACGTGAGTTTTCATTTGAATCAACATAAGTCTCCGGAGCTTCTTGAGACACAACAGTTAACCCAAAATCTTCTGGCTTACATTTATCAAATTTAAAACTCATGAGAAAATACTTTTTGCTAACATCAACACTCATAGATTCCCATCCCTTTGCGTTCGAATTAAATAACAGTTATTTAGCAATTGTAAACGCCCGTATAGAGCCATCACCCATTAGTACGTGAAAAGTAAATTTTGTAACATTAGGATTTGCCATCAATTCTTTATACTCAACAGTTCCCCATATGCTTTGCAAGCTAACTCCTTCTGCTTTCTGGAATACATGTACTTCGCCACTAGCTGATTTTGCAAAGTCTCTAGATAGTTCCTCCCAAAGAGGCTTTGCCTGTGACCAAGGCATTTCTTTTGTTTTTTCTGCCAGTGCAATGCCTTCCGGCGTCATTTCAAGTGTTGTTGCACCACCTGCTTTTGCCCAAGATGCCGCTATATTCTTTGCAGCGTCTCCACCTGACCAAAATACTTTAGCTCCTGTGGCTACTTCTTCAGCTCTAGCTGCGCCAATAACTATATCTTTTGCCTTACCGCCACTACCAACAAAGAAACCCATAGATATTAAACCACGAGCCCATTCTTCTGTAAGGGCATAGGCTTTTTTCTGTTGATCATCTCTGTCGTCTATAATCCTGATACCATAGTCCCCAACTTTAAATTCAAAAATAATTTTTTTCTGAAAATCCAGAGCCTGCTTGAAGGCATTTAAATTATTAGTCAAACTTTCATTACTATCGAATTTCCAAGTATCTCCTAGACCTAGTACATCTGCAGCAGCTTTTAATAACGATATAGTTGGTGGATCAGTATCTTTTAGGTTCGGATTTGTTTCAGCATCTATATTTATCCATTTTTGAATCACGTCTTTAACATTGTTCTTTACTTCTTCGGTTGTTTTGCCCTTACCAACAAATGCCAGTGTTAAATCTGCTGCGAACTGTATTTGCTCACTATGATCTAGCGAGTTATACTTCGTATCGCCACTAGCTATGCTACCGCCTGTAAAAGCATCTCCGCCGACTATCTTTGATGCTGCTGCTCCAAGTATCAAGCTTGCCCATTGACGCGCTGCGGGATCTGTAATCTTTGATAATTCTCCTTGGAGCAATCCATTTAATCCACCGCTAAGCGCACCCGCGCCAATATTTCCACCGCCAATGCTGGCTATAATACCACCCATCAAAGTATCTAACAATACCTTGTTTGTTCCGCCTTCTTTCCATAAGGCAATTTGTTGTAAGGCTTCATTATATGCCGCTGGATTTGTATCTTTATATTTAGCTGCATCATTAATTGCTTTTTTCAGTTGTGCATCTGCTAAATCGCCAATGGCGGTAGAGGCTTCTTGAACAAATAGATTTGCTAATTCTTGCTTCTCTTGTACTGTTTTCTTATCAAAAATCTTGCCTAACGCATTTAATGCACCGCTCGGATCACGGCTGAGATTGGACAGATCGGCATTAGGATTGCTCCTAACTTCAATAGTTCCAGGCGATATAGCCGATTTTGTGGTACTATCTGCATTACCACTAACAGTAACGCCAATATTGGGAGTTAGACCCAAATCACCCAATTTCATCCCTGGAGTAAGCTTGCTGTTGTAATTAACTCCAATACTACTTGATAGATACTTCGCTCTATTCTCCAGATTGGAGAATGTCAGCGTATCGGTACTGAGCTTATTCTTATCCGGCGTAGCCTCGCTGCTAATCACCGCACCCTTCAGGTCGGTATTTTTCTCCACGTAGATATCAAAGCCTTCCGCCCCGGCAAAAATCCCTGCCTGACCAGTGACACTGTCATAGTTGGAGTTGGTCTTGCCGGTATTGAAGGAGCCCGTTGTCCCGCTGATCTTGCCGGTGCCGAAACCAAAGCCGATGCTTTGATTGTTCGCCGCGTAGTCATCACTGTCCTGCAGGCTGGCGATGTTGAGGTTGCCGCCGATGTCGGCTTTTACTTTTTCGCCTATTACCTGGGAACCGGTGATGTTGGTGTCGTTGCCGGATTTTAGGGTTACTGTGCCGCTGGCATCAATGACGCTGCCGGTATTGGTCACAGCGTTGCCGTTTTTTTTGCCGCTACTGCTGCCGAAGCTACCGGAGTAGCCTACACCGATGGTGCCGCCTAAAGACCAGGAGGAGGAGCTGGTTTTGCCATCAATCTGTTGTTGGTTTTGGGCGGCGTCGAGGTTGATGTCGTTTTCGGCGTCCAAGGTGACCTCAGTCGCAGTGATTTTGGTCCCTTTGAGGTTGACATTACCGTCGGTGGCGGTGATGTTGACGTTGCCGCCGGCGCTGATGTTGGATGGGTTGACGCTTTCCACATGGGTGTTTTGCTCGGATGTGATTGTTGTGCTGCCAATGCTGACGTTGACACCCACTCCTTTTGTCAGGTTGCCTTTGAAGTCCTTCAGTTTCTCAAGATCTTTAACGGCTTTGTACTCATACAGCGTTTTAAGCCGGTCATCCTGTACCTGACCCGAGCGCTGGATGTCGTTATAAGCACCCGTGGCAGCATCGATTACGCCGCCGCCTAAGGATACACTCAGGCCGCTTTGCTTGAATTCGTATTTGTACTGGCTGTCGTAGGTGTTTACTGTGTTGTCGATGGTGACATTTTTGCCGCTGATGTTGGTGTCCTGGCCGCTGATAATTGTAGTCCCGGCGCTGTTGACTTGGTTGCCGGCAATGAGGTTGACGTTGCCGTCGATGGAGCCGATGGTGCTGCCGGCTTGCTCCATGGTTTGTTGATCGAGGGTGGTTTTTTCGCTTTTGCTGCCGATGGTGAAGCCGAGGCCGCCGCTGCTGAAGAGGCCGGAGGTTTTTTGCTGGCGCATGTGTTCTTCCTGGGAGGTTTGTTGGGCGGCGGTAAGGGTAATGTCGTTGCCGGCCTGCAGGGTTACGTCATGGGTGGCGGCTACGTTGCTGCCGCTGATGTTGATGTCCCGGCCGGTTTGGACACTGATGCTGTCGGCCGAAAGGGTGGTGCCCTGGCTTAGGGTTTCCTGAACTTGGTCGTGGGTGGTGTAGGTGGTGCTGGAGAAGAAGCCGCTGGTGCCTTTGTGCTGATGGTTTTCCTCCACATTGTCGCTGCTCTGGCCTGCTGTCAGGTTGACGTCGCGGCCGGCGGTGAGGGTGAGGGGGCCTTGGCTGTCCAGGTAGGCGGCTCTGGCGTTGAGGTCATTGCCGGCTTGCAGTTCGGTGCTGCCCTGGGTTTGGATGGTGGTGCCGGTTTCGCTGCTGAAGCTGTCGCTGCGCCGGTTGTTGCCATCCCAGACCAGGCGGTTGCTGCCGCTTTGCCCGACGGTGCCGAGGTTGAGGTCCTGCCCGGCGGCAAGGGTGGTTTGGCTGTCGGTGCCGCTGTTGTTGATTTCGGCGGCGGTGAGGTTGACGTTGCGTTGGGCGCTGGCCAGGAGCAGCCCGTTGCTGCCGGTGACGTAGAGGCCGGCGATTCGGTCGATGACGGTGCGGCTGCCGTTGTCGTTGGCCGCGGCCGTGGTGGTGGTGACGAGATTGAGGTCTCTGCCGGCCTGGGCGGTAAGGCTGCTGACGGCTTCCAGCCGCCCGCCGATGTTGTCAAGGTCGGTTCGGGCTTGCAGGTCCAGGTTGTTGCCCCGGATGCTGCCGCCGAGGTTGCGGATGTTTTCGGCGGTCAGAGCGACCAGGTTGTTGCCGGCGATGCCGCCGCTGTTGGTGAGGTCGCCGCTGAGGTTGAGCTTTACGTCATAGCCGGAGAGCAAAGCTCCTGAGGCAGCTAGGTCGCCTTCTTTGAGGGCGCACACGTAGAGTTGGGGTACCAGCGCCCGCGTTGTTTGGCCGTCCGGCAGGATCACGTCTTTTTCCACCAGCCAGACCAGGTCGCTTGTCAGTTCGGCCATCTGGTCTTCGGTGAGGGGTGTGCCAACGGTCAATTGGTGGTCTTGGGCATAGGCTAAGGCGTTGTTCAGCAGGGCTTGGTACTGGTCCTGGTCGTTGGTGAAGTCTTTGAGGAAACGCCTGCCGGTGAGTTGTGTTACTTGTTGCTGGATCATTTTTTGTTCATAGAAACCGTCGCCTAACCGTGGGGGCGGGTCGCCGCGTTGGAAGGAAAGGTTGTTGAGCAGGTATTCGGAGGAAAGCCATTGCTGGTTGTTGGCGAATTGGGGGTCTACCCCGAACAGGAAGTTGTTGTTGGGGTTTTTGTTGATTGTAAAGAGGCTGTTGTTGGCTAGCTGGATGTTAACTCCGCCCGTGCGGATGATTTTGCCGGTAGGGGTCGTAACCTGGACGCCGGGTAGGACGGCAGCGCCGCCGGGTGTGACGACTGCGGTGCCGGCTGTGGCGCCGGCTGCGACGGCAGTGACGCCGGCGGTGACGGCAGCGCCGCCGTTAGTGGCGACACCGGCAGGATTTGCTCCGGCTGCCGTTTGCTGGACGCTGCCGCTTGATCGGTCGCCTGGTTTGGCGCTGTCTAGTGATGGGGCCGCGTTTTCTTGATACTCCCCTTCCGCCAGTGTGATATTCTGAATCACGTCTGGCGGGTTATACCCGGTTGAACTGCTGCCGGTATCATCGCGGCCGCGGCGGTGGTTGCGCCAGTAGGAGGTGACGGTGCCGCTGTCGGTAGTGATGCGCTGTCCCTCGAAGCCGATGTTGTTTAAGGCGCCAATGCTGCCGCTTATGGTGCCGCCGGCGATGATTTTGCTCTTGTCGTTGGTGACGGTGTCGGCGATGATTTGCATGGCGCCGCCGGATAAGATTTGACCGGGGTCGGAGGTTTCTACTTTGCTTTCCATTGTCGTCCGGGTGTAACGGTAGGCCAGCCAGCTCTCAAATCCGCCTGCGGGAGTTTGGAGATGGTCGGATTCGTCGTTATAGATGTAGACGCCGGGGGTGCCGGCAAGGTAGCGGTTAGGAGATCCGCTACCTTGGTATTCTTCCATTTGTTGTTCCTGGGTTTTTTCTATGACGGTGCTGAAGTGTTCGTTGGTGTTGTTGATTTCATGGCTAAAGAGGCTGAGATTGCCCCGGGCTTCTATGGTGGCGCTGTTGTTGTTGACTACGGCTGCCTGGCCGGTTGCTGTTTTGTCTGCCGCCAGGCTGCCCCCGACAGCCATGTCGCCGTCACTGTAGATGAGGGCGTGTTCCCGGTTAACAAGGGTCTGGGCGCCTATATCCAGGCGATTGCGGGCGGCGATGGCGGGCGCCGTGCCATTTTCCACATCGTTGGTGAGGGTATTGGCCTCAATGGCCAGTTGGTCGCCGTAGATACGGCCGGTTCCCAGATTGTTGAGGGTTCCTGCCTCGATCAGGGTTGTGCCGCCGTCAATGAGTCCCCGGTTGGTAAGGGTATCGGCGGCAACGGCGGTGTTTTTGCCGCTGATTTGACCGTCTACGGTGTTGTCGATGCTGCCGGCGATGACGGTAAGGCTGTTCCCGGCTTGAAGGGCTGTTTTGTTGGTGAAGGCGCCGGCGGTTTCCAGTTTGAGGTCGCCGTTGGCTTCCAGTTCACCGGTGTGGGTATAGTCTTGGGTGAGTTTAATGGTAAGATCGCCCTGGCTTACGATTTTGCCGTCGCCTGTGAGGCCGGCGCTGTTGATATTGAGTTGCTGCCCGGCGATCAATGTTCCGCCGCTGTTGTTGATCTGCAGGGTCTTGTTGTCCAGGTTGGCATCTTGCAGGGTAAGGGTTTTTCCGGCAGAGACCAAGCCCTGGCTGTTGTTGATCTGACCGCTGCCGGTCAGGGTCAAGGTTTCGTTGGCCCGGATGGCGCCCTGGCTGTTGTCGATTTGGGCGGCGGTAAGATTTACCGACCGGCCTTCGATCCCCTGGTTTGTCTCCTGGGTATTGGTGTTGTCGATGGCGGCGGCGCGGATGGTGAGGGTTTGACCGGCCCGCACCAGGCTTTGCGCATTGCGGAATGTGCCGCCGAGTTGGATGCCTACATTGCCCAGGGCCTGGATTTGTCCGCCCTGGTTGTTTAGCGAGGCGGCGGTGATGT